>NZ_JBYLHY010000008.1:0-327442 GCF_057749925.1 Paenibacillus sp. sgz302191
TACGGAGGGGATAAGCGCTGAAAGCATCTAAGCGTGAAGCCCCCCTCAAGATGAGATTTCCCAGTATGTAAGACCCCTTGTAGACGACGAGGTAGATAGGTTCGAGGTGGAAGCGCGGCAACGTGTGGAGCTGACGAATACTAATCGGTCGAGGGCTTAACCTATACAATTTAACTCACACTTTACGCAAGTTTCGTATCTAGTTTTCAGGGAATGATAAATTCCTAGAGATATATAGCTTGGAGAGATACCCAAGTGGCTATAAGGGGACCCTCTGCTAAGGGGTTAGACTGCGTAAGTGGTGCGAGGGTTCGAATCCCTCTCTCTCCGCCAGTTCCAACTATATATATCTTGTATGGCGGCGTAGCTCAGCTGGCTAGAGCGTACGGTTCATACCCGTAAGGTCGGGGGTTCGAGCCCCTCCGCCGCTACCATACACAACCCAGTAGGAGGCTTAGCTCAGCTGGGAGAGCATCTGCCTTACAAGCAGAGGGTCGGCGGTTCGATCCCGTCAGCCTCCACCATCATTATATGCCGTTGTAGCTCAATTGGTAGAGCAACTGACTTGTAATCAGTAGGTTGGGGGTTCAAGTCCTCTCGACGGCACCATTTCACTTCAAAGAGTGAAAGTCAACGACTGAGCTTCCATTTGATTTTCGGAGATCTAGTTATTTCTTAATGCGGAGCCGTGGTGTAGAGGCCTAACATGCCTGCCTGTCACGCAGGAGACCGCGGGTTCGAATCCCGTCGGCTCCGCCACCTATTATTTTTTTTGCCCAAATGGGACAAACTATAGTTGCATACATAAGGCTCGGTAGCTCAGTCGGTAGAGCAGAGGACTGAAAATCCTCGTGTCGGCGGTTCGATTCCGTCCCGAGCCATTTGAGATGGTTGCGCTGCAATGGTATGCGGCGCAGGTATCTCTAATCTGGAGGCTTAGCGAAGTGGCCAAACGCAGCAGACTGTAAATCTGTTCTCTGACGAGTTCGGTGGTTCGAATCCATCAGCCTCCACCATTACCTTAATAAGAGCCATTAGCTCAGTTGGTAGAGCACCTGACTTTTAATCAGGGTGTCGTAGGTTCGAGTCCTACATGGCTCACTTTTCAACAATCAAGCTGACCCTCGGGGTCTTTTTTTATTACAAAAAGCATCTGCCTGTAAAGGGGGTGCTTTTTGTCATTACAAGAGACAAGGGAAAGGTCAGAGTGACCGCACAACTACCCGACTCTGACTTTTCCGTATGAAAACCTAAACGTGCAGCTTTTTAGCTCGTTTGATATGCCGGTAGCGCAACATTCCTGCTATTGTGGCAGGCTTTTCACCGAGCATAGGGGTTGAGGTTCATTTTTCTTGAGAACGAAGAAAACCTGCAAAAATACATGAATTTGCGTCCTTTGATCACTGGCCACAAAGAATTCCTGCAAAAGTGCAGGTTTTTCACCGAACACATGGACACAGATTCACTTTCAGCGAAATTTCCTGTACTTTTGCAGGTATTTCGTCAAATCAATCCAATTTCGAAGGGAAAACCTGCACTTTTGCAGGTTTTCTCCCCACCAAGCTGCTTCCAGCCCAGCTGCGCAGTCACAAGACCTACGACGGGAAAGGCGCGCATGGTGAAAAAGTGGCTTTCCCCAAATTAGCGCTTCTTCAAGTCTCTAACCCTAGCAAAGTATCGCGACTTTCTCGGCAGGCTGATTGGTCGCCTCTTTCCCTCGTTGGGCAGCGCAGGGGGAGTCTGGCTAACATATGATTGTGTCAGCCAGATCGTCTGATGCGTGAACAAACCATCGCTCGTTTTTGAATCCTCTCCTATGAGGTTTGTTATTTCAACTTCTCGGCGACGGATTGCATTTTTTGTTCCATAGAGGCGTGTTTGTCGCGGCGGTCGTCGATTTTGATGGAGGTGGATACCCGCTGTGCGCCGTTTTGGAAAGGGATCTCGTGTATGGTACGGATTACTTCGAAGAGCCGGTCCAACGGTCCTTCTATAATGGTTCCCATTGAGGTCATTTCGAACTTGATGCCGCTTTGTTTGGCAAGCTCCTTATGAAGATCGGCAACATAGCCGCTTAGGCTGGTAGTTGCCGTGCCTATAGGAATAACCGTAAACTCAGCAATGGCCATACGCTTGTCTTCCTCCTTAGCAAGTCTGTATATTTTTTATTGTAGATGAAGGAAGGAAGGCGTGCAAACAGTCCGAGAGGTTCAAATCTCCTGGGAGCCGGCGAGCCCGATGATGTAATCGGCTGTTCTGGCTGCCAGCGCCATGACGGTATTCGTCGGGTTCCCACCGCTTGACGTGACGAATATGCTGGCGTCGCAAATGAACAGATTGGGAATATCGTGGCTTTGGCCGTAGGAATTGACGACGGAGGTGGCGGGGTTATTTCCCATTCGGCATCCGCCCATAAGATGCGCGGAGTCCGGCACAACATATTCGATTTGGCCGCCGGCAGCCTTCAGGATTGTGCTCATGCTTTCCACCGCATGGTCGATCAGCTTCAGATCGTTGTCTCCGTAGCTGAAAGTAACTTTGGCCCGGGGCATGCCATGAGCGTCTTTTTCGTCCGATAAGGCGATATGGTTGTCCCAATGCGGGAGCACCTCGCCAACCATGGTCAAACGGCCGTATTGGTTGTAATCGTTCATCGTCCGCCGCAATTTCTCGCCCCAAACAGGGCCGCCTTGTGCGGAACTGATGCCATTTGCCATGCCGACAGGTCTGGCGCCGTGAGCATGAATCGTATAGCCGCGGGCAAAGCCTCTGCTTCTGTCGGTCTCATAGAAATCCTGGGTGGAAGCCAGCACGGGAGTACCTTTATACAGCCGGATTTCCTGATCGAATTTGGCGTATACGTCATGGCTGCTGTGAGGCATAAATCCGCGGCCGACCCAGCCGCTGCTGTTGCCGAGACCGTCAGGGTACTGCGGCGTAGCCGAATTAAGCAGCAGGCGCGGCGTCTCGACGACATAAGCGGATACGATGACTATTTTAGCCCGCTGCCGGTAAGTATGGCCGTTACGAACAAAAATAACGGCAGAAACTTTGCCGTCCCCGTTCGTTTCGATGTGCGTCGCCATGCAATCGGTCAGCAGCTCGGCTCCGGCTTTGATCGCTTTGGGAATATGAACGATCAGCGTGCTGAACTTGGCGTTCGGCATGCATCCCTGGTTGCAGAAGCCGCGGTTGATGCACGGGGGACGCCCTTCGAACGGGGCGGAGAGTATGGCCAGCGGCGTGACGACGGACTGGTAGCCGAGCGCCTCACACCCTTTTTGGAACAGGTAGGCGTTCGGGCTGAGAGGTTCGCGCTCCGGATATGGATAGGGACCATGGAAATTGCCCCAAGGGAAATAATGGGGGCCGGAAACGGCGATTTCTTTTTCGATTTTGCTGTAATAAGGCTCCAGGTCTTTGTAATGAATCGGCCAGTCCTCACCGACTCCGTCAATGGATTTCGTTTTGAAATCGGATTCGTGAAATCGCAAAAAGACGCCGGTAAAATGCTGAGTGCCGCCTCCGACGCCCCAACCGGAATTGTTATGGCCCATCGTTAACGGGTCGGCGCCGTCGACAAGCCGGGTGTCCTGCCAACCCAACGATTTCATAGCGAGTTCATCGCTGGCAAAATCTTTTTGCGGATCGCGCATCGGCCCCGCCTCCAGAATAACGACGCTCATTCCGGCTTCGCTGAGCTCCTTGGCTAGTACGCCTCCGGCTGCGCCGGCCCCGATAATGACAACATCCGCCTCTTCGTGCTCGTGTCTCCATTTCATTGGTTTTTAACCGCCTCCCACGGGTCCAGATGCCCGAGCTGGGTTCTGACGTAGCCGCGCGGGTAAGCGGGGCCTCCATAGCCGATCTCGGACCAGATTTGCGGATGCGAGTAGTAGGCTTCGACGGTCAGGGTCAGGAGCTTTTGAAACAAATGTTTTTGGGATATTCCTTCCCACAGCTTGCTATGACCGAGGAGACCGCCGCTGATGTCTGTCATGATTTGCCTTTGGCGGTTTTCCTCCAGTTGAAAGAACGGCTTGCTGTCCGCCATGTCCGATGCCTCATCGATGGCTTTCAGCCCTTGACGGATCAATACCTGGGCGGGCGGCACGCCGGTTTTTCGCTGACCTTCGCCTTTGCTGCCGGCGAGACTTTCGTCGATGTGGCTGAGCACATACCCGATAATTTCGCCCCGGTCGTCATCCACAAGCAGAGAGCACCATGACCGCAGCATCTCCGCTTCAGTCAACGTTAGAAACCGATAGCTATGTTCGCGCACAAGTCTGGATTGAACGATCGTTTGCGTATGTGCATCCCACTCATCCTGCTGCGACATCACATCGTAGAACGGATAATGCGTATGGTTGTTCATCAGCGTCTACCCTCCATATACGGCGATCAGGCCAAGTATGCTTAAGGCGGAAAAGAGCAGAGGCAGGACGACCGGAGGACCGGTCAGAAAATTGCGCAGAGCGTATCCGCCGACTCTCAGGCCCACTCCCCTGAAATGGAAATAAAAACCGATCAAGCCGGAGATAGCGCCAAGCCAAAACAAAATCTGACTCAGCACGTACCATCCGCTGCTGTTCGCTAGCGTTGAGACGACGGAAGCTAAACAAATGATCGGCGCCAGCAGGACGGGCTCCCACATCGCTTTGTTGTGGAAATTTTGCCTGTAATGCAGCATCGTTACTTGAATCCACAGCAGTAAATAACCGAGGCCGATGACAAGGATGATTACCCGGTCCAAGGCCCATTTATCCCATACCATAATGAAACCCCTCCAAAAATGATGATTCTCGCGGCTACGAGCGCACCTGCGGGAATGTAATACCTCCGTAAGGAATGACTGCAATTTTCAAATCGGGAGCCCCCGTTAAGCGGGCAAGCGTCGAATCGAGATCCGAAACGGGCCGGAAGCCAAGCAGTTCAGTCGTTGCATCGGGCATTTGCGAATACATAAAAACTTCATGTTTGCTCAAAATCCGGTCGATATGTTCGATTTTATGGGCTCCGAGCACAAATTTATCGTTCAACTTTTGCACCATGATGCGGCGGTCCTGGATCGTTTCCACCCAAAATTGGAAAATGCCGTTGCCGAACAGCTCCTCGCAGCGGGCGATGAGCACGATTTGGCCCCCTGGCCGAGTGATTTCGGAGGCGTTTTTTAATGATTTTACGGATTGATACAGCTGCGTGTCTTTGGGATAACCCCCGGGGGAAACGATAACCACATCGTACAGATGGGGAACCTCAACGAGAAAAGCTTGCCGCATCAGGTCCAGCCCTGCGCGATGGGCGGCAATGACATCCCCGGCGACCGCGCCGAGCAGATTGCGCTCATGGTCTACGACGACATTCAGCAGATAATGAACCGGAACGAACTGCAGCATTTCTTCCATATCCGCGCGGACAGGATTGTCCGCATTTCCGGGCGTGGAGGCATACGTCTGCGACAAGCCGTGGTTATGCTCGATTGCAGCGGCTGAAGCGGTGCCCGGGAAAAGCGCCTTGACCCCTCCGGAAACACCCGCCAAAGCATGCGGCTCCAAATTGCCGGTGACGATGCGGAAATCGGCTTCGGCGACATGCTTGTTGATTTCCACCGGCGTACCCATCCGGGTGACTCCGAGCCGTATACAGTCCTCGGGTAGAGGCGAATGGTTCACTACTTCGATGCGGCGATAGACGGATTCTCCGACCAACCGGATCATCTCTTGCACGGTTTGTTTGCGATGCATGCCGAGAGCAACGACAATGCGTATCCGCTTGTCGGGAATGCCGCCTTGATTTATCTCGTCAAGCAGCTGCGGCAGAAACAAATAGCTTGGACATAGGCGCGATATGTCGCTGATCAGAATGACGGCGTTGCGGCGGCCTTTGACAGCTTCGTGCAGCCGCGGCGCGGCGATGGGGTGCTGAAGGGCGCCTGCGATGCTATCTTTTGAATCTGCTGAGGCAGGCCGTTGATAGCTGATCCAATCGGGTTTCGCGCCTTGCGGGAAATGCAAAGGAACAGTAGTATTCCCATATGGGACGTAATGGATGTGGAACCCTCCTCTCGTTCAAACCATGTTCTAATTGTTTCCATAAACGGGAAGTTTATGAGCGAGGCAGGCGGCTTTTCGCATCCTTTTCCCAACATATGTTACAATGAATTCAATATAGAGAGATTTTGATCGCAGGGAGAGGGACAGATGGATTGGGAACGCATGAAGGAACAATTGGAAGCGGTTTTACATGCACCTATGCAGATTGGTTTGCTGCCCGAGGCGGAATGGAATCGGTTGATGGATAGACAGCGGCAGGAGGGGCGCGATTTTGCCCGAAGCGTTGTTCGCGATCATGATGTGCTTTTTTATCTTGGCAGGGAGCAGGGCGATATTCGAATTTTGCAAGCTTCCAGAGCTGCGCTGACCGATTCGGAGCGCCGCCTTGTCGAATTAATGATGGAATCGAAGCAATCGCAAGAGAAAAAGCAAAAAAATGCCTACGTTTCCGAAGATGAGCGCAAAGCCTACCAGATCAGGGAGTGGCTGATGCATCAAATAGAGCGCGGCGCCGCTCACGCCGAGCTGCCCGATGCGCTGGCCTCTCAGTCCTCACTGTACTCTACCCGGATTCCGCTGCTCATATACGGCGACTATTCGCAGAACCAGCGGGTGTCTTATACGGAACTGAAAAAGCTGCTTGAGTCGTTCTTCGAGTCCGAGATCACCCTGATCCCGCTGCTTGAAAAAGAGTGGCTGATCCTCGCTTCGGAAAGCTTGCTGACGAGCGGAGCGGAGGACCGGGATGGAGACGAAGAGGAAAGCGCGGAGCAAATTCTTGACGCCATCGGCTCCGGTCTTTACGAAATGCTGGCGAACGAATGGGTCGGCGAGTGCCATCTGGCCATCCACTATCCGGTGAAGCCCGCCAAAGTGCTGCCCGGCACAATACTTCAACTGCGCGAGACGATCATGCTCGGGCGCTCCTTTCATGTCGGCAGCAACATCCATCTCCCGTGGGAGCTGCGCCTGGAAAAGCTGCTTCATTTGATCCGGGAGGAGGAGAAGGCCGAGTTTCTGGAGCAGGTTCTCCGCGGCACCGATCATGTCTTGGATGCGGAGACCGTGATGTCGCTGGAGCAGTTTTTCGAACTTGACTGCAATGTAAGCGAAACCGCCAAGAAACTGTACATTCATAGAAACACGCTGCTCTATCGGCTCGATAAATTTAAAAACGAGACAGGTCTCGATGTGAGGACGTTCAACCATGCTGTGTTGGTCAGGCTGGCTTTGCTATTGTACAAAGTAACGAAAAGAAAGTGATTTTTTTGTAAGAGTTGTGCATAGTCAGTCCGTGGCATGTGCGTTAAGATGAATACATGAAGTCCGATAAACCGTAGGGGGAATGAAACCATGGCAGGCGTACGTTTAAATCATATCGTGAAAAGATATTCCGGTGCAGAAGAGTCCACTGTAAAAGATTTCCATCTCGAAGTTGAAGATAAAGAGTTCGTTGTACTTGTAGGCGCTTCCGGTTGCGGAAAATCGACAACTCTTCGTATGATCGCAGGTTTGGAAGAAATTACGGAAGGCGAACTGTACATCGGCGACCGTCTGGTGAATGACGTAGCTCCTAAAGACCGCGACATCGCGATGGTGTTCCAATCTTACGCGCTTTATCCGCATATGACCGTGTATCAAAACATGGCATTCGGCTTGAAACTTCGCAAATTCAAAAAAGCGGATATCGACGCTCGCGTTCGCGAAGCTGCGAAAATCCTTGATATCGTACATTTGCTCGACCGCAAACCGAAGGCTCTGTCCGGTGGACAACGTCAGCGTGTCGCCTTGGGCCGCGCGATCGTCCGCGAACCGCAAGTGTTCCTGATGGACGAACCGCTTTCCAACTTGGATGCGAAACTCCGCGTACAAATGCGCGCTGAAATTACAAAATTGACTAAACGTCTCGGCGTTACAACCATCTACGTAACGCATGACCAAACAGAAGCGATGACAATGGGCGATCGTATCGTCGTTATGGATAAAGGCATTATTCAACAAGCCGCTACACCTGAAGAAATTTACAACCATCCGGTAAACATGTTCGTTGCGGGCTTCATCGGATCCCCATCCATGAACTTCCTGAACGGCACATTGACACAAGAAGGCAGCTCTCTGTACTTCAAATCAAACAATATCAGCGTAGAAGTTCCTGCGGGCAAAGCTCAAACGCTTCGCGACAAAGGTTTCTCAGGCAAAGAAGTGATTCTGGGTGTTCGTCCTGAAGACATTCACGATGAGCCGGTGTTCCTGGAGGCTTCCCCTAACTCCGTATTGAATGTCAACGTGGAACTGACAGAGAACCTTGGTCATGAAATGTACTTGTACCTGAACGGCATCGGCGTTAACACCGTTATCGCTCGTGTAGACGGCCGCGCAGGTATCAAAGAAGGCATGAACACCAAGCTCGCTCTTGACATGAACAAAGTGCACTTCTTCGATAAAGAATCGACTAAGTCCATCTTGGTTAACTAATCAATAATGTTGTAAAAAGATAGGCCAGCCGTTATCGGCTGGTCTTTTTATTCATGTTTGGGCCGTTTAATCAACACTTTAGTTGATTTCGGATAGGGATTCCTTTACGATGAAACTATTGGGAACATTTAGTTTGTGCTGGCGAAGCTCATTTGGCCGAGGCATAACTCGAAGGAGACAAGGTGGATGGCGAAAAAGGTTAAAGTTTCCGACATGGTCGAACAATTTCATATGGAAGTGCTTGCAGGTGAATCCGGGCTGAAAAGGCCGATTACTACGGCCGATTTGTATCGCCCCGGTTTGGAGATGGCTGGATATTTCAATTATCACCCGCGGGAACGAATACAATTGCTGGGCAAAACGGAAATTACGTTTCTTGAAATGCTGACTACCGGCGTCCGCCGCAACAGGTCCGAACAGCTCTGCGCACCCGAGGAGACGCCGTGCATAGTGATAACAAGAGGGCTCGAAGTTCCGTCCGAGCTTCTGGAGGAAGCGGCGAAACGGGATCTTCCCGTTGTTAGAACCCAGGTGTCGACAACGATTTTTTCCAGCCGGTTGACCGGATTTTTGGAAAACAAGCTGGCTCCGAGCACGACCATCCACGGCGTACTTGTAGACGTCTATGGAATCGGCATGCTGATTACGGGAAGCAGCGGGATCGGAAAAAGCGAGACGGCGCTCGAACTCGTCAAAAGGGGCCACAGGCTCATTGCCGATGACGCCGTAGAGATTCGTCAAACCGCCGACCACGTTCTAACCGGCAACGCGCCTGAGCTGATTCGCCATTTGCTCGAAATCCGCGGCGTGGGCATCATTAATGTGATGACGCTGTTCGGGGCCGGAGCGATCCGCAATATCAAGAAAATATCGCTCGTCGTCAAGCTGGAAAATTGGCAGCAAGACAAACAATACGACCGTCTGGGACTGGACGAGGAACTGACGCGGATTATTGAAACCGACCTGCCGCTCGTTACGATTCCCGTGCGTCCGGGCCGGAACTTGGCGGTTATCGTCGAGGTGGCGGCGATGAACTATCGACTTAAGCGGATGGGTTACAATGCCGCGCTGCAATTTACGAACAAGCTGACGGAGTCGCTGTCGGAGGATTTTGAAGATTTTGATTGATTCGCGAATGCGCGGCTGTAGGGAGTGCTTACAAAAAAAGGAGGCAACGAGAGAGCGATGTTGGATCCAATCGCATTTGCAATAGGTCCCTTGAAGGTGCATTGGTACGGGATCATACTGGGAACCGCTGCTTTGGTAGGACTGTTGCTGGCTATTAGGGAAGGAAAACGATTCCGCATTCCGCAGGATTTTTTCATGGATTTATTATTGATCGGCGTTCCTTCCGCTATTGTGGGCGCGAGAATCTACTATGTGGCGTTTCAGTGGGATGACTACAAAAACAATCTGGCCGAAATTTTTATGATCTGGCACGGCGGCATCGCTATTTACGGCGCTTTGATTGGCGCTATCATAGGCGGTTACTTTTATACTCGGGCTAAAGGGTATTCGTTTTGGAGAATCGTCGATATTTGCGCACCGGGATTAATTGTCGGGCAAATGATCGGCCGCTGGGGCAACTTTATGAACCAGGAAGCGCATGGCGGACCCGTTGCGGAATCGTTCCTCAGAAACACGCTGCACCTGCCTGATTTTATAGTCAATCAGATGAACATCGAGGGCACGTTTTATCATCCTACGTTTTTGTACGAGTCGTTGTGGAACCTTGTCGGATTGCTGCTGTTGTTCTGGCTGCGCCGGAGACCTTTTTTGCGGGCGGGAGAGCTGTTTTTCAGCTATTTGATCTGGTATTCCATCGGCCGTTTCTTTATCGAAGCGCTTCGTACGGACAGTCTGGACTTTACAGGTCCGGCCTGGCTGGCGTCGCTCATGAACGCTCTTTGGTCGCCAATGAGCATCGTATTTGAACAGGGTGCCTTGACTTACGGCGGCAATGTAAGGATTTCGCAGCTGCTTTCGCTGCTTATTATTATCGCGGCGGTTACGACTATCATTGTAAGAAGGAAAAAAGGGTACGCAACCGTGCGTTATGCCGATCCGATTATTTCCTCCAAAGCATCATCGGAAAATACTAACGAGAAGGATCAAGAGTTGAATACCAAAGGAGCCGATTATGATTCGAACCGTACTGTTTGATTTGGATGGAACGATTGTTGATACGAATGAGCTGATCGTGCAATCGTTTCTTCACAGCCTTGAAGGGGAAACGCCGGAGCCGGTTACCAAAGAGTTGATTATTCCGAACATGGGGCGCCCTCTGGTGGAGCAAATGGAGTTTTTTACAGGAAGAAAAGAAGTGGAAGACGTGATTCGCAAATACCGCGAGTTCAACTTGTCCAAGCACGACGAATTGGTTCGGGAATTTCCGCACGTCCGCGAGGTGATGTCGCAACTGCATGCCAAAGGATATAAGCTCGGCATCGTAACAAGCAAAATCCGCCAGACGACTTTGATGGGTCTGAAGCTGTGCGGCTTGTACGACTTTGTCAGCGCGATCGTCACGGTCGACGACGTCAAGCAGCCGAAACCGAATCCGGAAGGGATTCGCATGGCGCTGGAACAGCTCGGCAGCAAAGTGGACGAAGCGATCATGGTCGGCGACAGCCATTACGACATTCAGGCGGCGCAAAACGCGGGCGTCACTTCGGTCGGTGTATCGTGGTCCTGGAAAGGGCGGACCTACCTGCAGGAATACAAGCCGGATCATATCATTGACGATATGCGCGAGCTGCTGGCGATTGCGGGAGCTGCTCCGGAAGTGGAAACGACTTGAGACGAACGGAGAAATTTCCGGTCGAAGGCCCGAATGCGCTGTGGCAAATTTATCATACGGTCAGCAAATGGAAGGCGATTCGCAACTTTATTTTTATACAAATAAGCCGGTATTCGCCGTCTTTGCGGGTCAAGAACTGGATTTACCGCAGCGTGCTGGGGATGAAAGTCGGCGAACATACGGCGTTTGCCCTTATGGTGATGGTCGACGTGTTTTTTCCGGAAAAAATTCATATCGGCAGCAATACGATCATCGGGTACAACACCACGATTCTGGCTCATGAATATTTAACGAAAGAGTACAGGCTCGGCGAGGTGTGCATCGGTTCCAACGTGATGGTAGGAGCGAATTCGACGATTCTTCCGGGAGTGACGATCGGGGATTACGCGGTGATCGGGGCGGGCTCGGTCGTGCATAAAGATGTGGCTCCCCACAGCTTTGTCGCAGGCAATCCGATCCGGGTCATTCGCGAAGGACATGGGGAAGAGTAAGATTGTACTGCGAGCAGTGTGCGAAGAAAACCTGCAAGAGAAAGACTGTCGAAAAACTCACGCGTTAGAAGATAGCACATCCAACATGGCAACGTGAAGTTACCTGCAAAAGTCAGGCTATCTGGAAACCCGCATGCCAGAAACTAGTTGCACTATCTATCTGGTTGCGCGAAGAAAACCTGCAAAAGTCAGACTGCCCAGAACCCCGCGTGCCAGGACCAGTCGAACGATCTGCCTGGTTGCGTGAGGAAAACCTGCAAAAGTACAGTTTTTGCCCGATGGATGCGCTGGCTACGACAAATTCCTGCAAATGTGCAGGCTTTTTGCCGCGAACATGGGCTCAGATTCATTTTCATCGAAAATTCCTGCACAATTGCAGGCTTTTCGCCAAAATGAAGCATTTTTCTGAGAAAAACCTGCACTTTCGCAGGTTTTCCCCTGCCAAGCCGACGTATGCTCCCCACTTCAGCGCTGCACCCGTGTAGGAGAGGCGTGGGCTGCCCGTCACTTTATGAACAATCTGAGCTGTACTGCTTGCAGTACGGCTCTTTTTTTACCAAGCGTGGTCGACCGACCGCCGTCATGCAGCGCAACACCGTGCGCTGGGAGCTGCGCGCGGTGAAGACCGATAGCTGCAAAGGACGGGTTCCTGCATCTGGCGATTGACGCCCAAAAGGTAACGTGTTAAAATTACCGTACATTCTTTATTTTGGTAGTATGGTAGCACGTTATCGCACTAAAGCATCGAGCGAAGCAATGCACATGCCTGAGGCATGATGACGGATATAGGGTAGAGGTGAGACGGTGTCTAAGCCAAAAGTGTTTGAGAAGCCGATTGGGGTTAAGGATTATTTGCCCGAAGCGGTAGCAAAGCTGCGCAATATTGAGTTCCGGGTGCTGGCGTGCATGGAGCGCTGGGGATACAGTCAGATTATGACGCCTACTTTGGAATACTATGATACGGTAGGAGCAGCGAGCTCTACGGAAGACAGGAAGCTGTTCAAGCTGCTGGACCGGAAGGGCAAGACGCTTGTTTTGCGTTCGGAATTAACGGCGCCGATTGCGCGGGTCGTTTCGTCGCTGCTGAAGGAAAATGCCTTTCCGCTGAGATTGTCCTACCACTCCAACGTGTTCCGCGCGATTGAAGAGGAAGCTGGAAGAGACTCCGAGTTTTTTCAAACCGGCGTAGAGCTCGTGGGAGATGCTTCCTCCGAGGCTGATGCGGAGGTTGTAGCGCTCGCTATCGCGTCGCTGCAGGCGGCAGGGGTGGATAAGTTTAAAATCGCACTCGGCCACGTCGGCTTCCTGAACGGGCTGTTTCAGGAAACGCTGGCAGGTCGCGCAGACGCCCAGACGCTGCTAAAGGAATGCTTGCTGAACCGGGACTACGTCGGTTACCGGGAAGCGATCAAATCACTGTCACTTCCTCCTGAGGTGGAACGCGAGCTTCAAGGCGTACTCCGGCTCAGAGGCGGAGATGAAATTTGCGAGCAGGCGCGCCACGTCTCCAAAGACCCGGTCGCGCAGGAAGCGATTCGCCATCTGTGCGAAGTCTGGGATGTGCTGAAAGCTTACGGGGTCAGCGAGCATGTGGTCATTGATTTGACGATGATCGGGGATTTTTCCTACTATACGGGCATGACGTTCGAAGGCTATGCCGCGGAACTCGGTTTTCCGGTTTGCAGCGGCGGCCGTTACGACAACCTGCTCAGCCAGTTCGGGCGTCCGGCGCCGGCCACCGGTTTTGCCCTCAAGACCAACCGGATTCTGGAGGTCATCGGAAAAGAGCCGGCCGAGCAGCCGGGACGCACGTTGATCGCCTACGACGCGGAGCACCGGGAAGAGGCGCTGCAGCTTGCCCGGGAGATGCGCAGCCGGGATGGGCTGATCGTCGTGACGCAGCTTGTCGGCGGCGAGGATTGGGCTGACGAGGTACGGACGCTCCCGAACGGACAATACGAACTGCGTGGAACGGTGTATCACGATATTATCAAAATGATTCCTTAAGCCGGATCAGGCTTACAGTTTTGCTCACGAGACGGGCGTCCTGTCCGGAGGCCCGAAGGAGGCTTTGCATCATGGAAGAGATTTTAAAAGTAGCGATGCCGAAAGGCCGCATCTATAAACAGGCAGCCAAACTGCTGCTTAAGGCGGGACTGCCGATTCCGGAGGATCTGGAGGAAGGCCGCAGACTGATCATTCCGGTTCCCGAAGCCGGAATGGAATTCATTCTTGCCAAGCCGGTCGACGTTCCAACGTACGTGGAGTACGGAGTGGCGGATATCGGCGTGGTCGGCAAAGACGTGCTGATGGAAGAGAACCGCAACGTCTACGAGCTCTTGGATCTCGGCATCGCGCGCTGCCGCATGTCGGTGATCGGGCTGCCGGATTGGAAGCCGGTGATCCATCCGCGGGTGGCGACGAAGTATCCGAACGTCGCCTCGCAATATTTTCGCGAGCAGGGGCAGCAGGTCGAGGTCATCAAACTGAACGGCTCGATTGAGCTCGCGCCGCTGATCGGTCTTGCCGACCGGATCGTCGACATGGTCGAAACCGGGCAGACGCTCAAGGAGAACGGGCTTGTCGAGCAGGAAGAGATTTTTCAGATCACGAGCCGGCTGATCGCCAACCGGGTCAGCTACCGGATGAAGAACGAGCAGATTCAGCGGCTGTGCGATCTTTTGCAAGCGGTGCTGCCTGTGCCGGCGCAGGTATAACGGGTTCGGAAGCTAGGAGTCTGTCCGATGAACCAAGTAGAAGGTATATACAAAATGACAGCAAATATGCAGTCATGATTCACCCGGTATGCACAAAAGTAACTCCGTCGGACAGACTCCTGTGCGATAGAAACAGGCAAAAGAGCGGACCTCCATGGAAAGGATGAATAGACATGCGGATAGTACCTGCCTCGGAATTTGATTTAAAGCGGGAGGTCGAGTACGGCTCGCCCGAGCAAAATGAGAGCGTCCGCCGCATCATCGAAGCGGTGCGGCAGGAGGGGGATGCGGCACTGCGGCGCTTCGCGCGGCAGTTCGATGGCGTAGACGTCGCCGAGCTTCGCGTGAGCGACGAGGAGGTCCAGGCGGCGTACGCGCAGGTCGACGCCGGTTTCGTGGCGGCGCTGCGGCAGGCCGCCGCCAACATTCGCGCGTTTCATGAGAAACAGAAACGCGCGTCGTGGATGGACCTGCAGGCGGACGGCAGCCTGCTGGGCCAAATCATCCGACCGCTGAAGCGGGTCGGATTGTACGTGCCCGGAGGGAAGGCGGCTTACCCTTCCTCCGTGCTCATGAACGCCATCCCCGCGCTCGTGGCGGGGGTGCCGGAGATCGCGATGGTGACGCCTCCGGCCACCGCGGGCGAGGAAGGCATCAACCCGCACATCCTCGTGGCGGCTGCCGAAGCGGGCGTGCGGGAGATCTACCGCGCAGGCGGCGCCCAGGGGATCGCCGCGCTGGCCTACGGCACGGAATCGATCCCGGCGGTCGACAAAATCGTCGGGCCGGGCAACATTTACGTAGCGCTGGCGAAGCGCTATGTGTTCGGCGTCGTCGATATCGACATGATCGCCGGCCCTACCGACATCGTCGTGCTGGCCGACGGCTCGGCCGACCCTGAATATGTCGCCGCGGATCTGCTCGCGCAGGCGGAGCACGACGAAATGTCGCCGGCCATTCTGGTGACGCCGTCGCGGGAGCTGGCCGAAGAGGTGAAGCAGGAGCTGTGGAGGCAGCTGGACGTGCTGCCGAAAAAAGCGATCGCCGCCGTGTCCACAGCGACCAGGGGCGCGATCCTGCTTGTGGAGAGCTTGGACGAAGGCATCGGTGTCGTCAACAGGCTCGCGCCGGAGCATTGCGAGCTGCTGGTGCAGGAGCCTTTTGCGCTGCTGCCGCGCATTGAGAACGCGGGGGCTATTTTCCTCGGCCCATACAGCACCGAACCGGTAGGCGATTATTTCGCCGGTCCGAACCATGTGCTGCCGACGAACGGTACGGCGCGTTTTTCGTCTCCGCTGAACGTGGACGATTTTATAAAAAAATCAAGCGTCATTCACTACAGCAAGGAAGCGCTGTTGGCGAACGGCGAACAGATTATGATATTGGCCCGCAATGAAGGGCTGGAAGGCCACGCCAGAGCGGTGGAGGTCAGACTCAAAAAGGAAGGGAAGTTGAAGTAGCGATGGCGGAACAAGAACAGCTTTCCCGCAGGGCGAGCGTTTCTCGCAAGACGAACGAAACCGACATTCAGTTAACGTTCGAGGTGGACGGCACGGGAATTTCCGAGCTTGAGACGGATGTGCCTTTTCTCAACCATATGCTCGATTTGTTCACGAAGCACGGGCAGTTCAACCTGAACGTGGTTGCGAAAGGCGATATCGAGATCGACGATCACCACACGGTGGAGGATATCGGCATCTGCCTCGGCCAGACGCTGCGCGAAGCGCTCGGCGACAAAAAAGGCATCAAGCGCTACGCGAGCGTATTCGTTCCGATGGATGAGGCGCTGGCACAGGTCGTCATCGACATCAGCAACCGTCCGCATTTTGAATACCGCGCCCAGTATCCTTCGCAGAACGTAGGCAGCTTCTCGACGGAGCTCGTGCAGGAGTTTCTGTGGAAGCTGGCGCTCGAAGCGCGGATTACTTTGCACGTTATCGTTCATTACGGCCAGAACACGCACCATATGATCGAAGCGGTGTTCAAAGCATTGGGCCGCGCGCTGGATGAGGCGACTTCAATCGATCCTCGCGTGCAGGGGGTTCCTTCGACGAAGGGAGTGCTGTAGCATGATTGCAATTATCGACTATGGAATGGGCAATTTGCATAGCGTCAGCAAAGCCGTGGAACGGCTCGGGCATGAGGCTGTCGTGACCGGCGACGCGGAGCGGATTATGGCCGCAGACGGCGCGATCCTGCCGGGCGTAGGGGCTTTCGGCGACGCGATGGAGCATCTGCGCGAATCGGAGCTGCGCGATGTCGTCGTCCGCTATGCGGAGTCAGGCAAGCCGCTGCTGGGCATTTGCCTGGGCATGCAGCTGCTGTTCTCAAGCAGCGAGGAGCACGGCGATCACGAGGGGCTGAATCTGCTGCCCGGCCAGGTTGTGCGCTTCCGGGGCGATTACAAGGTGCCGCACATGGGATGG
This sequence comes from Paenibacillus sp. sgz302191, assembly GCF_057749925.1. Lineage (NCBI taxonomy): Bacteria > Bacillati > Bacillota > Bacilli > Caryophanales > Paenibacillaceae > Paenibacillus > Paenibacillus sp. sgz302191. The sequence continues at coordinate 16,963 of NZ_JBYLHY010000008.1, forward strand.
AACCGGCTGAGCTTCAAGCAAAGCGGCAGCCCGCTGTTCACTGGCATCGAAGAAGGCCACGTATATTTCGTGCATTCTTATCATGCGAAGCCGGAGCGGGAGTCCGATTTGCTCGCCGTGACGGATTATTATCAGCCTGTGACGGCTATTGTCGGCAGAGACAACGTCTACGGCATGCAGTTTCACCCGGAAAAGAGCGGCGATATCGGCATGCGCCTGCTCGATAATTTTTTGAAAATGTGTTAAGCGAGGTGCGGGAATTCATGTCTTCATTCATCATTTACCCGGCTATCGATATTCGCGATGGCAAATGCGTCCGTCTTGTGCAGGGCGATTACAACCAAGAGACGGTTTACAATACAAATCCGCTGGAAGTGGCTCAAGACTGGGCGGCCCAGGGCGCGGCATGGATTCATCTGGTCGATCTGGACGGAGCCAAAGCGGGCCATCCCGTGAATGACAAGCTGATCGGGCAAATCGCGCAAAGCGTCAAAGTTCCCGTGCAAATCGGCGGCGGACTGCGCACGGAGCAGGATGTGGACCGACTGCTCTCGCTCGGCGTATCGCGGGTCATTATCGGAACGGCGGCGATTGAGGACCGCCAGTTTGTTTATAATTTGCTTGCGAAGCACGGTGAAAAAGTGGCGATCGGCATCGACGCGCGCGACGGCTTTGTGGCGACCCGCGGATGGCTGGAAACGTCGCAGGTGAAAGCGGAGGATCTCGCGGTCGAGCTTGCGGAGCGGGGCGCCAAGACGTTTATTTTCACCGATATTTCCCGCGACGGCATGATGGAAGGCCCGAATACGCAGGCGATCGCCCATTTGGCCAAAGTGTCGGGACAGACGGTCATCGCTTCCGGCGGCGTCAGCAAAATGGACGATCTCATTCGTCTCGCCGAGCATGCGGATCAAGGCGTCGGCGGCGCGATTGTCGGCAAGGCGCTGTACACGGGCAGCATCAAGCTGGAAGAAGCGGTCAAGCTGATTTCCCGCTGATTGTTCCGGCATTAATGACGAAGGAGGTGCCCTTATGTTGGCAAAAAGAATTATCCCTTGCCTCGATGTGAAGGACGGTCGGGTCGTCAAAGGCGTTAATTTCGTCAATTTGCGCGATGCGGGCGATCCGGTGGAGCTTGCTGCGATTTATGACCGCGAAGGCGCGGATGAGCTTGTATTCCTCGATATTTCGGCTTCGCACGAAGGCAGGGCTACGATGGTTGAAGTCGTTCGCCAGACGGCGGGGGAGATTACGATTCCTTTTACCGTGGGCGGAGGCATTGCCAGTGTGGACGACATGAAGCGTCTGCTGCGGGCAGGAGCGGACAAGATCGGCATCAACACTGCGGCGATCCGCAATCCGCAGCTTGTTTCCGACGGGGCGCGCAAGTTCGGTTCGCAGTGCGTGGTCGTCGCCATCGATGCGAAGTATAACGCAGAGTGGGGGGAATGGGAAGTGTTCACGCACGGCGGGCGCAACGGTACGGGCATCAAGGCGCTGGAGTGGGCCCGCCGCGTCGAAGAGCTGGGAGCCGGTGAGATTTTGCTGACAAGCATGGATGCGGACGGAACGAAGGACGGCTTCGATTTGAAGCTAACCAGCGCGGTATCCGGGTTGGTTGGCATCCCTGTCATCGCATCCGGCGGAGCGGGCCGGGTCGGACACTTTTACGACGTATTCACCGAAGGCAAGGCCGATGCGGGCTTGGCCGCCACCATTTTTCACTATAAAGAGCTGACGATCCAAGAGGTCAAGAACGACCTTAAGGACAAAGGAGTTGAAATCCGATGACATTTGCGATAGATACGATCAAATTCGACGCTCACGGACTTGTGCCTGCCGTCGTGCAGGACGCCGTCAGCAAAGAAGTGCTCATGCTGGCTTATATGAACAGCGAGTCACTGCAGCGCACGATTTCCACCGGCCAGACGTGGTTCTGGAGCCGTTCCCGCGGGGAGCTTTGGAATAAAGGGGCCACTTCCGGCCACACGCAAAAGGTTAAGGCGCTGCGCTATGATTGCGACGCCGATACGCTGCTCGTTCTGGTCGAGCAGACGGGTCCGGCTTGCCATACCGGCAAGTACAGCTGCTTCTACAACAGCATTCCGCTGGAAACGGAAGGCGCCGCGGCGGAAGCTATCGAAGCTGCGCCGGCAGGCCGCTTCGCGATTCTATCCGAGCTGGAAGCCGTGATCGCATCGCGGGAAGCCGAACGCCCGGAGGGAGCTTATACGACCTACCTGTTTGAAAAAGGCGTCGATAAAATTTTGAAAAAAGTCGGCGAGGAAACCGCGGAAGTGATCATCGCCGCGAAAAATCAGGACAACGACGAGCTTCGCTACGAAGCGAGCGATTTGATTTTCCACTTGATGGTGCTGCTGCGCAACAACAAGCTTCCGCTTGACGAAGTCATGAAAGAGCTGGAGCGCCGGCACGTCAAAAAATAAATATTTTGCAGACCTGGAGTGATACGGATGTTGATTGATTATCATACACATCATGTGCGCTGCGGTCACGCCTCCGGGGAACTGGAGGATTATGTCAAACGCGGCATCGAGATCGGGCTCACGCAGTTGGGGCTGTCGGATCATATGCCGCTTTTGCACGTGGACCCGGCGGCCTATTGGCCCGAGATGGCGATGCCTATGGATGAGCTGCCGCGCTACGTGGAGGAATGCCTGCATCTGAAAGAAAAGTACAAGGACCGGATCGACATCCGCGTCGGGCTTGAAGGCGATTATATCGAAGGCTTCGAGGCCGAGATCGAGCGGATCGTCAAGGCATACCCGTGGGATTACGTGATCGGCTCGGTGCATTTTTTGGGCGAGTGGGATATTTCCGATTTTCGCCAGGTAGCGGGCTGGGACGGCAAGAATGTCTATGAAGTGTACGCGCAATATTACGATGCGGTGATGAAAGCGGCGCGAACGGGATTTTACGATTATATCGGCCATATCGATGTCATCAAACGATTCGGGTATAAGCCGGAACGCGATCCGTGGGAGCTGGAAAAAGCTGCGCTGGACACGGTCAAGGAGTGCGGGCTTGCGATCGAGCTGAACGCATCCGGCCTGCGCATGCCGTGCGAAGAGATGTTTCCGAGCAGGCGGATGCTGGAATATTGCCACAAGGTGGGAATTCCTTTAACCATCGGTTCGGACGCGCACCAGCCGGAGCGGTTGTCCCAATATTTGGACCAGGCCAGAGCGCTGCTGAAAGAGCTAGGATTTAACGAAATAGCCACATTTTCCGCGAGAAAGCGGCATCTTGTTACTTTTTAAATTCGACAACTTTCATGTATAATGATATAGGCATGAATAATCCTATTTAATGAAACCTTCGGAGGTAGCCATTAACCATGTATAGCGACAATGTTAAAATATTTTCCGGATCGTCGAATCCGAAGCTTGCGGAACGTATTTGCAATGAGCTCGGCCAGCCGCTTGGGCAAATCAAACTGTCCCGTTTTAAAAGCGGAGAAATTTACTGTCTTTACGAAGAATCGATTCGTAACTGCGACGTATTTCTGGTACAAACGTTTTCCCATCCGATCAATGAGCATATGATGGAACTTCTGGTCATGATGGATGCGGCGAAAAGAGCCTCCGCAAGAACAATCAACCTTGTCATTCCTTACTATGGCTACTCCCGTCAAGAACGTAAAGCTGCTCCCCGCGAGCCGATTTCCGCCAAATTGGTCGCTGACCTGTTCAGTGCCGCGGGCGCACACCGCGTGGTGACAATCGACCTGCACGCTCCTGCGATCCAGGGCTTTTTCAATATTCCTGTGGATCACTTGACCGCACTTGATTTAATCAGCGATTGCGTCCGCAAGAAAAATCTTGTCGATCCGATTATCGTATCCCCGGATGCCGGGCGCGCGACGACCGCCGAGAAAATGGCTAACATTCTCGATGCGCCTTTTGCCATGATGATCAAAAAACGTCCTGCTCACAACGAAGCCGTGATCACGCATGTGATCGGCGATGTCGCGGGCCGCACGCCGATCATTATCGAGGATTTGATCGATACCGGAACGACGATCGTCAATGTTGTGGAAGGGCTCAAGGAGAGAGGCGCTCACGACGTATATATTTGCGCGACTCACCCTGTTTTCTCCGGTCCTGCGCTCCAGCGTCTCGACCATCCGAACATCAAGGAAGTTATTATTACCGATTCCATCGCAATTCCGGACGGCCACTCCGAGAAATTCCGCGTGCTGTCCGTAGCTCCGCTGCTATCGGACGCTATTCGCATTATTACTGAAGGAGGATCCCTATCCTCCCTCTTCAAATACGGCGGCGTGTAAGGAAGTTTAAAAAGCCGGCTTTGATAACGAAGCTGAGTCATGAAGCTTAATCGGCATCGAATCTTGAACGAATCCGGGAAGTCCGGTACTCACGTAGAACCCCTCTACGCTCCGTTCCTCCTTCTCCGAATATCGTCCAACCTTCTCGGTTCTGAAAGCCGGCTTTTTAAACCTGATCTAAATTTTTCCTCCTTTTGGATAAAGTTTTTGGCTTCCGGGTGATCTATGGTATAATTTGATGGAAATCAATTTACCGGAGGTGCCTTGCTATGGAAAAGAAGAAGCGTGTGTCCAAAGCGCTGAAGCCCAAAGTCATTTCAATCAACATGGATGCCGCATTCTTTTTCGAGAGAGCGGTTCAATCCCTGGATCGATTTCATTACGATAAGGCATTAAAATATTTCCGGCGTGCTGTAGAGTACGAACCGGATAACCCGGTGAATCACTGCAATCTTGCAGGGGTTCTCTCCGAGACGGGCAATTACGACGAGTCGAACCTTATTTTGCAGCAAATTCTTGATACAATCGATCCGACGATGACGGAATGTCATTTTTATATGGCCAACAACTACGCCAACATGGAAAATTTTGAGCTGGCGGAGCAAGCGTTGGTCCAATATTTGGAGAACGACCCGAGCGGGCAGTTCCTCGAAGAATCGGAAGAAATGATGGAGCTCCTCAGCTATGAGCTTGAACGTCCTGCCCCTCTCACTAGCATCAAGAGTCGAGAAGGGCTCTTCGAGCATGATAAGGCGAGGGCCCTTCTGGAAGAAGGCAAATTTGCCGAGGCGGTTCGCCAGCTGGAGAAGCTGATCAAGAAGCATCCGGATTTCCTGGCGGCCCGGAACAATTTGGCGTTGGCCTACTATTACATGGGCCAGTTCGAGAAATCGATGTCGACGATCCACAGCGTTCTCGAAATCGATTCCGGCAATTTGCACGCGCTGTGCAATCTGGCCATTTTCCACCAGCATTTCGGCAATAAGAAAGAGCTTGCGGAACTGGTGGAGCTGCTGTGCAAAACGTATCCGTTTCAGCAGGATCATGTATTCAAGCTTGCTACGACGATGGGGATTTTGGCCGAGCACGAGAAGGCGTACCATCTGTTCAAGCGTCTGATTAAGGCGGGCGAAGGCGCGGCCGATCCTTGCCTGTATCATTATACCGCGGTAGCTGCGTGCCATATCGGCCGGTTCGCGGAGGCGCAGCGTCACTGGAAGCAAGTGGAGAAGCTCGACCCGGGGACGGAGATTTCCAAATTTTATTTGGATCAGCTGCGAAACCTCAAGGACGATGCCGCTGCGCCGACGTGGAGCTACCATTACCATCTGCCTTTCGAGGAACAATTCCGCGTGCTGGAAAAATCGACTCAAGGCATACCGGAGCAGTTGAAGAAAGACCCGCTGGTTCGCTCTTCGTTCTTTTGGGCGCTTCGGCACGGGGATATCGATACCAAGCTGCAGGTCATTCAGGCGTTCGGCCTCATTGCCGACAATGAAGTGAAGGATGCCCTGAAAGATTTTATTCTGGAGCGCGAAGAGGACGATTATTTGAAAAAGGTCGCCATATTCGTACTCCGCAGCATCGGCGTCCGCGATCCGCTGCCGGCGGTTCTCGAACAGCGCGACGTCGTCGTGCAGGCTTCACCGTACTCCCCGCACTTGCCTGTATGGGATTCCAAGTGGCAGGGAGTGATGGAAACCGCGCTTGCGCATATGCATAAGCGGTATGATATGATTCAGCAGTACGATCTGGAAATTCTCTGGGTCGAATATTTGACCAAGATTTATCCGGGTGTGCCCAAAATCAACAAGTCGGAAGGCTGGGCCGCAGCTTTGGAATATTTGATCGCCAAAATGCACCGCCGCGCCATTTCATATCAGGAAGTGTCGGTTCGTTACGGCGTCACCGTCTCTACCGTAAGCAAAAACGTGAAATTGATCGACGAAGCTTGCGGGCTGCGTGAAAAAATGGAAGCCATTTTCCCGAAATTCACCAGTATTTGACCGGTTGTGACCGCCGCTTGCGGCGAACCCCGGCTTTCTTTTCCAAATCCAGTAGGCGGAACTCATTTCTGCTTGCATATATAAGCTTCTCAAATAGGAGGGAAACCATATGTATAAAACAGTCGTTGTAGGAACAGGGCCATCCGGTCTGACAGCAGCCATTTATTTAGCTCGTGCCAACCTTAGTCCGCTTGTCATTGAAGGTCCGGAACCGGGAGGCCAATTAACGACCACAACTGAAGTAGAGAACTTTCCGGGATTCCCTGAAGGAATTATGGGGCCGGAGCTCATGGAAAATATGCGCAAACAAGCGGAGCGTTTCGGCGCCGAGTTTAAAACAGGCTGGGTCAACTCCGTTGAACTGACGAATCGTCCTTTCAAGCTGCAGGTTGAAGGTCTGGGCGAGATCGAAACCGAGACGCTGATTATTTCTACGGGAGCTTCCGCCAAACTGCTGGGTATCACCAACGAAAAAGACAGCATCGGACGCGGCGTCAGCACTTGCGCTACATGCGACGGATTTTTCTTCCGCGGCAAAAAAATTATCGTAGTCGGCGGCGGGGACTCCGCGATGGAAGAAGCGAACTTCCTGACTCGCTTCGCCTCCGAAGTTCGCCTAGTACACCGCCGCGATGAGCTGCGCGCCTCCAAAATCATGCAGGACCGCGCACGCGGCAATGAGAAAATCAAATGGGCGCTCAACAATACGCCGCTTGAGGTCGTTGCCGGCGACAAAGGCGTTACCGGTTTGAAAGTGAAAAACAACGAAACCGGCAATGAAGAGATTATCGAAACGGACGGCATTTTCGTAGCGATCGGCCACACGCCGAACACGAAATTCCTCGGCGGTCAAATTACGACTGACGAGCAGGGTTACATCCTGGTCAAGCCGGGTACGACAGAAACGAACATTCCCGGCGTATTCGCGTGTGGAGACGTTCAGGATACGAAGTATCGCCAGGCGATTACGGCTGCAGGCAGCGGTTGCGCAGCGGCGCTTGAATGCGAGAAGTTCCTTGAAGGACATATCGTGCACGATTGGAGCCAGTCGCTGTAATTCGACCGGATCTGTTACGAAAACGTGGAGGGCAATGCTTTCCACGTTTTTCTTACTGTATGGGGAGCTGCTAAATTCTGTTCAACCTTGACCTGCATTCGGGCTTGTCATATAGTTGGATCAGGAGCTTATATCTGAAAATTTTATGATTATTCGTTGAGGTGACCTTGCAATGTCAAATCAGATTTATATCGGTGTAGATTTAGGCGGTACCAGTATTAAGGTCGGCATTTGCGACGAGCACGGAAAGCTGCTGCACACTTATGAGGGGCCTACGGGCGCGGATCAGGGGCCTGAGGCGGTTTTGAACCGGATTGCCGAATATGTGCGCAAAATTGTTGACGATTCTCCTTTCGAGTGGGAGCAAGTGGCCGGTATTGGTGCAGGTCTTGCGGGATTTCTGAATATTCCGGAGGGCATTGTCAAATTTTCGCCGAACTTGCAATGGCGCGATGTCCACGCAAAAAGCACGCTTGAAGCTTTGCTTGGCAAAACGGTAAAAATAGACAACGACGCGAACGTCGCCGCTCTTGGTGAAGCATGGGCGGGAGCGGCTGCAGGCATCGATAACAGCGTATGCTATACGCTGGGAACGGGTGTTGGCGGAGGCATTATCATTAACGGGAAAATTTATCAAGGGTCCAACGGTATGGCCGGCGAGCTCGGACATATTAGCATCGTTCCCGATATCGAAGCGATCAATTGCGGCTGCGGTCAAGTGGGCTGCCTGGAGACGGTTTCTTCCGCGACGGGAATTATCCGCATGGCCAAAGAAGCCGTAGAGCGCGGCGAGCGCACGTCACTTGCTCTGCACGACAATATCGAAGCTAAACACGTGTTCGATGCGGCGAAAAGCGGGGACGAAGTGGCGCTGCGTATCGTGAACCGCGCCGCTTATTACCTTGGCCGTTCGATGGCGACCGTTTCCATCATACTGAATCCGAAGCGCTTTGTTATCGGCGGCGGCGTATCCAAGGCGGGAGAAATCCTGTTCGCCCCGATTCGGGAGACGTTTAAGAAATATACGACTGAAGTGGCGGCCGAGGGCGTTGAGATCGTTCCTGCCACACTCGGCAACGATGCGGGCGTCGTTGGCGCCGCCGGTTTGAGCTTGCGTTAGTGTCAGCCATGTTTCGCAGACGGGCTGCAGCTTTGGAGAAAGGATCTCCGGGTGCCTGAAAAGCAATGCGTCTTTATCGCGAAGGCTAGCGAAAGGCTCGGCCGTTCACGGAAATTGCGAAGCGTTCGTCTTTGCAAACGTGCATCCGACATCCGATATTCGGAACGGAAATCCTTTCCCAAGCCTCAACACCCGTCCTCGAAACGCACTCCAAAGGAAGGTGTGTAACCATGGAAGAAATCCACCCTTTAGCGAAGCTGGTCATCATCACAGGAATGTCGGGCGCAGGGAAGACGATCGCTGTACAGAGTCTGGAGGATCTCGGATTTTTTTGCGTCGATAATTTGCCTCCGGTGCTCATACCCAAATTTGCCGAACTGATCGAACAGTCGGCGGGCAAAATCGGCAAAGTCGCGCTGGTGATTGATTTGCGGGGGCGTGAGTTTTTTACGGCGCTTCAGGAGTCGCTGCGCAGCATTCGAGAGAATTATACCCTGACCTACGAGATTCTGTTCCTTGACGCTACGGATGCTGCCCTGGTGCAGCGTTATAAGGAAAGCCGCCGCCGCCATCCGCTCGCTCCGCAGGGCGTACCGCTGGACGGTATCGGCCTGGAGCGCAAGCTGCTTGAAGAGCTGAAAGGCTTGGCGACGCAAGTCATCGATACGAGTGCGCTTAAGCCGACCCAGCTCAAGGAAAGAATTATTTCCAGGTTTACCAATTTGGAAACGAATCGCATATCTATAAATGTAATCTCTTTTGGATTTAAGTACGGAATCCCGATTGATGCCGATTTGATTTTTGACGTGCGCTTTTTGCCGAATCCGCATTATGTCGATCAACTGCGTCCGCAGACCGGTCAGGACCCGGATGTGTACGATTACGTCATGAAATGGAACGAAACGCAGGAATTTCTTGCCAAACTGCTGGATATGCTGCACTTCCTGATGCCGCAGTATAAGAAAGAAGGCAAGAGCCAGGTCGTCGTCGGAATCGGTTGTACGGGAGGCAAACACAGGTCTGTCGCCATTTCGGAATATTTGGGCAAAGTAATGGGGACCAGCGAGACGGAAGTCGTGCGTGTAAGCCACCGGGACGCCGAACGGGACCGCGTATAAGAAGCTGTTCATTATTTAAGAGGGTGTATAGATGAAAAGAGATAGCTTGCAGAGCGTTCCCAAGATCGTTGTTATCGGCGGTGGCACCGGGCTTTCGGTTATGCTTAGAGGATTGAAAGAGAAGCCCGTTGATATTACGGCTATTGTGACAGTCGCCGATGACGGGGGGAGCTCTGGGATTCTCCGAGCGGAAATGCAGATGCCGCCACCCGGCGACATTCGCAACGTGCTGACGGCTTTGGCCGATGTGGAGCCTCTGCTTTCTTTAATGCTGCAGTACCGGTTTCAGACGGGAACCGGGCTTGCCGGACACAGTCTCGGGAATTTGATACTGGCTGCTCTCACGGACATTACAGGCGACTTTGTCACCGCTGTCAAAGAGATGAACCGGGTGTTCGCGGTCAAGGGCAGAGTGCTGCCGGCATCCAGCCATGCGATTGTGCTGAAAGCTGTCATGGAAGACGGCTCAACGGTCGAGGGCGAGTCCAAAATCCCCAAGGCGCAGGGCCGGATCAAGCGCGTATTGATCGAACCTCCCGATGTCGCTCCTCTGGAGGAGGCGCTGCAGGCCATTCGCCAGGCGGATGCGATTCTGTGCGGTCCGGGAAGTTTATATACGAGCATACTCCCCAATCTGCTGGTTCCCCAAATCGCTCAGGAAATCATGAGCTCGGACGCCGTGAAAATGTTCATCTGCAATGTGATGACGCAGCCGGGCGAAACGGACGATTACTCGGTCGGCGACCATTTGGACGCGATTCACAGCCATTTGGGCCACCATTTGTTCGACTATGTCATCGTCAACAATGGCGAGATTCCGCCTCAGGTTCAGGCCAAGTACGCGGAGCAGGGCTCCAAGGCCGTCCACCTCGATTTGGATGAAGTGACGAAGAGAGGGTACCAGGTCATTGCCGACCGGCTCGTGCTGTTCCGTACCTACCTGCGCCACGATGCTGAAAAGCTGAGTGACCATATTTATCAGCTCGTCGAAAGCTGGATGTTAAGGAAGAGGTGAGACCTTTGTCCTTTGCGGCACAAACCAAAAAAGAACTGACTTTAATCGAAACGGATGCGTGCTGCGAAAAAGCGGAACTGTCGGCGCTGATCCGTATGAACGGCACCGTGCAGTTGTCTAATCAACGCGTCATCCTGGACATTTCAACCGAAAACGCCGCCATCGCAAGGAGAATCTATACCCTCCTGAAAAAGACGTACCACCTCCATACGGAGCTGCTTGTGCGCAAAAAAATGCGCCTCAAGAAGAACAACGTGTACATCGTCAGAGTGCCCGGACAAGTGCAGGAGCTTCTGAGCGACCTGAAAATCGTCTCCGAGGGCTTTCTGTTCACGCCCGATATCGAAAGGGAAATTATCCGCGGCAACTGCTGCAAACGGGCGTATTTGCGCGGTGCATTTATGGCCGGCGGCTCGGTTAACAACCCCGAGGGCTCCTCGTACCATCTGGAGATCGCCTCGATCTATGAAGAGCATTGCAAAGCGCTGTGCCAGTTGGCGAACAAGTTCGATCTCAATGCGCGCTTCATCGAGCGCAAAAAAGGGTTCGTCTTTTACATCAAGGAAGGCGAGAAAATCATCGAATTCCTGAGCATCATCGGCGCTCATCAAGCGCTGCTGCGGTTCGAGGACGTGCGCATTATGAAAGATATGCGCAATTCGGTGAACCGTATCGTGAATTGCGAAACGGCAAACCTGAACAAGACGATCGGCGCGGCCGTCAGGCAGATCGACAACATCCGACTGCTGCAAAGGGAAGTCGGCCTCGAGAACTTGCCGGAGAAGCTGCGGGAAGTCGCCGAAATCAGGCTGCAGCATCCGGATATGAACCTGAAGGAAGTCGGCGATATGCTAAAAGGCAGCGTCAGCAAGTCGGGCGTGAATCATCGCCTTCGAAAAATAGATGAATTAGCCGAAAAACTGCGAAATTCGTAAGTACGACACAACCAAACAGCTAATTCGCAAGTTTTTCTCAATTTTTCTAGTGTACTTCCGCGAAAAATGCTATAATGTTTTAACATAGGGTAATGAGATGTATTCGACAGTATTTCATATAAGCTTGAGTAGGGGGAATTAGTTCCATGTCCAGACGGCCAGTCGTTGTGAAGTTGAGAACGGGACTTCATGCCAGACCTGCGGCATTGTTTGTTCAAGAGGCGAATAAATTTTCATCGGAAATCTTTGTTGAAAAAGATGAAAAGAAAGTAAATGCGAAGAGCATCATGGGTATTATGAGCCTCGCCATCAGCACAGGGACCGAAGTTTTCATAAGTGCGGAAGGTTCGGACGCCGAGCAGGCTGTAAACGCTTTAGTCACATTGGTCAGCAAAGAAGAATTGGAGAACCAATAATTCGAACGAAGGCTTCCTTTCGGGGAAGCTTTTTTGCGTTTTTGCCTTAGTTGCTCAAAGATGCGAGGGGGTCGGAGTCGATTGCATAATCCGCCTGGCCGTGCTGCGTAGAAAGCCTGCAAAAATCAGGCTGCCCAAGACCCCCCGCCGCGTCAGAGGCGATAGCCGCAATCTGCCAGGCTGCACGAAGAAAACCTGCAAAAATACATGAATTTGCGTCCTTGATCGCTGGCCGCGAAGAATTCCTGCAAAAGTGCAGGCTTTTCACCGAATACGTGGGCTCAGATTCACTTTCGGTGATAATTCCTGTACTTTTGCAGGTTTTTGTCCAAAATAAGTCAATTCCACAGGGAAAACCTGCACTTTCGCAGGTTTTTTCACGCAAAGCTGTCTCCTTCCCGGTTGCGCAAGCGGCCGGCCACAATCGGCAGCCTATCATTTCGAAGGAATATGTGTTTTCCGCCGGGCCGTTCGCCCAATTTCCTTTATCAGCTAATTTCGTGGCAAAATTGTTAACAACTTGTGAATGTGAGAAACCTTTCTCTTGATGCGCGCGTCTAATTAACGTGACTAAAGAAGGAAAAGGCTTTTTGCCATTTTCACTTACTTATCGGACAAAAGGAGTCAGAAGATGAAACAGTTCAAGAAAGAGCTTACCCTGCTGCTGGCGCTGGTTATGTTTGTGTCGAGCATTGCAATAGCGCCTGTAGCCGGTGCGGTTTCCGCAAGCGCCTCCATGATCCTGCTGTATTTGGACAAGACGGATGCATTTGTGAACAGCGAGCAGGTGCAATTGGACGCCCCGGCCACAATTATTGACGGCAGCACGTTCGTTCCCGCCAAATTCCTCGGCGATTCGATGGGATTCAAAGTCGAGTGGAGCGACGCGACCCGGACGATTCATATGACACCATCGGGTTACGATATCGTACTGGATGTCGACAACAAGAAAGTGACGATCAACGGCGTCGATACCCCTTTTGATAAAGTTGCTTCAATCGTGAATGGCAAGCTGCTAGTGAAGCTGACATGGGTAGCGGACTATATGGGGGCCAAATATACGTACAACGGCGAGCTCCGCCGGGTGGAAATCATTTCGTTTCCTGCGGCTGAGGGTGTTTATGTAGATCGGGACAGCAACTCCACACCTGTCGCCAAGTTTACAACAGCGAAGGCTTCGTACCGGCTCGGAGAGCCTGTCAAATACGTCGACCTGAGTTACGATCCGGACGCGGAAGGCCTTGTATCTTACAACTGGAAAGGGAAGCAGGAAGCCTTTTTCCAACCGGGCAAGTATCCGGTCTCCTTGACGGTGGCCGATGCCCATGGACATGTGAGCAAGGAGTTCAAAAGCTACGTCACAGTCGTCGACCAGCAGTATTTGAGCGAGTTCGAGTATCCGATTTACACCAAGCCGATCGGCAGCTCGATCAAAGCGGACTGGGGCATCATCTGGGCGCATTTTAACCAAATGCCGGCTTTGACCAAGAAGGTGACGCAAGAGACCGACCGCAAGCTTCTGGTTAGCGACAGTCCCGAAGAGTTTACCGAGAGAGGGATTTTGTATCAGGATAACATCAACGGAAAAGCGCGCTTGTATGCCGATCACATTAACGGCACGAAGCAAAAGATGACGATGGCGATTTTCGCCACCAACAATACGGACCAAGCCGTTACGATCAAAACGACGAACAAAGGCGAAGTATATCCTTCCGTATATGCGAATTTGATTGGAAGCGAAGCTTCCGTGGACTTTTTGCTAAACAATGTGTATGACCAAAAGCTGACCATTCCGCCGCATCAAACGTATGTTTATGCGAAGCTTCCCGATTTTTATCCGGGTCAAGGCGTGAACCTGTTCTACGACGTGGAAACGGACGGGGAACTGCAAATGTCTTTTGCCGTTACCGAGAAGCTGTCCACGAACTCGTTGAAAGATCTTCCGCTGCTGCCTTACACCGGCCATGTGCGGGGAACGTTCCCGGTCTCCCAGATTAATTGGGATATAGATGCTTCATCCTTTACCAAAACATCGGTGGTATCGATCGGAGACAACAAAACCGACCCGTTCGTCAAAGGCTACGATGTGATGCGCAAGGAAAACGTGGATAACGGCGGCAACTACGGCGTCGTGTACAAAATGCATATCAATAAGCCGCGCAAAATGGCGGTCATGATGATGGCCAAAGGCGGAGTGTTCAAAGGCCCGTTCAAGGTGAACGGAGAAATGATTCCCGTTCCGTATTCCGGCGTAGTCACGGCGTTCGACGGTTTGACGCTGCTGGCCCGGACCACGGGAAGCGAAGATTCCCTGGATATCGAGTTCACGCCTCCGGCGGGATCGGCGTTCCCGATCGATCTGATTTTCTACCCTATGGAAGATAAAAAGTAAGCATAAAAAAACCAGCCCCTGAGCGCCCGGAAGCGTTCGGGAAGGCTGGTTTTTTGTTGTTTTGAGCGGATGGCGTTACACGCGCTCGATGACTTTGTCAATAAGTCCGTATTCCGCCGCTTCCGCAGCGCTCATGAAGTAGTCGCGGTCCGTATCCTTCTCGATGCGCTCCAGCGGCTGGCCGCTGCGCTCGGCAAGAATTTTGTTCAGGTTGTCGCGCATTTTGAGGATGCGTTTCGCGCGGATCTCGATATCGGAAGCTTGACCTTCCGCACCGCCGAGCGGCTGATGGATCATCACTTCGCTGTTAGGAAGCGCGTAGCGCTTGCCTTTGGCGCCGGCCGTCAGCAAGAATGCGCCCATGGAAGCGGCCATGCCCACGCAGATCGTGGAAACGTCCGGCTTGATGAACTGCATCGTATCGTAGATGGCCATCCCTGCTGTAATGGAACCGCCTGGGCTATTGATGTAAAGGCTGATATCTTTGTCAGGGTCTTGTGCGGCCAGGAAAAGAAGCTGGGCAATAATGGAGTTCGCGACGACATCGTTTACGCCGGTACCGAGGAAAATGATGCGGTCCTTCAGCAAACGGGAATAGATATCATAGCCTCTTTCGCCGCGGGCGTCCTGTTCAACGACCATAGGGATAAAACTCATGAGAATTACCTCCTTCGATGGGTACAATGGTTTCAAATGGAAATACTACTTACAGTATGGCCAAGAGAATGTTTAAAAAGTCTGCGCCTTTCTTAATACGAAAGGGAACATTTTCAAACGAACTCGTTGTTAACTAGTATGATACCGAAAAAACAAACAAAGGTCAAGAAAGGTCAAACTTATAATCAAAAAAAATCAGTTTCGCAACTGATCTTCGTTCGTGTTGGCGCGCCCGAAGGGAATCGAACCCCTATCTCAGGCTCCGGAGGCCTACGTCATATCCATTGGACCACGGGCGCATGCAATTGAAATTTAGTGAAGCAAGGGTTATTATATGACACCGAATAAAAAAAAGCAAGACTGAAAATGCTTTCAGTAAAAAAAGGCAAAAATATTTGAACAATTGTTGAATCTGACAAAGCAATTGGTTATAATAATAATGCACGGAACGATATATCTCGACAATGTGCGATTCAAGTTGAAGACTTACCGAATTTGAAGTACTGGCAGTACTCAATTTTTTTTGCTCGGGTGGGACGAAAAATGCATACCCGGGACATAAAACGTCCAATCAATGGAGCAGGAGCGTTGTGATCGTCATATGAGAGAAATCCTTGACATTCAAAAGCAGCTCTTGCCGGACCTCATGGATGTTATGAAAAAACGTTACTCGATTCTGCGCCACATCCTTGTTTCCGGTGTCGTAGGGAGAAGAACGCTGGCCAGCTCGCTCGATATGACGGAGCGCGTCCTGCGCGGCGAGGTTGAGTTCCTCAAGGAGCTGGGCCTGCTGGAGACGGATGCCACCGGCATGAAGGTCAGCGAATCCGGCCACCGGCTTCTGGAGAAGATGGAGCCGATCATTAAAGCCGCTTTCGGCCTGACGGACCTGGAAGAGAGCATCAGCCGGGCGTTTCAAATCGCCCAGGTCATCGTCGTGCCCGGCGATTCGGACGTCTCCGCCTTCACGAAGAAGGAGCTTGGACGGGCAGGAGCAGCCGCTTTGCGCAAACACGTCGCCAAAGACGATGTCATTGCTGTAACAGGCGGATCGACGATGGCGCAGGTTGCGAACCATTTGACGATCTCGTCGCGCATGAAGGGCAGTTGGTTCGTACCGGCCCGGGGCGGACTCGGCGAGAGCGTGGATATGCAGGCGAACACCATCGCATCCATTATGGCCAAAAAGACAGGCGGCAAATACAGGCTTTTGCATGTGCCCGACCATTTGGGCGAAGAAGCTTATCAGACTTTGATCCAGGACCCGCAGATCCAGGAGGTTGTCGACGTCGTGCGCAGCTGCCGCATCGTCGTACACGGAATCGGAGAAGCTATGGTCATGGCCCGCAGGCGCAAGGTGGATGCCCAGACGACGCAAAGCTTGCAGGAAGAAGGAGCTTTGGCCGAAGCGTTCGGCTATTATTTTGACCGGCAAGGAAATGTCGTCCACAAGATGGCTACAGTCGGCCTCAGGCTGGAAGACATTCAGCGCGTTGAAGTCGTCATCGGCGTCGCAGGCGGCAAGAGCAAGGGGGAAGCGATCGCTTCCGTACTGCTTCACGGCCAGGAAGACGTGCTCGTGACGGATGAAGCCGCCGCGCTGGAAATTATGAAGCATGCCCCACAAATGCCATCATGACGTGTCTTTTTGACCGTCTTGACCATATAATTTTTAAATCTTAGGAGGAATTCGCTATGGTAAAAGTAGGTATTAACGGTTTCGGACGTATTGGACGCAACGTGTTCCGCGCAGCTCTGAACAGCACTGAAGTTCAAATCGTGGCAGTAAACGATCTGACAGACGTAAAAACATTGGCTCACTTGCTCAAGTACGACACAACTCACGGCAAACTTAACGCTACTGTAGAAGCTGGCGAAGGCGAACTGATCGTGAACGGCCGTTCCATCAAAGTATTCGCTGAGCGCGACCCTGGAAACCTGCCTTGGGCTTCCGTAGGCGCTGAAA
Source organism: Paenibacillus sp. sgz302191 (assembly GCF_057749925.1). Taxonomy (NCBI): domain Bacteria; kingdom Bacillati; phylum Bacillota; class Bacilli; order Caryophanales; family Paenibacillaceae; genus Paenibacillus; species Paenibacillus sp. sgz302191. Next base: position 33,954 of record NZ_JBYLHY010000008.1, read on the forward strand.
TCGTTGTTGAATCTACCGGTATTTTCACAGCGAAAGAAAAAGCTTCCCTTCACCTGAAAGGCGGCGCTAAGAAAGTAATCATCTCCGCTCCTGCAACTGACGAAGATATTACAATCGTTCTTGGCGTTAACGAAGATAAATACGATCCTGCTGCGCACACTGTAATCTCCAACGCTTCTTGTACGACTAACTGCTTGGCTCCGTTCGCGAAAGTGATCAACGACCAATTCGGTATCGTTAAAGGTATGATGACTACTGTTCACTCCTACACGAACGACCAATCCGTGCTTGACCTGCCGCACAAAGACCTTCGCCGTGCCCGCGCAGCCGCTGAGAACATCATTCCTTCCAGCACTGGCGCAGCTAAAGCGATCGGCCTTGTTCTGCCTGAACTGAAAGGCAAACTGAACGGTATGGCTATGCGCGTTCCTACGCCTAACGTATCCGTTACGGACCTGGTTGTAGAAACAAAAGTCAACGTAACTGTAGACGAAGTGAACGCAGCTCTGAAAGCAGCGGCTCAAGGCGCTCTGAAAGGCATCCTGAACTACTCCGACGAGCCTCTGGTATCCAGCGACTACAACGGAGATCCTGCTTCCTCCACGATCGATGCCCTGTCCACAATGGTAGTTGGCGACAACATGCTGAAAGTGGTTTCCTGGTATGACAACGAGTGGGGCTACTCCAACCGTGTCGTTGACCTTGCCGCTTACATCGCAAGCAAAGGTCTGTAATTCATAATCAGCACACTTGTAGACACTTGAAGAGGAGAAGCGATTCTCCTCTTTGTGTGTGATTGTTACCAAAAAACCGCTCGGGAGGCCTGTTCCATGAATAAAAAAAGTGTCCGTGATGTTGAAGTATCCGGCAAAAAAGTGTTTGTTCGCGTAGATTTCAACGTACCTCTGGAAAACGGTCAAATCACAGACGATACCCGGATCAGAGAAACGCTGCCTACAATCAAATTCCTGATTGAAAAAGGCGCAAAAGTCATTTTGGCGAGCCACCTTGGACGTCCGAAGGGTCAAGTGGCCGAAGAGCTTCGTCTGACTCCGGTTGCCGCAAGACTGGCTGAATTGCTTGGCAAGCCGGTAGCGAAAGCCGACGAGGCGATCGGTGAAGCAGTTAAAGCGCAAGTCGCTGCGCTGAAAGACGGCGATGTGCTGCTGCTTGAAAACGTTCGTTTCTACGAAGGCGAAGAGAAGAACGATCCCGCTCTGGCGAAAGCTTTTGCCGAATTGGCCGATCTGTACGTGAACGACGCGTTCGGTGCGGCTCATCGCGCTCACGCCTCCACGGAAGGCATCGCACATCATCTGCCGGCCGTATCCGGTCTTTTGATGGAAAAAGAACTGGATGTGCTCGGCAAAGCGCTGAACAATCCGGAGCGTCCTTTTACCGCGATTGTCGGCGGAGCGAAAGTGAAGGATAAAATCGACGTGATCAACAACTTGCTGAACATTGCAGACAACGTGATCATCGGCGGAGGCTTGTCCTATACATTCCTGAAAGCGCAAGGGAACGAGATCGGCAAATCTCTCGTGGACAACGAGAAGCTTGACCTGGCGCTCGGTTTTATTGCCAAAGCGAAAGAAAAAGGCGTGAACTTCCTGCTTCCGGTCGATATCGTAGTCGCCGACAAATTCGGACCCGACGCGAACACGCAAATCGTTCCGGTGGATGGCATCCCTGCTGAATGGGAAGGCATCGACATCGGGCCGAAAACCCGTGAAATTTATGCGGACGTCATTGCAAAATCCAAACTGATCGTTTGGAACGGACCGATGGGCGTGTTCGAAATCGAGCCTTTCTCCCACGGCACCCGCGCTGTAGCTGAAGCTTGCGCTGCCACTTCCGGCTACACGGTTATCGGCGGTGGAGATTCCGCGGCGGCTGCTGAGAAATTCCATCTGGCTGACAAAATGGACCACATCTCGACAGGCGGCGGAGCTTCCCTGGAGTTCATGGAAGGCAAAGCACTGCCGGGCGTTGTGGCTCTGAACGATAAATAAGGGAGGATCTTTCGATGAGAAAACCGATTATCGCAGGCAACTGGAAAATGTTCAAGACCGTTTCCGAAGCGGTCAGTTTTGTAAACGAAGTGAAAGGCGGGGCGGAAGTAGACGGCGTAGAGAGCGTAATCTGCTCCCCGTTCACAAACCTTCCCGCTCTGGTTGAAGCCGTTAAAGGCACAACCCTCCATATCGGCGCGCAAAACCTGCACTTCGAAGATAACGGCGCATTCACCGGCGAAATCAGCGGCGTTATGCTGAAAGAGCTGGGCGTAGAATATGTCATTATCGGACACTCCGAGCGCAGAGCGTATTTTGCCGAAACCGACGAGATCGTGAACAAAAAGGTTCAAGCGGCATTCAAACACGGCTTGACGCCGATTCTGTGCGTAGGCGAGAAGCTGGAAGAGCGCGAAGCGGGTCAAACCAAAGAAGTTTGCAAAGTGCAGACAGAGGCGGCTTTCCAAGGCCTTAGCGCGGAGCAAGCGGCTAAAGTCGTTATCGCTTACGAGCCGATCTGGGCGATCGGTACCGGCAAATCTTCCACAGCGGAAGACGCTCAAGACGTAATCGGCTATATTCGCCAGCTGGTGAGCGGTTTGTACGGGGCTTCCGTGGCGGATGCGGTTCGCATTCAGTACGGCGGCAGCGTGAAACCGAACAACATTGCCGAGTACATGGCACAGCCTGACATTGACGGCGCGCTTGTAGGCGGAGCGAGCCTGGAGCCTGCTTCCTACATCCAGCTCGTCGAGGGGGCGAAGTAAGATGTCCAGACCGAAACCGGTAGCGCTGATTATTCTCGACGGCTTCGGGCTTCGTTCGGAGGAGCAGGGCAATGCGGTCGCACACGCGAAAAAGCCCAACTACGACCGTTACTGGTCGACTTATCCGCATACGACCTTAATCGCAAGCGGCGAAGCCGTAGGTTTGCCGGAAGGACAGATGGGGAATTCCGAGGTAGGGCACCTGAATATCGGAGCGGGACGTACCGTGTATCAGGACCTGACCCGGATTTCCAAATCGATTCGCGACGGCGAATTTTTCGATAACGAGACGCTGCTCGGCGCCGTTCGCCACGCCAAATCGACCGGGAAGAAGCTGCACCTGTACGGACTGCTCTCCGACGGCGGCGTGCACAGCCACATTCAGCATTTGTTCGCACTGCTCGATCTCGCGAAAAAAGAGCAGCTTGAAGAAGTGTACATTCACGCTTTCCTAGACGGCCGCGACGTGGCTCCGGATTCGGCGAAAAAGTACATGGAAAGCTTGCAGCACAAAATCGCGGAAGTCGGCGTAGGCAAAGTTGCCACCGTGCAAGGCCGCTACTACGCGATGGACCGCGACAAGCGCTGGGAACGTACGGAGAAATCGTACCGCGCGATGGTTTACGGCGAAGGCCCGACTTATACCGATCCGATGCAAGCGATCATCGATTCGTATGAAAAGTCGGTCTTCGACGAGTTCGTCATGCCGACCGTCATCGTAGGCGCTGACGGCAAACCGGTAGGGCTCGTGGAGTCCGGCGACGCGGTCGTCTTCTTCAACTTCCGTCCCGACCGGGCCATCCAGCTTTCGCAAGTGTTTACGAACGAGGATTTCCGCGGGTTTGACCGCGGGGACAAAGCTCCCCGTAATCTTTACTACGTGTGCCTGACTTTGTTCAGCGAATCCGTAGACGGCTTTGTCGCGTATAAACCTAAAGATCTCGACAACACGCTCGGCGAAGTGCTGGCCCAGAACAATCTGAAGCAGCTGCGCATCGCTGAGACGGAAAAATATCCGCACGTGACGTTCTTTTTCAGCGGCGGGCGCGATGTGGAACTGCCGGGCGAGACCCGCATTCTCATTCCGTCGCCGAAGGTCGCTACTTACGACCTGCAGCCTGAAATGAGCGCATACGAAGTAGCGGAAGCGGCTGTGAAGGAAATTGAAGCGGAGCGCCAGGATGTCATTATCCTGAACTTTGCCAACCCTGACATGGTCGGCCACTCCGGGCTTCTGGAGCCTACGGTGAAAGCTATCGAAGCTACAGACGAGTGCCTGGGCAAAGTCGTCGAAGCGATCTTGGCCAAAGGCGGCGTCGTGTGCATCACCGCCGACCACGGCAATGCGGACGTTGTGACGAATCCGGACGGAACGCGGAACACGGCGCATACGACAAATCCGGTGCCTTTTATTGTTACGGACAAATCTGTTACACTAAGAGATGGCGGAATTTTGGCGGATATCGCCCCGACGATGCTGGACTTCCTGCAAGTACAGCAGCCTGAGCAGATGACGGGTTCCACCATCATCAAGCGATAATCATACTAACCAACATAAAAGGAGTGTTATCAACGATGACTATTATTTCTGACGTTTACGCTCGCGAAGTGCTTGACTCCCGCGGCAATCCGACTGTTGAGGTGGAAGTATACCTCGAATCCGGCGCTTTCGGCCGCGCAATTGTGCCTTCAGGCGCTTCCACAGGCGCATACGAAGCCGTTGAGCTTCGCGACGGAGACAAAGCCCGTTACCTCGGCAAAGGCGTTCTGAAAGCCGTTGAGAACGTGAACGAAATCATCGCTCCGGAAATTATCGGATTGGACGCTCTGGACCAAGTCGGCATCGACAGCAAAATGATCGAGCTGGACGGAACTCCGAACAAAGCGAAATTGGGCGCTAACGCAATTCTGGCCGTTTCCATGGCTGTAGCCCGCGCGGCTGCCGACGCTTTGGACGTGCCTCTGTACACATACCTGGGCGGATTCAACGCGAAAACTTTGCCTGTTCCGATGATGAACATCATCAACGGCGGCGCGCATGCCGACAACAACGTCGACGTTCAAGAGTTCATGGTTCTGCCAGTAGGCGCAGCCAACTTCAAAGAAGCGCTTCGCATCGGCGCGGAAATTTTCCACAACCTGAAATCCGTTCTGAAAGAAAAAGGCCTGAACACGGCAGTTGGCGACGAAGGCGGATTCGCTCCGAACCTGAGCTCCAACGAAGACGCCATCCTGACCATCATCGCCGCTATCGAGCGCGCAGGCTACAAACCGGGCGTTGACGTGTTCCTGGGTATGGACGTTGCGTCCACAGAGTTCTTCAAAGACGGTAAATACCACCTTGAAGGCGAAGGCAAATCCTACACTCCTGCTGAGTTCGTAGACTTCCTTGCTGCATGGGTCGACAAATATCCGATCATCACAATCGAAGACGGCTGCTCCGAAGACGATTGGGAAGGCTGGAAATTGCTGACTGAGAAACTGGGCGGCAAAGTACAACTCGTCGGCGACGATCTGTTCGTAACGAACACAAGCCGTTTGTCTACAGGCATCGAGCAAAACATCGGCAACTCCATCTTGGTTAAAGTAAACCAAATCGGTACGCTGACCGAAACTTTCGACGCTATCGAAATGGCAAAACGCGCAGGTTACACAGCGGTTATCTCCCACCGTTCCGGTGAGAGCGAAGACAGCACAATCGCTGACATCGCCGTTGCTACCAACGCCGGCCAAATCAAAACAGGCGCTCCTTCCCGTACGGACCGCGTAGCGAAGTACAACCAACTGCTTCGCATCGAAGACGAGCTGCACTCCGTAGCTCAATACGCAGGGAAGAAAGCATTCTACAACCTGAAAAACTTCAAATAATTTCGCTTCGCTTCACATAATTTAATACCGGGAGGGGGTTGCACGATGAGCAATTGGGTGAAGACTATTTTATTTTTGATAGGTTCCGCTTTGCTGACTCATTGGATCCCCTCTTCTTTTTTTCGCAATTTGGATACGATGGTTCATGAGTTCGGCCATGCCGCCGTCACGCTTGCGCTTTCAGGGAAAGTGCAGTATATCGAGCTTTACGCCAACCACAGCGGGGTTACGCACTCTTTAATCACGAAGTCGTGGTCGATTGTTCCGGTTGCGCTCGCCGGTTATACGACGGCATCCTTGTTCACCTGGTTTTTATTCTCGGCTTATGCCAGAGGGAAGCAGCGATTGGGACTTCAAGTGATGACAGTGTTGGCCGTGATTTCTTTAGTGCTGTTCGTGCGGAACGCGTTCGGCATTACGTTTATTATCGGCTTGATCGCCATAACCGTACTTGCCCTGGCGTTAGCTCCCAAATGGCTGCGGGACATCTATTATTTGCTGCTCGCTTTCCTTTGCCTGGAGGAATCGGTGTTCGGGCCGTTATCGCTGGTGCTGTATGCATGGAGAAATGCGCGTGCGGCAGGCGATGCTACAAACCTGGCCCTTTATACGGGTGTGCCTGCTATCGTATGGGCCGCGTTTTTCTTGTTGTTTTCCTTATGGTGCGCAAAACAGGCCGTTCAGGCATTTTTGGGCCGCAGGGGAAACAGAGCGAATCACCCGCAATCGCCGGCAGCTTCCTACCGGAATTAGGAAAGGAATTGTAATCTTGGACGAACTATGTTAAAATACTCATGCTGAATGTATAGGCAAAGATCAGGCTATTGGGGTGCTAACATGGTAATCTTATTCAAGGTTTTGTTGATCATAGCTTCAATCGGATTAATTTGCATCGTATTGCTGCAAAAGGGTAAAAGTGCGGGGTTGTCCGGCGCTATTTCCGGCGGTGCGGAGCATTTGTTCGGCAAGCAAAAAGCGCGCGGTTTAGAGCTGTTCTTGTCCCGTTTCACGATGGGGCTTGCTGCCGCATTTTTCATTCTCTCCATTGTCGTAGCTTACGTAGTGAAAGCTTAGCACACATAAAACGATAACAGCAGGGGAACATTACTCCTGCTGTTTTTTCATTTTACAACGAAAGTCTATGTGTGCAGGAGTGCAACGGAGAAAAATGGGCGAGAATAGAATATATAAATCGACGGAGCCCTTCCTCTGGCAGGGCAGCGGGGCGAACGGGCAAACCGGAATTTTAATGATTCACGGCTTTACGGGAACGCCGTCGGAGTTTCGAAGAATCGGCTATTATTTGCAGGATCAGGGGTACACGATTCATGCGATTCGGCTGCCGGGCCACGGCACTTCGCCGGAAGAGATGCTGCGAACCGAATGGACGGATTGGTATGGGCACGTGCAAGCAAGCTATGACGAGCTGGCCTCGCAGTGCAGCCATGTTGTAGTCGTAGGCCATTCGATGGGCGGGCTGCTCGCATTCATGCTGGCCGCAGAGCGGAATGCCGCAGGCATCGTATCGCTGGCTGCTCCGGTATATCTGGCAACACGGAAGACAGCGCTTGCGGTCATGCTGCAGCATTTTATCACCTATGTGGAAAAGAAGCCCAAGAACATCCCTACGCTGCTGGATGAGTCATGTGCGTATACCAAAACGCCGATTCGTTCCATAGTCAGTTTGCGTAAACTAATGAAGCAGGCGAAAAAGCTGCTCCCCCGGGTAGCTGCGCCGGTATGGATCGGACAAGGAGCCATGGACGCCGTCGTCCTGCACCGAAGCGCCGCATTTTTGTATAAGAAAATAAATTCGGCAATCAAAGAAGTGCATTACTATCCGCAGTCGTCCCACGGAATGCTGCTGGATCAAGAAAGAGACAAGATCTATGAGGACATTTCTTCATTTATCCGGTCTTTGAAGCTGCAGCCCGGCAAGCAGGAAGCTTATCCGTGAAAATTACAAGAAGGTGAACAATACATGATAACAGAAAAAGAAATTTTGAGCTTTATGCAGGAAACGGCCTATAAACCGATGACTTATCAGGAGCTCGAAAAGCATTTTGGCGTTGGGAATGCCAACGAATTTAAAGAGTTTTTGAAAATTTTAAACCATTTGGAGCAGGAAGGATTGATTTTGAGGACCCGCAACGACCGTTATGGCGTGCCGGAGCGAATGAATTTAATTCGTGGCAAGCTGCAAGCGCATGCGAAAGGCTTCGGCTTTCTCATTCCCGACGACCGGGATCACCCTGACGTGTACATACACGCCAACGATATGAATACGGCGATGAACGGGGATATGATTCTTGTCCGGGTTACATCCAAAAGCCAGGGAGGCGGCCGGATGGAAGGCGAGGTCGTGCGGGTAGTATCCCGTGCGAATACGCAGATCGTCGGAACTTTTCAGAGTCAGGAAACGTATGCGTTCGTAGTGCCGGACGATAAACGGATGACACGGGATGTTTTTATACCTCAGCATGCGTTCATGGGGGCGGTTACAGGGCAAAAGGTAGTCGTCAAGCTCGTCAGCTATCCGGAAGGCCGGGCCGCGGCTGAAGGGGAAGTCATTGAGATTCTCGGCCATAAAGACGATCCGGGCGTCGATATTTTGGCGATTGTCCGCAAATTTCAGCTGCCGGAGGCTTTTCCTGAAGAAGTGATTCTGGAGGCGGATGCCGCCCCGGATGCGATCAGCGAAGAGGAGCTTCAAGGCCGCAGGGATCTGCGCGGCAAGCGCATTGTGACCATCGACGGGGAAGATGCCAAAGATTTGGACGATGCGGTGAACGTCGAACGGTTGGATAACGGCAACTACTTGCTGGGCGTGCACATTGCCGACGTCAGCTACTATGTCAGAGAAGGCTCAGCACTCGATCGGGAAGCGTATAACCGCGGCTGCTCGGTTTATTTGACGGACCGTGTCATTCCGATGCTGCCTCACCGGCTGTCCAACGGCATCTGCTCGCTGAACCCGCGTGTAGACCGGCTGACGATGTCCTGTGAGATGGAATTCGACGAGAATTTGCAGGTGGTTAGGCACGATATTTTTACCAGTGTGATTCGTACAAGCGAACGAATGACGTATACCAACGTGCGCAAGCTTTTGACGGATGAGGAAGTCGAGCCTGAGCTTCTGGAGCGTTACGAGTACTTGCTGGAAGATTTCAAGCTGATGGAAGAGCTGGCCATGAAGCTGCGCAGCAGAAGGATGAAGCGCGGGGCGATCGATTTCGATTTTGAGGAGTCGAAAATTTTGGTCGATGCCGAGGGCAAGCCGACCGACATCGTCAAACGCGAACGATCGATTGCCGAGATGATGATCGAGGAATTCATGCTTGCCGCGAATGAAACGGTAGCGGAGCATTTTCATTGGCTGAAAGTGCCGTTCCTGTATCGGATTCATGAAGATCCGGACGCGGAGAAGCTGATGCATTTTATGGAATTCATTACGAATTTCGGCTATGTGGTTAGAGGGAAAGGTAACACGGTACACCCGCGGGCGCTGCAATCCCTGCTGGAAGAAATTCGCGGCTCTGCGGAAGAAACCGTGATCAGCAAAGTGATGCTTCGTTCGATGAAGCAGGCGCGCTACGATGCCCAGAGCTTGGGGCATTTTGGGCTGGCGGCCGAGTTTTACTCGCACTTCACCTCGCCGATTCGGCGGTACCCGGACCTCATCATTCATCGGGTCATTCGGGAAGTGCTGGCAGTCGGAGTGCTGCCGGATCAGCGCCACGAATCGCTGGCCGGGCGCATGGACGACATCGCGCGGCAATCGTCCGAACGCGAGCGGGTAGCTGTCGAAGCCGAACGGGAAACGGAAGCGTTGAAAAAAGCCGAGTACATGCTGGACAAAATCGGCGAGGAATTCGAAGGTATTATCTCGTCCGTTACCAATTTCGGCATTTTCGTCGAGCTGGATAATACCGTCGAAGGTTTGATCCGTTTAAGCGATTTGACGGACGATTATTACCACTATCATGAAATGCAGCACGCTCTCATTGGTGAGCGTACGTCGCGAATTTACCGCATCGGCGACGGCGCCAAGGTGCGCGTAGCGCGGGTGAACATGGACGAGCGGACCGTCGATTTTGAGATGGTCGACATGAAGCCGCGCGGCAGCGGCAAGGCGAATTTTGTGCGCGGCGGGGACAAGGCGGGCTTTGCCCGCGGTGGCAAAGCCGGCAAAGGCGGCAAAGGCGGCAAGGCAGGCAGCTTTGCCGGCGGCGGCGGGAAAGCTGGGGCCCGGGCCGCAGGCAAGCCCGGCAAGGGCGGCGGCGCGCGAGCTGGCGGCGCCGAGACCGCGAAGGGCGGCAAAGCCGGTAAAGGCGGTGGCCGCCGCAGTGGCATTTCGCTGGGGGGCGAAGCCCTGGCGGGTGTTGGCGCCTCGCCCGCGGCGGGCAGCGCGGGCGATTGGGCGAGCGGCGTGAACGCGCTCGCCAAGAGCGGCCGCCGCCGTGGAACGGGCGGCGGGAGCGGCGGTGGCAAGAAGCGGCGGAAATAGTCGCCGCTTCTTGCATTTCCGCCGTGAACTTGCTACAATAGGTTGCACATTGTAGCAAGTTCACGCATGCTTTTTTCCGCGTGCGTTGCGGAAGGAGGATCCCGCGGTGGCAACGAAGAAGGCCGATGGCAAAGTGCTCGCCCAGAACAAGAAGGCGTCACATGACTACTTTATTGAAGATACGTATGAGTGCGGCATCGTTTTGACCGGAACGGAGATCAAATCCTTGCGTGCAGGCAAAGCGAACTTGTCCGACAGCTTTTCGACGATTCGTAATGGCGAAGCTTTTGTCCATAACATGCACATCAGCCCGTTCGAACAGGGGAACCGGAGCAATCCGTCCGACCCGACCAGAGCGCGCAAGCTGCTCATGAAGAAGGCCGAAATTGCCAAGCTGCTGGGTCATGCCAAGCAGGAAGGCTACACGCTGGTGCCGCTCAAGGTGTACATCCGCAACGGCTACGCCAAGCTGCTGCTGGGACTGGGCAAAGGGAAGAAGCAGTACGACAAGCGCGAAACCGCGGCAAAGCGGGACGCACAGCGCGACATTCAGCGCGCGCTTCGCGAGAAGCAGAAGATCGCGAGATAATGGCGAGTGGCAGTTTTGCCACATAGCTGCCTGAGCTTCCATGAACATGGACGTTCGTTTCTCGTCCGATTGTGTTATACTAAGTAAGCAGCAACGAAAGAGCATCAAGCTATACCTTTCACCTTCCTTGGTTCGAATGAACGAAGCGGAAGGCAATCCGGGGGCGTTTTTGGATTCGACGGGGATAGTTCGAGCGCGGGTTGCGGGTAGTGGGGACGCGTCCACTTCATCAACGCTAAAGCCTATTAAATGGCAAACAACAACCTAAATTAGCTTTCGCAGCTTAATAACCTGTGAGCTAGCTTCTACCCTGCATCGCCCATGTGCCGGGATAGGGGCCCAACTTTAGTGGGATACGCCGCTTCGGTCTCCGCCTGGGGTCGACGGAAGAAGACAATCAGGCTGACCCAACGCAGAGCGGGTTACGGCGCGCTGCTCGGGTGACATCAAAACTGTGACTACACCCGTAGATGCCTGTGTGGCGATATTTTCGGACAGGGGTTCGACTCCCCTCGCCTCCATACTTAAAACCCGCTCATAGAGCGGGTTTTTTGAGAGTTAAACCAAAACTTTGCCGCTGCGGCAATCGATTGCTTTAATAAACTCGCGGCAAACATTTGCTTTAATAAGTTTAAGACTATTTTACCTCGGGGCCGTTTATGGATTCGACGGGGATAGTTCGAGCATGAGTAGCGAGTAGTGGGGACGCGTCCACTTCATCAACGCTAAAGCCAATTAAAAGCATATTTTTGTCCGAAATTGGACGGAAATATGCTTTTGTTTTATAAACTTACTTGCCAAAATATAGGGTGGATCAAATTGGATAATTTACCTTCTATCGGAGAAAGAATAAAGTCTATAAGAAAACAACATAAATTGACGCAAATTGAATTTGCCCAAAGCTTAGAAATATCACAAGGTACGCTTAGTGAGATAGAATCTGGAAATGCTAAGCCTTCTTTCGATGTCTTAGTTGTGTTAGCGAATAAAGGTTTTAGATTTGATCCGTTAAAAGAAACAGCGGCGGATCAAGACTAGAAAATAAAGTCTTAGACCTGCCGTTGTTGTCATTCAACTAATGTTCCCGAGAACTTCTGCAACCGCGAGCTTCCGACCCGAGAATACTACCAACATGGACACGCCGCGCGTCGGGCAGGAGAGTTTCAGGCGCGAACTCCCTCCATTACTCTTAGCGTAGGAACGCTGCCCGTTAAGGCCTACCGCTGAACCGCTCGAGCGCTTCCTCGGTAACCGGAGCGAAGAGGTTGACGAGGTTGCCGTCGGGGTCGCGAAACAGTGCTGAGCGGTTCCCCCATGGCATCGTGGTCGGTTCCTGTACCCACTCGTCGACAAGCGGCTTCAAGCGGTTGTACTCGGCATCGACGTCGTGGACGCGAAACTCGATGATGACGGTGTGGTTGTCGGCCGCGCGCGCGGAACCGGCGCCGAACAGTTGCACCGTCTGGGAGTGGCCGATCGCAAGGGTACACGATGGCAGAACGAACTCAGCGAAGACAGGCGCGGGGCGCTTCGCCAAAACACCTGTGACTTTCTCATAGAACACGACGAGTCGATCCAAGTCGTCAGTAATTATGCGTACAGAAGCGAAATTCACGAGACATCATCCTTTCAATAATTTAACGATACGATACCGTATCGTATCGTATCATATTGACCTGGATAATACAAGTTACCGTACGACTAACAAAAATGGTGCTCGAAAATGCTTCGTTGCCTCACTGAAGCACAAACAAGGAGTGCTCTAAATGGCAAGCCGAAATCCCCGGCGCCAAGGATGCTTTCATGGTATAATGTGAAGGACTTTTTATTTTAAGGCAACGAATCCGAGTCTAAAGTACTTTTATGTTGGAGGGAAGATGGTGACTACGTCTAAGAAATCTGAACGTGTGCCGTCGGCCAATTTGAATAGACGCGTCGAGCGTTCACGACATGCCGTCCTGACCACTGCGTTTGAACTGCTCAGCGAAGGCGGTGTGGCTAGCTTCTCCGTCGACGAGGTGGCGCGTCGTTCCGGGGTCGCGAAGACGACCATCTACCGCCACTGGCCGACGCGTGAAGCACTGGTGATCGACGCCTGTTCACGGATGATTGCCGAGCAGGAAACGCCCGACACCGGCTCACTCGAAGGTGACGTCACGGCTATCCTGGTGGAAATCGCGCACCTGCTACCGACGGCGAATTGGTCCTTCGTCCTGCCGTCAATCGTCGACACAGCCGAGCGCAATCCGGAGTTCGCGGAAATCCACAGTCGGATTCAGCGCGGACACGCCGCCCCCCTGCGAGAGGTCCTACAGCGCGCGGTAGGCAGAGGCGAGCTGTCGGCACACGCCGACGTGTCAACTATCGTCGCAGCCCTGCTGGGGCCACTCTTCTACCGCCGCTGGTTCTCACGTGAACCGATCGACGACCAGTTCGTAAAGGCGATCATCAAACGCGTACTCGCTTCACTTTAGTACGAGACGCCTACCACTGCTTGGCCGAACATCGATGGCGGACCAGCAAACAGCAAATATCTGTTTTGCGCGCCCAAAGGCTTCGGCATCCTGATGCAACGCGATCGAACCTTCGACCTGGAGAGCGAGGGTTCGAAAACAGATTAGATACATGAACGGTGTTTCTTCGTATTTCGAGGCGTTCTTAGAGTCCAAATTCCTGCTCTAATTAGCGTATGTTTTCGATGTTGGCAGTCCCCTACCCGATCTGGTTGTAGTGTCGCTATTCCAACCTGTCCGTTAGTTTACCACTATTTAATATATATAAGACACAGTTTATTTACCGTCGATAGGTGTGCGTCATTTATAGTTCGCTTACTATCACAATTCCGCGAGATATTTGGCGGTGCGAATCATTTGGCTGGTAAAGGAGTTTTCGTTATCATACCATGCCGCTATTTTCACCAGGGTATCTGTTCCTAGTTCCGTTACCTTTGTTTGCGTAGCGTCGAATAAGCTGCCGTAAGTCATACCGATAATATCGGACGAGACAAGCTCTTCCTCTGTATATCCATATTGCTCCGACTGGGACTGCTCCATCTTCTCGTTGACCTGCTCCGCGGTTACGGAACCGCCCACGACTACTGTCAATTCTGTTAGGGAGCCGGCCATAACCGGCACTCTTTGGGATACACCATCCAGTTTGCCATCCAAGGAAGGGATTACGAGTCCTATTGCTTTTGCTGCCCCGGTTGACGTTGGGATGATGTTGCCGGCTGCAGAGCGCGCCCGGCGCAAGTCACCTTTGGCGTGAGGGCCATCAAGGGTATTCTGGTCGTTTGTATAAGCATGTATCGTCGTCATAAAACCTTTTTTAATCGGCGCAAGCTCGTTCAAGTAATAGACCATTGGAGCCAGGCAGTTCGTGGTGCAAGATGCGGCCGAAACAATAGTATCTTCTTTAGTTAGCGTGTGTTCATTAACACCATATACAATAGTAGGAATATCTTTCCCAGCAACGGTTGAGATGACTACTTTTTTTGCACCTGCCTCAATATGGGCTGTAGATGCTTTTTTTGAGGCGAAAAAGCCTGTACACTCCAGGACTACATCAACTTGCAATTCTTTCCACGGGAGTTTGCCGGGATCTCTTTCGGCATAAATCGGAATATCCACGCCGTTTACGGTTAAGCTGTTATCACTGTAATCAATCTTTTCATCATAACGTCGCTGCGTTGTGTCGTGCTTTAGCAAATGCGCAAGCATCTTCGGACTTGTTAGGTCATTGATAGCGACAATCTGATAACCTTCTGCATCAAAAAGCTGCCGAAAGGCAAGCCTGCCAATTCTGCCGAAACCATTTATCGCAATGTTGATTGCCATAATAATAACCACCTTTCTTCGTCTGTGTTAATTATACTCCTCGAATCTTTGTGGTACACTGTTATAAGTGAAGCAATTGACTATACTATTTGTCAGGAGAGGACCATGCCGCAAGTTGACCGCCACAAAGACAGAACGGTAAATATTGAATTTGTTGCCGCCGAGGACTTGAACTGTCTTCCCTATCCGGAGCGGCTTACTTTAATCTTGATTACATCCGGCAGCATCAACGGGGTACTCAACGAACGACCGATAGCGATTTCAGCCCCCGGCGTTCTCTGTTTATCCGAAGATGATACGATACAAATGCTTGAAAAGCATAACGCCTCTGCGCAATCATTCAGTTATCATCCCGATTTTCTTATTACCGTACCGAATTCTGAAACGAAAGACTACTTTCCTAGCCATCTGAAAATACAAACAGGGCTTTCGCTTTTTCAGGGCAATCAAACACGCACCGGAGTACCTTTTGTTACCGAGAAAGCCTTTCCGCAATTATTTGAGTGGTTTTTTGTGCTTGGGACTGAAGTGTATGCGCAAAGCGATGCAAACTGGGCGTGCAGAATCAAAAAATATCTCATCCAGATATTGGGCTTGCTTGAGGATTTAAACCGCCAAAGCGAACAATCCCCTGTTGATTTAGTGCTGGAATATATACACACCAATTATGCTAATAAAGTCACCTTGGAAGATTTAACGAAATGCGCACACTTGAATCGTGTGTCGCTTAATAAAATGTTTCAGGAAAGATGCGGGTGTACAGCAATGAGATATTTGCTGTCGCACCGCTTGAAAGTTGCGGGAGATCTCCTCACCCATACAGGTATGAGCTTGAACGAAATTGCGCGTGCCACCGGGTTTGAGTACGACACCTACTTCATCAAACAATTTACGACTAAGAGAGGGATATCTCCAACCGTATACCGGAATATCTCCCGCCAGTTCGCTACTGCTCAATAAGGCTTTCCAATGACTCTTCAATTCATGTGTCGCCTGCGCCGTTCGGCACTCATCCACTCAGGAGTCCAGGTTTGCTCTTTGTCATCGGGGAGATGATGAAGATGAAAACGACAATAAGCTTAAAGACGGTTGACATCGAAACGAATTTCCGAAACATCGAAGCCATGCGAAACGGCATGACTTCGATGTTTTTCTTTATGAGCGGCTCGGGTTCAAGACTGTGCTGCCGCCCCTAGTTCTATGATCTGTACCGACGGCAAGGAAATGGTTTTAGCGAAGCCATTGCATTTAGATTTGGACTCCCTTAACTAGTCCTTTATCCATATTACTATTGTGTCCAATCGTTTAACGAGACCGCTAATCTTGCACAAAGATCCCCATTCGTTTCTACCGATGTTATTACCCATAATTTGCACACCATTTTTCTTATCCCTTGATACGCCGAATTCCTTGCACGATCTGTTCCCTCTCGCAATCTCTCAACGAATAGAGTACAGGTGCCGTAGGAATCTCAAATTTCAGATGAGAATGTGGAATTTCTGTCAATAAAGATCCAATAGGTTGTTGGCTTTTTTTATGACGGACAACATTCCAAAATATCCTGGATCTATTTTCTTCGGTTCCCCATTTTTCAAGCGAATTTCGAAATAGCAAACATTTGCCGATAACGAAATCATGTTCCACGAGGGGTTCCGTTGCTTCGAAACCGGCGTCCTCAAGGCAATCAAATAGTGCAGGCATTAACTGGTCCAAATACAGCCCGTAGGCAGCATCCTCGATTTCGCGAAAAGCGACCGTTAATTGAGCATGCATCGAATCGTACAAGGGCTTCCATACCGATTCAATATACCGATTGCCTGCCACGCCAAGCTCCTCGATTGTCATGTCATAATGGAATATTGGTTTTACGGTCATACTTACTCCTCCTTGAATTGGTTTATTTCCATCATATAACATGTAAGCCAATTAGAAGGTTTTGCGAAAATGTTTGAAGGAAATCAACAAAAAGATCAGAATAACATTACAATGGTTTTAATGTTCGTGCATTAATTATAAAGGTGTGATTAGCATGGGCTCGCGACCTAAAAAATTGGCGGGGAAATTTAAGATAAGCGCCAGCACTTTGCGGAACTATGAAGCGAAGGGGTTAATCCCTCCTGCGGAGCGATCCGCCACCGGATACCGTATGTATACTGAACGGCATGATGCCTATCTGGCATGTATTCAAGCCATGGCCCCAGCATTTGGGATGGAAGTGACGACCGAGGTGCTGCATAGTCTCCAAAGAGATGAGTTGGACGATGCATTGTGGATCGTTAGGGAAAGGGAAGTCATGTTACATCGGCAAAAAGCAGATTTGGATCAATTGATAAGGGAGTTGAAATCGTATGCCAATGGAAGTCAAGCTTACGATTTGAACCAACGCATCAGCATCCACGAGGTCTCAAGACGGACAGGGGTTCCTAAATCAGCGATCCGTTACTGGGAGAAAAGCGGCCTGTTCACTACAGAGCGTGACCCTGATAACGGCTACCGACTATATAATGAAGCACTTCTACTTAAAATTAGGATGATTCAGGTGCTGCAAAGTTCTGTATATTCCGAAGACACCGTGAACTTGAAGCAATCGATTGCACTTTTAGATTCTCATAACATCGAACGTGAGATAAAGCTAGCGGAAAGTATCCGAACCTACCTGCATAAAACGATCAAATCCCAGATCCGAGGTCTCTACTACCTATATCGCTTGATTAGATCGTTAGGCTTTTCGGAAATAAACGAAGGCCATCAATAGTACCGACGGCACAATGAAAAACCCGACCGTGTAAGGTCGGGCTTTTGTCCATGTGATCGTATAACTCTATTTTGCATGCTCATCTGGCTGATGAATACCAAAAGTATTTCCTTCTGTGTCAATGTAATACCCTTGCCATGCCATTCCAGGCAGTGCATACTTGGGCAATGCGAGCTTGCCTCCAAGATTAAGAATTTTTGTTTCGGTAGAATCGTAATCTCCGACTCCCATCGTACATGCATAACCATTCATAGCCTGACCGGGTTGCGGGGAAGCGCCTTGACGTTGCATTAAAGCCCCGTTGATTCCAAGTTCATTTGCATCGCCTGTCACAGCTCCCCAATAAGGCATTCCGGCATAATTACTCCAATCCTCAAATTTCCATCCAAATACCTCTCCATAAAACTTCTTAGCACGTTCCATGTCATCTACATGAATTTCGAAATGAACTAATCGGCCCATGACTTCCTCCTATGTTTTGACTTCCTACATTTTTATATTATTATACTTTCCTATTTCGCTAAATATATAAAATTCAAGTGGAAATTTTTGTAGTCTGTGGGAGGCCCGGGTGACACCAAAACTGTGACTGCACAGGATGGAATACTTTCACCCCGTATATCCGCATACGCCCACACGCGGAGAATTGACAACAGGAAGAAGCATTTCCTCTCCGCATTCGTGATTTTCCGAACAAGTTTCGCATAACCATCCGGACTCGTTGTATTGGCATTCCGAGCAGACGTTTTCCGCCGCGGCGTTTCCGCATTCGGTACATTGGATAACAGGAGCATTGTTGCGGGCAAGGAGCTCTACGTCAGAGGAAGCGCGTTTGGCCCCGAACCGTTCCCCGACTACCTTCAGCGTCAGTTCCGTTGTCGATCCCATATCGTACTCGTGCCTGAAGGAAAGGCCTTTATACAGCAAGTTACCCAGTTTGACCTGCGTGCTTTTCTCACCGTAAGATTTGTCGGGTTGGGGGGAATAGATTTGATTTTCGATCGTGAACAGACTCAAATGTCCGCAGCATTCCAGCCAAATATTTCTCAGGTAATCATCCAGCCTTGTTAACGTCAAGTCAGCGCTTGCCTCGAGGAAGAGCCAGTACTCCGGCGAGTAGCGGCCCTGTACACTGATCAGGAAATATCGTACGACCCCATCGTCCAGCGCTCGTTCGGGACAGTTTTGCAAATGCTTCGTAACGGTTGCCTTGCTGAGTTCTTTCCGGCAGCATGTACAACTTCCTTTGCTTGTTTTGCCCATGTAGATCACCTTTCAATATCTTTTATTATGTTAATTATAACTATTGGGATAAGCGAGCGAAAGGAGTTTCTTCAGACGGGCGGCCAGATCCCTTTCCAGAGGTTATTCCGGTTATGATAAAATAGATGAAGCCTGAATGAATGTAACGGAAAACAGCACGAAATCTGGGGACCCCCCCTCCCCCGTTTACTTGCGCCTATGGTGTAAAATATACGAATGGCGGGAATTACTTGAAGAGATTGTAGTGGGAACGAGGGATGGAATTGAGCAAACCTATGAAACGAGAGAACCGGCCATTGCCGGAGCCTGAATTGCGGGCGATACTGCGGGCTGCCGACGATATCATTGCAGAAGGCGGACGATCGCTGCTAGCTAAAATATTGAAGGGCTCAAGGGATCGAAAGCTGCTGGAACTGGGGCTGGATCGAAATCCTTCTTATGGATTCTACAAAGATCTCACTTTGGAGCAGATTATGGATAAAGTAGATCATATGATTCGCACCGGCTATTTAAGGATCGAGAAGCAGGGCAAGCTGCCTATGATCGTATTTTCTCCGTTCGGATGGGTGATCGAAAGAGAGCGGTGCGCAGAAGAATTATTGCAGGAGTGGGATCGCTGGATCGAGCAAAACGTCACTCCGATTAGCATGGAGTATTTAAAGGAACGCAACCGGGGCATGATGTTTTTGTTCCTGTACAAAATTTTATGTACCGGGAATACAAAGTACATTCCGTTTTTGACTTTGTGGGAAGGCATCGATTTCAAGAAAGTGCGGGAGGAAATACGCAACGTGATCGAGGTATTAAAGCGACGCGATCAAATGGATGATTCGGCTTGGGAGCAGCTGAAGCGTGAACGAGCCCAATCGCTGCTGATTCGCTTGGATGATCCGATTATTATGGCGTGCAAGCACTGCGGAGATCCTTACATATTCGATGAGGCAAATCCTGAAAACTACACAAGTGAAGGGCTGCGGTTTCCGGAAAAGTGTCCGGATTGTTTGAACTACGACGATCGGCATCAGAAGGCATAGCCTTTTTCCGGCAGATGCGCACCCGTGAACCGGGTATGCTAGGAGTCTGTCCGACGGAGTTACTTCGGACAGACTCCTAAGAGTTTGTATTTTTGTGCGATAATGAAGGTGGAGGATGGCTATGAAGCCTGCAGCGCTACTCGAACCCATGGATATGCCCGAACCGAACTTCCCGGTGAAGGTTCATCGTTGTAAGGCAGATGAATATGGTACGACCCTATTCACAAACCATTGGCATAAACATATTGAACTGCTGTACTTCATATCAGGGAAGGCAGTGATCAACTGCAATTCGGAAACTATCCATGTACAGCCCGGCGACCTTGTCTTCGTGAATAGCAACGATTTGCACGCGGGTGTAAGCCTTTCCAATAATTTGTTCTATTATGCGCTTATTTTTGACCCTGCTGTTCTGCAAAGCCATACTATAGACGCCGTAGAAACGAAGTACATGCTGCCTATCATTCGGAATCTTATTCTTTTTCGCAACCGTATTGAGCAGCCCGGCGACGTTGCGGACGACCTCATGGCCATTGTTCGGGAACTGGACGGGCGCGATGAAGGATACGAGCTGTCCATCAAAGCTCACTTATATCGTTTGCTGGTGCGTCTCGTACGAAGCGGTGCTGCGCAAGATCAACCAACTAAGGATCAAAGAGTTCGTATGCGGCAGCTTGAGCAATTTACCCCTGTGCTCGCTTATATCGAAGACCATTATCACGAGGAGCTTTCTATCGAGCTGCTAGCCGCCAAGGTCGGTTTAAGCCGCTTTCATTTCAGCAGACGGTTCAAGATGCTTACTGATAAGTGCGTTACTGAATATATGACTGACATTCGCATCCGACATGCGGAATACTTGCTGTACAATACACAGCATACGATTTCCGAAATCGCCCTTTCCGTCGGTTTCCGGGATATTTACTACTTCAGCCGCATGTTTAAAAAATACCGGAATATACCGCCTTCTCATATTCGGAACCAGAATTGAATCAGCTTTTGCTGCGGGTACGCAAATAAATACTAATAAAGCTTGGTCACTTAATGTGGCTAAGCTTTATTTTTTTGTAAGGGTCTATTTCAGACAAATATTCGTTCTTAAGCTCTGTATCTAGCGGTGAAAGAATGATAAATAAGTAATATTATGTAAAAATATGAAGCGGGACGGACAGAAAGCGTTATTTTCCTTCGTATAAATAAATACCCTGTCGAAATTTGTCCGGTTTCAGAGAAAGGTGGTGAATTACTGGAACAACTTTGCAGAAAGATGTGCAGGTGAACTGCTATTCCTGCCATATTTTTGGGTTCAGGCAGATGCGGTTTAGAAGACTTGTCCGGATAAAACGGCGCAGTCCGCCGAAGCAAGGGGCCAAGGCGAGGCTGGGCCAGAGAGAAGAGCCATTAACTCTTTTCAAAAGCCGTAAGTCTTAGTTGTATTCGTTGAACTTAATGATGCAGAAATCAAAAGGAGGGATGGCCGGTTTCCTATCTTACTTCGTTAAACTATCTGGGAGGATGAGAAATTAATGTATTCCGATTTGAAGAAAAAATACGGCTCGATCTCTATGATCGCAACGCTGGCCGTATCCATGTTTGCAGGCGTGACGGGCGTAGCGCCGGAAACGCTGCACGCCGCAGCCGCTACGGATGTTTCCGTCCAGGCAGCATCCGATTCTATGAATAAAGAGCGTTTCCTGCAATTGTACAACCAGATCAAAGATCCGAAAAGCGGTTACTTTTCCGCCGAAGGGGTTCCTTATCATTCCGTTGAAACCCTGATGAGCGAGGCGCCTGCTTACGGGCATATGACGACTTCCGAGACTTACAGCTACTGGTTCTGGCTGGAAACTTTGTACGGTCATTACACAGGAGACTGGTCGAAGCTCGAAGCGGCTTGGGATAACATGGAGACATATATTTTGCCAAGCAGCAAAGAGCAGCCGACGATATCGAACTACAATCCGAACAGCCCTGCGACTTACGCGGCGGAGAAAAAACAGCCTGACCAATATCCGAGCGATTTGAACGGCCGTTATCAAGCGGGCCGCGATCCGCTGGATGCCGAGTTGAAGGCGGCTTACGGAAACAACGAAACTTATTTGATGCATTGGCTGGTTGACGTTGACAACTGGACCGGCTTCGGCAACCTGCTGAATCCGTCCCATACGGCTTCGTACGTCAATACGTTCCAACGGGGCGAGCAGGAGTCCGTATGGGAAGCGATTACTCATCCATCCCAAGACAACCAAACGTTCGGTAAGCAGGGAGAAGGCTTCATGTCCTTGTTCACGAACGAAAATAAGGCTCCTGCCAAGCAGTGGCGCTATACGAACGCTACGGACGCCGATGCGCGCGCCGTTCAAGCAATGTTCTGGGCTAAGGAATTAGGTTATAACAATACCAAATATTTGGATAAAGCCAAGAAGATGGGCGACTACCTTCGTTACGGCATGTACGATAAGTACTTCCAAAAAATCGGCAGCGGAGCTAACGGCAATCCTACGCCTGGAAACGGCAAGGAAGCCAGCCACTATCTGATGTCTTGGTACACAGCTTGGGGCGGCGGCCTGGAAGGCGGCAACTGGGCTTGGCGGATTGGCGCGAGCCATGCGCACCAAGGCTACCAGAACGTAGTAGCGGCTTACGCATTATCGCAGCCTGAGGGCGGATTGAATCCGAAATCGGCAACAGGCAAGCAAGACTGGGATACGTCCCTGAAACGCCAGCTTGAGTTCTATACATGGCTGTCCTCGGCTGACGGCGCGATCGGCGGCGGCGCAACGAACAGTTGGAACGGCGACTACAGCAAATATCCGAGCGGCGTAAGCACGTTCTACGATATGGCTTATCAGGAAGCCCCTGTGTATATGGACCCTCCGTCCAACAAATGGTTCGGTATGCAGGCTTGGCCGGTTGAACGTATAGCAGAGCTGTACTACATCATGGCCTCCAATGGAGAGACGAACTCCGAGAACTTCAAAATGGCCAAAACGATTGTTGAAAAATGGATCGATTGGGCCATTGATTACACGTTTGTGAACAAGAAGCCGGTAACGGACAGCGAAGGATACTACCTCGACGCAACCGGCAAACGCATCATGGGCGGTGCCAATCCGGCTGTTGCGACGGTTGACGATCCAGGTCAATTCTGGATTCCGGGCGGAGAAGAGTGGGCAGGTCAGCCGGACACTTGGAAAGGCTTCTCTTCTTACACGAACAACCCGAATTTCCGTGCAATTGCAAAAGATCCGGGCCAAGACGTTGGCGTACTTGGAAGCTATGCCAAAGCGTTGACGTTCTTCGCGGCGGGAACGAAAGCGGAAAAAGGCGCTTACAGCGATCTCGGTACTAAAGCTAAAGATCTGGCTCAACAACTGCTGGATGTTTCTTGGAAGTTTAACGACGGCAAGGGAATTGTCCTTCCGGAAAAACGTGAAGACTACGCTCGTTTCTTTACCAAAGAGATTTATGTTCCTAACGGCTGGAGCGGTAAATACGGCCAAGGAAACACAATTCCGGGCAACGCAGGCGTACCTTCCGATTCTTCTAAAGGCGGAAACGGCGTATACATCAGCTACTCCGATCTGTATCCGAAAATTAAAAACGACCCGCAATGGTCGAGCCTTGTCGATCTTTACAACAAATCGTACAACCAAACGACTAAAAAATGGGAAAATGGCGTGCCAACTTACACGTACCACCGTTTCTGGTCGCAAGTTGATATCGCAACTGCCTATGCGGAATTCGACCGTTTGATCGTAAACGCTGAAACTCCGAATCCGCAGCCAGGCGAGAAGCCAGGCGTTCCTACCGGCGTAGAAGCCAAACTCGAAGTTAAACTGAGCTGGAATTCGATTCCTGGCGCGACCAGCTATAATGTTAAACGCGCTTTAAGCGAAGCGGGTCCTTACACGACAATTGCCGGTGATTTGAAAACGACTAGCTATATCGATACGAATGTAGTTAGCGGAGTTGCTTATTACTATGTGATCAGTTCCGTGAATGCGGCAGGCGAAAGCGCAAATTCGGCTCCAGTGTCTGTAATTCCGCAAGGCGGGGGCTCTACCGACCCCGGACCGGTCGTTCAAGCGCCTGGAAGCTTTACGCTTAGCGGCACAAGTGATACTGCGAAAATCGATTTGAGCTGGACGCCATCGGCTAACGCGACACAGTATGAAGTGAAGCGCGGAACATCCGCGAATGGTCCTTTCGCAGCGATCGCCAATGTGACGGGCAATGCTTTCACGGATACGACAGCAACTGCGGGAACCACTTATTACTACCAAGTAACGGCTAAAAACAGTGCCGGAAGCAAAGATTCCAACGCGATCAGCGCGGCGCTGCAGCCTACGGACCCAGGAAACACGAACAGCAATCTTGTGGTTCAGTACCGTACGGCTGATACGAATGCAAACACGAACCAATTTAGACCTCTTTTCCAAGTTGTTAATAAAGGCACGACGCCTGTATCGCTGAGCGGTTTGAAACTCCGCTACTACTTCACAGTTGACGGCGACCGCGCTCAAACATTCAACTGCGACTATGCACAAGTCGGATGCTCGAAGCTTTCAGGCAGCTTTACGAAGCTGGGCAGCCCTAAAGCCGGTGCGGACTCCTACCTGGAGGTTACATTCAATTCGGATGCAGGCACGTTGGCTGCCGGAGCTTCGACCGGCGAAATTCAAACGCGCATCAACAAAAACGACTGGACGAACTACAATGTGGCAGATGACTACTCCTATGATCCTACAAAGAACCAATTTGCGGATTGGAGTAAGGTGACGCTGTACCAGAACGATAAGCTCGTTTGGGGTCAGGAGCCTTAAAGCCTGACGGAGCGGCACCCGTATGGGTGTCGCTCTTTTCAAATTGAAGGGAGGAAAGTAACATGAAGGAAAGAAATAGTAATAGTGTTATTTTGTCCAAACGTTCCAAATGGCTGCCTGTCGTCATGGCATGTGCGGTTACAGTAGGGGGCGCACTACCGGCTCAAACTGTCGTTTACGGCCAAACGGCAAAAAATGTCACCATTCAAGTCGATACGTCCAAGGATCGGAATCCTATTAGCCCTTACATATACGGTACGAATCAGGATTTGGCAGGGGATGAAAATATGGCCGCTAGACGGCTTGGCGGAAATCGGCTGACCGGCTACAACTGGGAAAACAATATGTCCAATGCGGGAAGCGATTGGCAGCAATCCAGCGATAACTATTTATGCACCGTTAGCGGCTTGACAAAAGCCGACTGCGACAAGCCTGGAGCGGTGACGACTTCGTTTCATGACCAATCGCTGAAGCTTGGCGCCTATTCTTTAGTTACGCTGCCGATGGCCGGTTATGTGGCCAAGGATGGAAACGGAAGTGTGCAGGAAAGCGAAAAGGCCCCTTCCGCTCGTTGGGATCAGGTTGTAAACGCCAAAAATGCGCCGTTCCAGCTGCAGCCCGATTTGAATGACAATAAGGTTTATGCGGATGAATTCGTCAACTTTTTGGTGAAGAAATACGGCGCTTCTTCAACAACGACGGGCGTGAAAGGGTATTCACTCGACAATGAGCCTGCCCTTTGGTCGCATACGCATCCGCGCATTCACGGCGACAAGGTCGGGGCGAAAGAGTTGGTAGACCGGGCGGTAAGCTTATCCAAAGCTGTTAAAGCGGTCGATGCAGGCGCGGAAATTTTTGGCCCGGTTCTTTACGGTTTTGGCGCCTATAAAGATCTTCAAACCGCACCTGACTGGGACTCTGTAAAAGGCAGCTACAGCTGGTTCGTGGACTATTACCTGGATCAAATGCGCCTCAGTTCGGCAGCCGAAGGCAAGAGATTGCTGGATGTCTTCGATGTGCACTGGTATCCCGAAGCGATGGGCGGAGGCATACGAATTACGAATGAGGTAGGCAACGACGAGACGAAGAAAGCCAGAATGCAGGCGCCTCGTACTTTGTGGGATCCGACCTACAAGGAAGATAGCTGGATCGCTCAATGGAATAGCGAATTTTTGCCTTTGCTGCCTCGATTGAAGCAGTCGGTGGACAAGTATTACCCCGGAACGAAACTGGCTTTGACCGAGTTTAACTACGGCGGCGAAGCCGATATTTCCGGCGGTATCGCTATGGCCGATGTGTTGGGCATTTTCGGCAAAAACGGCGTCTATATGGCAAACTTCTGGAAGTTAAAGGATGCCAACAACTACGTTAGCGCCGCTTACAAACTTTACCGCAACTATGACGGAAATCGTTCTGCTTTCGGCGATATCAGCGTTAACGCGCAAACGTCGGATATTGTCAACAGTTCGGTGCATGCTTCCGTAACGGATGCATCCAACAAAGAGCTGCACCTCGTTGTCATGAATAAAAGCATGGACAGCGCATTAGACGCCCAATTCAATCTTTCCGGCGGAACGACTTACGGCTCCGGTAAAGTTTGGGGCTTCGACGGAACAAGCTCGCAATTGAAGGAAGCGGCGCCGATCGCGCAAATTGCAGGCAACCGCTTTACCTATACAGTGCCGCCTTTGACGGCTTATCACATTGTGTTGACTGCCGGCAATGATACGCCTGTGCAAGTTCCTGGAAGCTTCACGCTGAAAGCCGAGGCCGGCGATGGGAAAGTCGCTTTGTCCTGGGGCGTTTCCAGCGGAGCTGCAGGTTACAGCGTACAGCGGGCAACGGCTGCAAGCGGTCCGTTTACTGCTGTAGCGTCCAACTTGATCGCAACGTCTTATACGGATACCAACGTAACGAACGGCACTTCTTACTATTACAAAGTAACCGCAAGCAACAGTGCGGGAACGAGCGATTCCAATGCCGTGAATGCGGTTCCGCAGGCGCCTGTAAACGGCCCGGTTCGCTATGAAGCCGAAAACGGCACACTGAAGGGAACTATTGTGTCATCCAGCGGGACCGGCTTCTCCGGTACCGGTTACGTAACTAATTTCCATAACCCAGGGGATTCGCTGACGATGACTATCCAGGCTGAGGCGGCAGGTTTGTACAATCTTACAATCGGCTACCGTTCTCCTTATGATGACAAACGCACGAATTTCTCCTTAAACGGCAATGCGTCAGGAGAGTTGGTGCTTTGGAAAACGGCTGATTTCAAAGAAACTTCCGGAGGTAAGCTGCTGCTGAATGCGGGGGCGAATACGATCGGTTTTGAAACGGGCTGGGGATGGTATGACATCGACTACGTCAAGCTGGAGCCTGCCACCGACCGTCCGCCGCATGCGGTAACCAAATCGCTCACTAATCCGAACGCGACGGTGGAAGCAAGAGCATTGATGAACTACCTCGTTGATCAATACGGCAAGAACATCATTTCCGGTCAAGAGGAAATGACTGAGATCGACTGGCTTCAAGCAAATGTAGGTAAAAAGCCGGCTATTGCGGCGCTTGACCTGATCGACTATTCGCCAAGCAGAGCGGAACACGGTCTTCGTTCCACAGAGACGGAAAAAGCGATTGAGTGGGATAAGCAAGGGGGCATTGTTACCTTTGCATGGCACTGGAACGCGCCGAAAGGTCTTATCGATACGCCGGGAAAAGAATGGTGGAGAGGCTTCTATACCGATTCGACTACATTCGATATCGAATATGCGATGAATAATCCGGAGTCTGAAGATTATAAACTGCTTATTCGCGACATCGATGTGATTGCGGAGCAGTTGAAGAAATTGCAGGATGCGAAAGTACCTGTCCTGTTCCGTCCTTTGCACGAAGCGGAAGGCAAATGGTTCTGGTGGGGCGCTAAAGGTCCTGAGCCTGTCAAAAAATTGTATATTTTGCTTCACGATCGTTTGACAAATGTGCACAAATTGAACAATCTGATCTGGGTCTGGAATTCTGTTTCCCCCGACTGGTATCCGGGAGACGCCTATGTGGATGTTTTGAGCTTTGACTCTTATCCGCAAGCAGGCGACTACAGTCCGCAAATTGCAAAATATGAAGACCTGGTTACATTGGGCAAGGACAAAAAGTTAGTTGCCATGAGCGAAAACGGACCTATCCCGGACCCTGATCTGATGAAGGCGTATCAAGCTCATTGGAGCTGGTTCGCTACATGGTACGGGGATTTCCTGAGAGACGGCAAACAAAACAGTCTTGAGCATCTGAAAAAAGTATATAATCATCCGAACGTTATTACGTTGGAGAAGCTCCCGACCAACTTAAAAACGTATGGCATCTCCGAGCAGCCGCCGGTACCGGGCAGCTTCACGCTGAGCGCAGCGGGCGAAACGGCGAAAGTAAACCTGAGCTGGACAGCATCGGCGAATGCGGCAAACTATGAAGTGAAGCGTTCGACGGCTGCAAACGGCACGTTCACGATGGTAGCGAGCGGAGTAACCGGAATCACCTACACAGATACGGCGGTGACGGCAGGCACGACATACTATTACCAAGTCGTAGCGAAAAACGATGCAGGCCAAACGCTTTCGAACACGGCCAGCGCAGCGCCGAAACCGGATGTTCAGCAGCCGACAACCGGACTGGTGCTCCAGTATCGCACACTGGATACAAGTGTGAACGACAATCACTTCAAGCCGCACTTCCAAATTTTAAACAAAGGGACAACTTCCGTACCGATCAGTGAGTTGACGATTCGCTATTACTATACGATCGACGGCGACCGCGCGCAGACATTCAACTGCGACTATGCGACGCTGAGCTGCTCGAAGCTGAACGGTAAGCTGGTTAAAATGGACAAAGCTGTAGCCGGCGCTGATTATTATTTGGAAGTCAGCTTCAATTCGAATGCAGGCGTGTTAGCACCTGGAGGCAGCACGGGTGAAATTCAAACCCGTATTAACAAAACAGACTGGTCGAACTATAACGAAAGTAACGATTACTCGTATAAAGGCACGCAAAATTCATATGCCGATCATACGAAAGTTACGTTGTATCAAAATGGCGTACTTGTCTGGGGAACCGAGCCGACAGCTAATTAATGAAGTGATTACAAATTGGAAAGTGGTTGCCAGATGAACAACTTATCTGAAAAATGCTTGCCGCAGATTCGCAGCGGCGATGAGCAGGCACGGTCGGCTCTGATCGGTCAATACCGGCCCTTTATATTGAAGGTTGTCAAACACGTCTGCAGGCGCCGAATTGGATGGAATGATGATGAAGCAAGTATAGGTTTGATCGCTTTCAATGAAGCTGTCGATCGATACCGTACGGAGTATGGAAAAACATTTAATAATTTCGCTTTTCTTATGATTCGCAGACGATTGATCGATGATTTTCGGAAAAAAATCAAAATTTCCCAAAACGAAGCCGACTGGAAAGACGAAGAGGAAATGCTGCACATTGCAGATAAGGTAAGCTCGCTGGATGCTTTTGAAAGGCAGGAACGAGCCGCGGCGCTGTCGGAGGAATTGGTCAGCTACGATGAAAGGCTCCAGGAATTCGGCATTTGTCTTCGGGAACTGGAAAATATCATGCCAAGCCACCGGGATACCCGGCAAATGCTGGTGCGGATTGCCCGCTATTTTTGCAACAACCGGGAGTGGCTGAACGATCTTTTTCAAAAAAAGAAGCTTCCCTTGAAGGCAATGACCAAAGAGATCAACGTCAGTAAAAAGACGCTGGAACGCAACCGGAAGTATCTGATATCGCTGATCCTGATTTTCGGCTGCGAGGATTTTACGAGAATCCGCGAGAGCATCTCTTTTACAAGCGTGGAGGAGGAAACGCGGCGCGTAGAGCAGTTGTAACGAGATCCCGCGGCGCCACTTTCCTTGCCCACTAAAGCGGAACGCCTTGCCGGACGAAACATCCCGATGAGTTGTATCACGGTGTGACAGTATAGGATTACAATGAAGAGTTACTGACGTAAAGGTGTCGGTAACTCTTTGTTATGGTGGAGGAACTTCGATTTACAGAGGAACTCGTTAACATGAATACGATTCAAATCGCGCAAAGCCTGTGAAACGACTCGATTTGGGCATCTTGTCCAGTCGAGTTTTGTTTATGTTATAATTTAATTATCTATGAAAGCCTGGGGGTGATGGGATGCGCTGGGAAGAAGTGCAGGACCGATTTCCGAATGAATGGGTAGTTCTTGAAGCAACAAAAGCACACTCTATGGATGGCAATCGTTACATTGAAGAAGTGGTTGTCGTTGATAGATTTGATGATTCAACGTCAGCGATGCGCCGATACTACGAGTTGCATAAGCAGGACCCTCAACGTGAATACTGCTTCTTTCATACGTCTCGTCCCTCTTTAGTGGCCCGTGAACGTTATGTCGGCGTACGGGGGCCAAGATGAAACTAAACGAGAGTTTTGGTTTGCCATTTGTTACAGTTACGGTCCAATTTCGCGGACAGAAACTGACATTGGAAAAAGTCTTACTAGATACGGGATCTGCAGGAACGATCTTTAAAGCAGATGCTGTTGGCGTAATCGAGTACGTATATACGAAGAACTTCGATGCGATTCACTTCGATGGTGTTTCTATAAACAATTTTCAGGTTGAGATTGGGAATATGGAATACGGGTTAGATATCGAAGGGATCATCGGTTTTGACTTTATCCGAACGGCCGGTTTGGTTATTGATGCAGTAAAAATGCAGGTCTATTCAGCTGCAAAATAAGGTCTCTCCCTTCACGCCAATTCCTCAAACATCCGAACCATCGCGCGGCGATGAGTTGTGGATTTATCACACCACGGTTTGTTTGCATTTAGGAGACGTGTGGAGAGAGACGGAGCACGGGAATTAACCCCCTCACATACACCATGTAAATCCACAACCGCATGATGTTTGTGGGTTTTTGCTTTATGTCTTGAGCAAGATTTTGATAAAAGGTGTGGTCAAGTTGACGAGCGATAAACGAAGGGTGATTCGCAAAATAGGACGAATGGGAAACAGCTTGGGTATAAGCCTGCCTAAAAGCCTTGTTGAAAAATTAAATGTCTTACAAGGAGACGAAATCGAATTCATCGAGAATGAACATGGTGAAATTGTGCTGAAAAAAGCAAGGCAAGGTAAATTGCCTGAAAATGTCCGTCCTGAAGTTTTAGAAGCTTTCCTTGATGTTTTTGAAGAAGACGAGGGTATTCTTGAGGACTTAAGGGACAGATGATATGACGGAATTTCTGACAAAAGAAGAGGTTATCTCGGCACACTATTTCATGATGAAAAGAATGAACGACGCAGAGCAAGCGGGAGTAAAAAACCACGGTCTACAGGAATCTGCGGTACATAGGCCCCAGCAAAGTATTTTTGGAGAAGATGCTTATCCATCCTTATTTGATAAGGCCGCGGCCTTACTGGAGTCCCTTGTCAAAAATCATTGTTTTCATAATGGGAATAAGCGGACAGCCTATCTTGTTACCAAGTCGTTTTTGCTGTTGAATGGACACCATTTGCAAATGGAACGCAAGTATGCGGTGGAGTTTATAGTCGATATTGCAACAGGATTGCATACATTGGAAACTATCTCTCGTATTCTAGAAGAACATTCGGATGAAAGTTGATTCTTCGGAACATTGTTATGTCGACATCAAAATTATGACTACGTGTAACAACCACCCGTAGATGCCTGAGCGGCGATATTTCGGACAGGGGTTCGACTCCCTTCGTCTCTATACATGGAACCCATGTAAGTGATTTCCGTGTCAAATGCGTCAATTTCGCGGGACGGCTGGATTATGACACGATCCACGTATTCTTGAAGCACTTGCTTCTTATCGTCTTCATCGCCGGTAAGAAGGGAGTGCTTCTTTTCTAGCCGTACGGCGAGCGTCCGCACGCGTGAAATGCCTTTTATGGAGCTTCAAGGATATCTTTCTAGGTTTAGGCAGATTCATTTAAGGGATCCAAATTGTGTTAATTAATATAACAATTTTTAGGATATATTACAACAAAGAGGATAATAGTTTACAAAAAAATGAATTTAAGGTATATTATTGAATGTGATTCTTGGCCAGTTCACAATTATAGACTAGGAGTGATTATTAATCATGAATTTTAAATTCAAAAAGTCTTTGTCAGTCGCTGTTGTTGCATTAAGCTTACTCGTATCCGCTCAGTCCGCATTCGCGATTAAAGGACTTGGCGACAGTGAATCGTCACCGGTTTCTGCCGCCCCTAAGACGCACTATACGTGGGCGCTCCAAAAATCCGCTGACGACGTAGATTGGTTCGTTTATACCAATAACACTTCTAGCAGTGTAACTATAAATGCCTCTATGACTCCTCCTAGCGGGCAAAACTATAACTTGG
Organism: Paenibacillus sp. sgz302191; assembly: GCF_057749925.1. Classification (NCBI taxonomy): domain Bacteria; kingdom Bacillati; phylum Bacillota; class Bacilli; order Caryophanales; family Paenibacillaceae; genus Paenibacillus; species Paenibacillus sp. sgz302191. The sequence continues at coordinate 65,808 of NZ_JBYLHY010000008.1, forward strand.
ATGCATTCTGGTACATAAACGGATCAGACAAAGACCGAACCAAGTTGGCCGTTAACGATAATGGAGTCGGAAAAAAGGACTCTTTTATTCTTACGAATCTCAAGCCGGGTGAGAAAATCACTTTCCGAATCTATTCGGCAACCGGTACTGTCAGCACATCCGGTTACGATTTCTATTTTACTGCTAACTGATAAACGATTGATTTGACGCTCACGAAGATGCAGATCTTTAGATGACGGACATTAGCCCGTAAATAATCCATAAAATAAAAAAAGGAACTCAGGACTTTAAGTCTTGATTTCCTTTTTTTGTTTATTGAAGCTTTCCTGTGTATGTAAATCGATCCCTCGGAAAACAATATGTGTAATGCTTTTGATCCTCGGCCAAGATGTCACTTTTCTGATTTTCTGGAAATAATCCCTTACTAAAGGAGTACTACTGCTATGCATCATCATGTGTTTTGGCTTGAAATCGTGTTTATCTTGCTCGCTTTCATTGCCATGTGGTATTCGTTTTCAAATTTCGCAAGCGTGAAGAGAATTTTCATCGGTCGGCCTTTGCGAACGAAAGAACTTCATGCACAGCATACCAAGCTTTTCTGGATGATCGCTCTTCCCATTTTATCCGCGGACCTTTACTCTTCGGTAGCTTACGGTCCTGAAGCGGGAATAACGGAACTGATCGGGTTGGGCGCTTCCGCAAGATGGTTCATTTTGCCCATCACGGCTTCAACGGTCGTTTTGCTTGCAATTCTCATTACGTCTTATATTATGGGAGTCATTGCGTATCCGAGCGGTGGTGGCGCTTATGCTATTGCAAAGGACAATTTTAAAAATCGTGTGCCTTCTCTAATTGCTTCGAGCTCTTTGCTCGTTGATTATGTGTTGACGGTTGCCGTCTCGGTTTCGGCGGCTGTAGAAGCGGTTTCTTCTGCGTATCCGGCGGTGGGGCCTTATGAAACGATACTTGCCATCATCTGCATATGCGTGCTTGTTGTCATTAATTTACGCGGAGTCGCAGAGTCCGCTAAGATTTTTGCCTGGCCTACATTTGTATTCATGGCTTGCATGCTTTTTTTGATTGTTTCAGGTTTATTGAATGAAGCGCGGCATGGATTTATTCAGGATGTTACGCCTTCCTTTGGCACGTTTCCTCAAGGGTTGACGACGCTGCTTATTTTAAAAGCTTTCAGCTCTGCCTGCTCGGCATTGACCGGTATTGAAACGATTTCCAATGCGGTGCCGGTTTTTCGGGAGCCTCGGCAAAAAAGCGCCATTAAAACTTACATTGCCCTAGGCGCTATCACGGCGGTTACGTTGCTCGGTTTTGCGTATCATTTATATGTGCAAGGGATTGCGCCGAATCCGCATAACACCATGCTGTCCCAGTTGGCGGAGGTATATTATGGACGGGGGGTTCTTTACCAAATCCTGATTTGGTCTACATTTGTCGTGTTAATATTAGCTGCGAATTCGACATTCACGGGATTTTCACAGTTAGCGGCTATTGTTGCAGCTGATGGTTATTTACCACGTGCACTAACCAATCGCGGCGACCGATTAGGTTATTCGAACGGCATTTTAGTTTTAGCCGGTTTCGCGATTCTGCTCATTGTTGCTTTCCGTGCCCATACTAACGCTCTTATTCCGTTATATGCAATTGGCGTTTTTATTTCGTTCTCTGTAGCTCAGATCGGATTATTGCGCCGCTGGAAAAGGGTAAAGGGCGCCAAGTGGCGTGTGAAATTTGTTATTAATCTAATCGGTTCCGTAATAACGGTTCTCGTTGCGTTGATTTTTGCCGTCACCAAATTTGTGAGCGGGGCATGGGTTGTATTGATCGTACTGCCCGTAATTGTTGCTATATCCATATTGATCAAACGACACTATAATCAAGTGGCGGCGGAACTCAAGATAGATCCAAATGAAACCCGTCCGGTTATGCATCGCGTTATTACTATTGTACTCGTTTCCGGAGTGCATCGCGTGGTCAACAACACGCTATCTTTTGCGACAAGTCTGGGTACAGAAATCATTGCCGTATATGTAGGCTTTGACGATGAATCCATCGAAAAAATGGAACAAAAATGGGGAGAATGGGGGGAGCCGTGCAGATTGGTCGTTCTGAGAAGCTCGTACCGATCCATTCTCGAACCAATATCAAGATTCATCCAGACAATGGAGAAAATGGAGGGTGGGAAACCCGACCATATTCATATTGTTGTTCCACAATTTATCCCCAAGAAATGGTGGCACCATGTGCTGCACAACCAAAATGCGCTGCTGCTCCGCGCCTGGTTTTTTAGGAATAAGGATGTGATTATTACGACCGTACCGTATCATCTTCAAAAATAGTGTCGCAGCAATTGTTTCGTATCGTTCCAAAGCTTATTTTGCATAGCGGTATCTCCGCCGGGGTGGACAGGTGTAATAGGACTGCCGTTTCCAACGTTGAAATACCCGCCGGTCACCCCATCGTATTTGGACTCAACAACTAAGCGTGTAATGATGTCAGCTCCTCTACGCGGATCTCCGATACGTAAAAAATTCAAAATGCGTTCAAGCATAGCGGCAAACCGGAGCTCGCGCCCGAGACCTGTTACATTAAAACCCGGATTTAGCGCGTTAACAGTAACTCCGGTTCCGGATAATTGACGGGCCAGTTCCCCAGTAAATAGGATATTAAATAGCTTGGTTTTGCCGTAAAGCGCTGACGATTCCCTCATGGTAAAAGCAGATGTATCGACCAAATCCTCAGGCAGTTTAAGTTCACCATGGTTGCGCGATGCTTCAGAAGCAACATTTACAATTCTGGCAATTCCGGACCTCACCAAAGATTGCTGTAATGTTTGCGTTAATAGCCATTGCGCCAAATAGTTTACGGCTATCATTTCAGCAAAGCCCTCAGAGGTTATCCGCTGCTCGAATGCATGCAGTCCTGCATTATTCACTAGTACATCAATCTTGGGGTATGCGGCTTTAATCTCATTTCCGATGCGCCTGACATCCTCCATTAAGGAAAGATCTCCGAAAAAAAAGTCCACTTCTGTTTTTGGCGCAAGATCTTTCAGCATGTTCCTAGTCGTCTCGGCCCGATTCTTGTTCCTGGCTGTTAGTACAAGATGAGCACCGCGCTTAGCCAATTCAATTGCAGCGAGTTGTCCAATACCGCTGGTCGCGCCGGTAATTACAATAATTTGGTTAGTCGTCATAATGATTCTCCTTATGCTTGGATAGTGAATCGAAGCTTTTTGACAGGCAGCAGTTAAAAGATTTATAATTGATATATATCAACTATATTCATTTGTTTGACATATGTCAATTATATTTGTTGGGGGAAACTATGGCGGAACATACTAAAGATAAAAATACTGCGAGAGTGCAGTTGGAACTGAAGCTCGGTGAACAGCTAAGTGCACTTATTAGCGCCGCGCATGCACTCAATGTCAGAGCTGCAGCACGTTTCGATTCATCACTGCAACCCGCGGCTTTCCTTATTGTCCGTTGGTTGTATTCATTCGGCCCGACAAGTGCCACAGCTTTAGCGGAATCGACGGCTATGGACCGCAGTTCGGTTAGCCGACTCGTCAATCATCTCAAGCGCTTGGGTTATGTGAAAAGCGAACCCTCTCCCGAAGACCGTAGAGGAGTACTATTATCTTTGACTGAGCTTGGACGACAAAAGACTGTGGATGCTCTAAAAGAGAAAGAATCCGTGTTCTATGAATGCGTTTCAGAATGGAATGACGGCCAACTTGAAAATTTTATTGAGATGCTCAGGCACTTCAACGGTCATGGTCGCGGATAACGAGATTAGTTATTAAGATTGGTGGCGGACCGCAGACTTTTTCTTTTTTTGCATTAAGTATTGACATGGATAAGAAAATGTTTTATCTTAATATTAAGATATTCGATTTGAAGATATCTCAACCAAAGACATTTTTGAATAAGGAGGTAAAAATATGCTTACAATATTAGAAAGAATTAATCAGCTTTCAAAAAAGGCAAAAGAAGTCGGATTAACTGAAATTGAAAAAACGGAACAAACCGATCTTCGCAAGGAATACCTCCAAATATTTCGGGGTACTATAAAAAGCACGCTCTTGCAGGTCACCGTTTATGATCCAAATGGAGATGATGTGACTCCTGAAAGACTAAAAAAAGAACAGGCCAAAATAGTTCAACAATGAACTCCATTTTGCAAAATATCTTAATTTTAAGAATCTTCGATTGAAAATAATTTAAATAATGATTTTTAGAGGAGGATTTTATATGTCACTTCAAACTACAGGTATCCATCATATCACTGCTTTTGCCGGTAATCCGCAGGAAAACGTCGATTTCTATGCCGGTATCCTCGGACTCCGGTTAGTGAAAAAAACGATCAACTTCGATGCCCCGGAAGTTTACCATTTGTACTTCGGCAACGAGGCGGGAAGCCCCGGCACCATCATTACTTTCTTCCCTGCGCAGGGCTCGCCCAAAGGGCGAATCGGAGGCGGCCAGGTGGGCATTACCTCGTATGTGATACCGCCGGACTCGCTTGATTTTTGGCACAATCGTTTGCAAAGCTTTGGCATTCAGGTTACGAGAACGAGCCGGTTCTCCGAACAATATCTTCAATTCGAGGATAATGAAGGTTTGCGCCTTGAGCTTGTCGAACGTGAAGAGGGGGCGAACAGCACCTGGTCTTTCGGCGGCGTTCCGGCCGATAAAGCCATCAAGGGGTTTGGAGGCGCCGTGCTGTTCAGCGTCAACCCGCCCAAAACGATGGATGCGCTGGAAAACATGCTCGGATTTACGAAAGTCGATGAGGATGCCGAATATGCCCGTTATCGGTCCACAGGAGAAATCGGCAACATCGTCGATGTTCCGCTCGCCAAAATGGAATTCGGCGTGGGCGGAGCGGGCACGGTACACCATATTGCATGGCGTGCGAAAGATTTCGAACAGCATGAAGAATGGAGAAGTACAGTTCAAAATTACGGCTATCAGCCGACTCGGGTCATAGACCGCCAATATTTTAATGCGATATACTTTAGAGAAGCAGGCGGCATACTATTTGAAATCGCTACGGATCCACCTGGATTTGCTAACGATGAGCCTGCAGAGACTCTAGGACAAAAACTCATGCTGCCAAACTGGTTTGAACCGCATCGCGCTGAGATCGAAGCGAACCTGCATCCCATCGAAGTGAGAACATTAACGGCAAAACAAGAGTGAACAAATCTTTTAAAAGAATAGAAAGTGACGGTGGATAACTAATGGCATCTATTGATCCAACCACTCAAAGCGATCAGGAAAATTATAAGCTGCTGATTGGCAGTATCGTACCCAGACCGATCGCTTTGGTGACTACGCTTTCCAAGGAAGGGGTGCTCAATGCCGCTCCTTTCAGTTTCTTTTCGATTGTATCCAGTGCGCCGCCCCTAATTTCGGTGTCTGTTCAACGAAAACAAGGGGTAATGAAGGATACGTCAAGGAATGCGACGGAGACCGGAGCTTTCGTCATCCATATCACGGACGAATCGATTATAGATAAAGTGAACGAAACGGCTGCTAACTTGCCCCCGGACGAAAGCGAGGTTGCGAGAGCAGGTTTCACGCCGATAGCGAGTGAAGCGATTGTTGTGCCGGGTTTGAAAGAGGCCAAAATTCGCATGGAATGCCTGCTGGAACAAGCGATACCAATCGGCGGTACCGGCGAACAGCCCGCTTGCGATTTGCTTATTGGGCGAGTTGTTCGCTTCCATATCGCGGATGAAATTTATGAGAACGGACATATCGATCCGGGCAAATTGGCTCCTGTCAGTCGGATGGCAGGCAGTTATTATGCCAAACTAGGCTCCCTGTTTTCCATGGAGCGTCCTAAGTGAGCAGTTCTCATAGGCCGCGGCGAAGCAGCTTGCTTTTTCAGTAAATAAGATCCCGAGGGAGTTTTGACGGTTATGGTTGAGAAAAAGGTTACCTGGCTGGAGCTTTTTTATGATCTGCTTTTTGTAGCAGCCGTTTCAAAAGCAAATCATGTCTTGCTGCACGCCGACCACGGGGCCATCCCTATTGAATATTTAAGTAAATTCGTATTGATTTTTATTCCGATCTGGTGGGGATGGGTGGGTCAAACTCTCTTTATAAATCGGTTCGGCCAAGATATCGCCAGTCACAGGATATTCCTCATCCTTCAGCTGTTTTTTGTTTTAATCATGACAGCAAGCCTATCCGTTAATTTTGATCAATATTACATTCCTTTTTTTATTGGTTATATAGGTTCGAGGGCATTGACAGCCATTCAATATCTTACGGTACACAAAGCAAAAAGCGCGCATCAGCAGCGGACCGCTAAATATTTGGGAATTTGCTTTTTGATAGGAATATTGATATCTGCTTGTTCGCTGTTCTTTGACTCATGGATCCGATACGTCATTTTGTATGCCGGAATCGTTGTAGATACGATACTGCCTTTAATCGGGCGGCGGCACCTGGTAAAAGCACCCATACACACCCATCACTTATTGGAACGTTTTGCCTTGTTTACCCTCATTCTGCTTGGTGAATCCGTGATCAGTATCATTGCTGTTTTGCAGTTTAGTAACTGGAATTTGCCATCTATTTTATTTGTCAGTTTTACATGTGTATTAGTTATCGCAATGTGGTGGCAGTATTTCGAGAATGTGGAGAAGAAAGTAAGCAAAGAGATGCAGACAGCCGGCCAAACGATTATTTATGGCCATTTATTCATCTATTTATCCATGAGCACGTTGGCTGCTTCGATCCAGCTGTTGTATCTGGAACAACTAAATTATTCGTTCATGCTGGGTTTCGTATTTGGGTCTGTGCTGCTTTATTTTTTATCTACGTCTCTGGTTTTTCACCGGTACAGACATCAACATCTGCGGTTGAAGCCCTATCATTTGGCGATATTACTAGGGGTTATTGGAAGTTTTATAGCGCTAGACTTGCTCTATCATGTGCCTAATTATGCAATCGCCGGAGAAATGATGGTGTTCTTTATCGTATATGCGAAATTAACGACATGAGCGGATGCAAAGCCCTGGTAAAAAAACGGGTTCAAAAACCTGGCATCGGCCAGGCTTTCGAACCCGTTTTTTTATAAGTGAGATCCGCCGCTTGCATCAATGAGTTGACCGGTTACCCAACGGCTGTCCGATGAGGCGAGGAAAGCGGCAATATCCGCCACATCTTCAGGCTCCCCCCACCTGTTGAAGGTTGAAAGACCGGCGGCATATTTCTGTCCATTGGGATCTTGCAGCGTCCCGGCATTCATTTCTGTATTAATAATACCAGGCTGGATGGCGTTTACCGTAATATTACGGCTCCCAAGATTGCGAGCCAGGGCAAGCGTAAGTGTGTCGATTGCGCCCTTCGACATGCTATAGGCGAAAACGCTAGGGGAGGCCACCCGTGTAACAAACGATGAGATGTTGATAATGCGGCCCTCATCTTTCAGACGCGGCAAAGCTTGCTGGATAACAAAAAGCGGCGCTTTGACATTCATGTTCATGACTTCGTCAAAAGATGCTCCCGTCGTCTCTTCAATGCTTATAATTTGCCCGATTCCGGCGTTATTCACAAGAATATCAAACCGATTATCGCCTGTGCGATTCCGAAGGGCGCCATCCAATGCCGCATATAAATTGTGAATGCCGTTAAGCGTACTTAAGTCAGCGCCGATCGTGAATGCGGAACCTCCATTTTGTTCAATTTGAAGAACCACTTCCTCTGCTTCATGCTGTCTCTTTCCATAATGCACTGCGACTAATACGCCGTCCTGTGCCAGACGCAGCGCAATGCCGCGACCGATCCCCCTGCTTGCACCGGTTACTAAAGCGATTTTGCCATTCAACTTACTCATGCTCTCATCTCCTTGTTTGTAATTCATGTTAGTTATATCACGAGGCGACATTTGCAATGTTGCTTTCTCATTCGGGAATTAGAACAGTCGGAAAATAAAGATTTTTGTTGTAAAATAGCGAAACATATAGTACTATCGATTCATAAACCGATTTAGTAAATCGGTTTATGAATCGATAGTACATAACAAGTCGTCCAATTCGGCGCTACTGCAGTATCGTATCTGGAAGCGATTTCCCGGCAGACGAATCTTAGGAGGTGATTAAGAGCTGTGCATCTTAGTTAACATCCCGGTTGTTGAGGAGATTTGACATGTTAATCAAAAGGGAGGACAAAAAGTGAAAACGTTCACTTACGCAAAACCGTTAGTTTTAGTGACAGCATTATCTATGGTTCTTGCCGCATGCGGCGGCAATAGTTCAAGCGGTTCGGAGAGCAAAGGAACCGGTGGCAATACTAACGCCAGCGACTCAAGTAAACCTGTTAAAATTTCGTTCCTGAATTCGAAAGGGCAGATCCAGGCGGCAGCCGAGGAAGCTGCGAAAGAGTTCACCAAAGCAAATCCTAATATTACAGTGGAAGTATTGACAGTGGCAAGCGGCCAGTCTCCGTTCGAGAGGGCATCTGTGTTGTATGCATCAGGCAATCCTGCAACACTGAATATGCTGGATGCAGGCGACATTGTTAAATTTCAAGACAAGGCTCTCGATTTATCCGGAGAACAATGGGTGAAAGACCTCGCGCAGCCTAATCAGCTCGACGGAAAAACGTTAGCTTTCCCGTTTGCAGTAGAAGGCTACGGGCTTGTCTACAACAAAAAAGTTCTGGATAAGGCAGTCGGCGGCACATTCGATCCCTCCACAATTAACTCCGCCTCTGCACTGGAAGCGCTCTTTAAAAAGATTGAGGCTTCCGGAACTGCGCCATTGATCATCGGCGCCATGCCATGGTCTTTGGGCAATCATTTTATCCCGATTACGTATGCTTCTCAACCGAAAGGCGATGTTAACGCGGTCTTGAACGATTTAAGAGCCGGTAATGCAAAGCTGGCCGACAATGCTGTGTTCAACGGTTTGCTTGATACTTTCGATATGATGAAAAAGTATAACAAACGGAAAGGCGATCCGCTCGTTGTAACCGCTGATGATATTGCTGCCGCCGTAGCAAAAGGCGAGGCAGGAATTACATTCAACGGAAACTGGATGATCAGCCAATTGGATAGCGTGCAACCGAACGGGGAGTACGGCTTCATACCGGTTCCGACCAGCAATGACGCAGCCGATAAAAAGAACGCTTCGATCCCGGTGGGCGCCACGAAACAAATATTTATAGATAAAACGGCAGCTACGCCAGCTCAACAGGAAGCGGCCAAGAAATTTTTGAATTGGATCGTATATGAAGGAGCAGGTCAAGATTTCTTGGTCAATAAAGCAAACATTCTTCCCGCTTTCAAAAATATTAAGCTGGAACCTAAAGATTCACTTGCCAAATCAATCAAAACATATATGAATGCCGGCAATACGCTTCAATTCGGTGCCAATTATGTACCTGGCGATCACTCCAAAGTGATTGGCGCATCCATGCAAAAATATCTTGCCGGCGAGTCCGACCGCGCTGGATTAATCAAAGAAATCGAAGGGTACTGGAAGGATAAAAAGTAGTTATCTTTTTCAGGCAAGTCCACTGCGATAAGCAGCGAAAGGCGATGGATGAGAAGCGGTTCGCTTCCATCCGTCGGCTTTCCGAAGTTAAATCAATGAGAGCGGAGTAGATCCCAATTGATCTCAGAAAAAAGTCTAACTAAAAAGATAGGCAACCAACTTTTTTATACCGGACCGGCGACATTGATCTTTTTCATGGTGATGATCGTTCCATTTCTTTATGGTATTTATTTGACATTTTTTAAGTGGGATGGCATTTCGCCCAATATGCCGTTTGTGGGATTTGAAAACTATATCGGGGTTTTTCATGATGCAAAATTTTGGAAATCGATGTGGATTACCATTAAATATGTCATCGCCACGGTTTTTCTAATAAATGCAGTAGGGTTTTTATTAGCTTACTTGGTAGTGTCAGGGATCAAAAGTCAAAGTTTCTTTCGTGCGGCATTTTTCACACCAAGCTTAATTGGCGGTTTGGTTCTAGGATTTCTGTGGCAATTTCTATTCAATAACTTCTTCGTAAATATCGGCACTAAATACGGGCTCGCTCTATTAAGCAAATCTTGGTTGGGCAGCGCGGATAAAGCGTTCTGGGCTTTGGTCATCGTAACCGTATGGCATTATGCGGGTTATATGATGGTTATTTTTATCGCCGGCCTTATGAATGTCCCCAAAGATATTCTGGAGGCATCGACGATCGACGGTACAAGCAGATGGCAGCAGCTTATCCATATGACACTACCCTTGATGGTTCCTTCGTTCATTGTGACGATCTTCCTTTCTTTGCAGAGAGGGTTCATGGTTTATGATTTGAATTATTCTTTAACCGAAGGCGGTCCCTTTGGAAGTACGGTGTTTGTTTCTATGCATGTATTCGACAAAGCGTTTAGAAGCTACGATTACGGCATGGGACAAGCGGAGGCATTTGTGCTGTTCTTCATTGTTGCAGCTGTAACGATTATGCAGGTATATTTCAGCAAGAAAAAGGAGGTCGAAATATAATGGAGACCCGCCTCCTTGCCCGGCAGGTGTCGATTTATTTGATAGTAGCAGCGGCGCTGATTTTTAGCATGCTTCCATTTGCTCTGCTTTTGATTAACTCCTTCAAAACGAATGCGCAAATTTTGGCTTCACCCTTTAGTCTGCCTGCAACCATAGATTTCATAAATTTTAAAATGGCCATCCAGCAAATGAATTATTTTAGGAGTTTTATCAATACAGTCATCATTACATTCAGCAGCGTACTGATCATATTGCTGTTCTCGTCCATGACGGCTCATTATTTTGTAAGAAATAAATCGAAGTTGAACAGCACCCTGTTCTTGTTGATGGTGTCAGCGATGATTATTCCGTTTCAAGCGATTATGATCCCGCTGGTCAGTATTTATGGAAAGATGTTTGGCTGGATAACCGCAATGCCGCAGCCAACTTTGATTTTCATGTATATCGGATTCGGCACTCCGCTGGCCGTGTTCATCTATCATGGATTTATCAAAAGCGTTCCGCTTGAGTTGGAACAAGCAGCCCAAATAGATGGATGCAATCGTCATCAAACATTTTTCAAGGTTGTGTTCCCGATCTTGCGTCCTACTTCCGTAACGATCGCGATTTTGCATATTTTATGGATCTGGAACGATTTCTTATTGCCGTTAATTGTTCTTCAAAATGCGGGCAAAGAGAACCGTACATTGCCGCTGGCGATACAAGTGTTCAAGGATATTTATTCCACGGATTATGCCAAATTTTTGCCGGGTATTTTATTGATTACTTTGCCTGTCTTACTCATCTATCTTTTTGCTCAACGATACATCATTCAAGGCGTTATGCAAGGAGCTGTTAAGTAAAGCTAAGAAGTTTGACAAACAACAATTTTGCACAGAAAAGAGAGATCATTTTGGATAAGAGTCTGGATGTCATTACAATAGGAGACGGCATGGTGACAATGAACCCTAAGAGCAAAGGGCCGCTGCGCTATGTCGCTGATTTCGAACGCAAAGTTGGCGGGGCCGAATTGAATCTGGCGATCGGTTGCGCCCGATTAGGCATGAAAGCAGGGTGGATTAGCCGGCTTGGCGATGATGAATTCGGCAGGTACATTTATAATTTTGCAAGAGGCGAAGGCATCGATGTGTCCAATGTCAGGTTGATGGAAGGATTCACCACATCGGTAAATTTCAAAGAGATATGGGAAGACGGTGCCGGGCGCACATTTTACTACAGGACGAATTCGCCTACGCTTACGATGAAAGCTGAAGATTTGCCGCTGGAAGACATCAAAAACTCCAGAATTCTTCACATAACCGGCGTATTCTCGGCAATCCGCCAAAACGATATGTCCGTCATTCACAAGGCGATAGAGACAGCGAAAAACAATAATGTCTTAGTGGCATTCGATCCGAATATCCGTTTGAAACTGTGGTCGAAAGAAGAGGCGAGACAATGTCTCACACAATTGCTTCCCTACGTCGACATTTTGCTTACGGGCGAAGAAGAAGCCGAATTTTTGCTTGGCATCAGTGATCTGGATGAGATGATACGGAAATTTACGGAGTACGGAATCGGCCGTATTGCAATCAAACAAGGATCTGCCGGCAGTGTAGGTTATTATGAGGGGCTAAAGATTAACATGCCTGCCGTAAAAGTAAATACGATCGCAGATACTGTCGGGGCCGGCGACGGATTTGACGCGGGGTTCCTGTTGGGAATCGTAAGAGGGTGGCCGCTTGAAAGAACGCTGACTTTTGCGAATACAGTGGGATCCATGGTTGTAAGCGTATCGGGAGATAATGAGGGGCTTCCGTATTATGAAGAGGTTTTGCAAAAACTTGGGGTAAGAGAGTTTATTGAACGATAAGAGGGTGTTAGCTTGAAGCTGCAATTGGCATTGGATCGGTTGACGCGGCAGGAATGTCTGGAAATCGTCGAAGAAGTGAAGGATCTGATCGATATCATCGAGATTGGAACCGGGGTTATCAAGCAATATGGAGTAGACATCATTTCAGATTTGAAGCGGAGATACCCCGATAAGACAATGTTGGCCGACATGAAGACTTGCGATGCGGGAAAGCACGAGACGGTGCAAGCTTTGTCCGCTGGAGCCGACATTTCGACGGTGATGGCATTCTCAGCCGAACAAACAATCAAGGATGCGTTGGAAGCAGCCCGTTTATCGGGCGGACAAGTCATGATCGATTTGTTGGGGATACAGGACACGGGTTCAATCGCCCGATTGTATGAACAGGGAGCCCGCCTCTTCTCCGTACATATAGGAAAAGACATGCAAGGACAACAGGGAGCAGGGTTACGGGAAGCGGAAATGATTTCGTTCCTGCATACTCTGGAGGGGATCGATTTTGCGTATGCAGGGGGAATAACGGCTGATTCCATAGATCGAATAGTCCAATATAAACCGGCTATCGTTATTGTCGGAAGTGCCATTACGGGATCCGCTCATCGAAGAGAGATAGCCGAAACCATCAGAAAGAAGATGATCCGATTATGAAAAATTTGCTTGTCCAAATGAATAGCGAAGTTGCCGCGGTATTAGATCGAGTGAGCGAAACGGAGTTTGCAGCTTTTGGCAAAAGAATGAAAGGGGCTTCCAGAATTTTCGTTGCGGGCGAGGGCCGGTCCGGATTAATGGGGAAAGCTTTTGCCATGCGTCTTATGCATGCAGGTTTCAACGCATTTGTGGTTGGCGAAACGATTACACCGAGTATTCGCCCGGAGGATGTGCTGGTGGCGATCTCCGGTTCAGGAACTACGGAAGCCGTTCATTTATACGCAAGTCAAGCGAAAAAGACCGGAGCATCCGTCTTGCTCATCACGACCAATCGGAACTCGAAAATTGCGGAGTACAGCGATCTTGTCTTAAGAATTCCGGCTGCGACCAAATTAAGGCTGGAAGATGAGCCGCCTACGATTCAGCCGCTCGGCAATCAGTTCGACCAAAGTTTGCACATGCTGCTTGATGCCGTGGTTATCGACATTTTGGATGAAACGGGCGATGCAAGTTACAAAGAGATGGCGCGGCGCCATTCGAATTTGCAATGAGGATGAGGCTGACGGTTATCGGCATGCGAAAGGAAGTTATCCAATGAAATTGTATAATAATATCATTCTGCCGGACGAATGGCCGCCCAAATACGAAGAGGTCGCTCTGGATAAACCGCTGCCGTCGGATTATAAGGCGTATTGGCCGGAGATCGTAAATATATCGATCGGAAGGCAATTGTTCGTCGATAATTTTGTCATTGAGGCCACGGACTTGACGACCCAATATCATCAGCCTGTTCTTATGGACCGGCCTGTATTTGAACCGGAAACTCCACTTGAAATGAACGATGGGTACTGCTCGTGCGCATGCCCTTTCAATGACGGCATTTTTTATGATGACACCGATAAGAAGTTTAAAATGTGGTACCAGGCGGGCTGGTTCGACGGGGTCGGTTACGCGGAAAGCGATGACGGAATCCATTGGAAGCGATTGTCGGAACTTTACCCGGACAGGCAGGGCGACAGAGTGATCCCGTATGAATCCGGAGCGCTCCGCGACGGGTCGGCCGTATGGATCGATTACGAGGCTTCAGATCCAAGCGAGAAATACAAGATGCTAGTATTTTTCCGGAAATATGATTTTGAAGTGAAATATTATCACAGGATGCCGAAGCATTTTCATGATATTCCCGGCTCTGTCCCGCCTATTGAGGTCATCAAATTGTATAAGTCGGCAAACGGCATCGATTGGACCGAGATGGGGGAAACGACCCTTGCCGGAGACAATTCCACATTTTTTCATAACCCGTTTACGAAAAAATGGGCTTTCAGTTTGCGAACATTCTCTACATTAGATAGCCGGGTAAGGACAAGAGGCTATTATGAAACGGATGATTTTTTCAGGGGTTCGAAGTGGAAGAGCGAGGAAGTCCGCTTTTGGTCAAGAACAGATATTTATGATTCTCCGGATCCGAAGCTGGGTTACTATACGCAGTTATATAATTTGGATGCAACCCCTTATGAAAGTATGATGCTAGGTGTTTACAGCGTATTTATGGGACCGCCTAACCCTATTTGCGAGCTTACCAAAATGCCCAAAATCAATGACCTGAAATTGGCTTACAGCAGAGACGGCTTTCATTGGGACCGGCCTACTTATGACAATTTTATTTCGTCTTCGCGTGAAGCGGGTACATGGAATTACGGATATGCGCATTCGCCTAATGGCGTGTGCCTCGTTGTAGGGGATGAATTATATTTTTACGTGTCTTTTTTCTCCGGTCAATCTCCTAATTTCGGTACCCATGAATATTCGGGAGGCAGTGTGGGACTGGCCAAGCTGCGAAGAGACGGTTTCGCCTCATTGACCGATGAAGGAAAAGGCGGGTATGTCACAACCAAAAAAATGGAGTTCAATGGTAAATATTTGTTCGTGAATGTCGACTCAACCGAAGGTGCAATCTATGCCGAGCTCCTGGATGAGGAGTCCAACGTCATAGACGGGTATTCCAAGTCGGATTGCATCCCGGTTACAACGGATAGTACGAGTGTACAAATCAAATGGAGAGATCGGGCGCTGGAAGAGTTGAATCACAGCATCATACGGGTACGTTTTTATTTGGAGAATTCGCAATTCTACGCTTTCTGGATTTCTGCGGATCTTGAAGGACACAGCAACGGATATATGGCTGCCGGCGGACCTTCTTTCCGGCATGGCGTCGATACAAAGGTTGATTAAGAAATTAACGTAATGTTAATATAGGTCTAAAAAACGAATGGATATTGGCTCTGAGTGAGGGGGTGACCAACATGATTAAAGGTAAGAAAGCTACGCTCTTCGACGTTGCGGAAACGGCCAAAGTATCGAAAAGCACCGTCTCGCAGTATCTAAATCAAAGATACGAATATATGTCGGCCGAGACAAAAATGAGAATTCAACAGACCATAGAAGCACTGGGGTACCAGCCCAATGTTCTTGCCAGAAGTCTGAAACAAAAAACAACCTCGACGATAGGGGTTATCGTAGCGAATCTGCTGCATCGGTTTTCGACTGAGATCACTCGAGCGATAGAAGACTACTGCCATGCACATGATTACCATGTTATTGTTTGTAATACGGATGAAGATCCGTCCAAGGAAAAGAAGTACATCGACATGTTAAAAGCTAAACAAGTAGACGGATTGATTATCATACCTACCTGCCAAAACAATGAAGTTTACGAGCAGCTCGTGAATGAACATTTTCCGGTCGTTTTTTTGGATCGAAAAGTTGAAGAACTGCCGATCAATATGGTCGTGATGGATAACATTCATTCCGCCTACACTTGCACTTCTCATTTAATAAGCAGAGGCCATAAGCAGATTGCCATCATCACGCCTCCGCTCAATATCAGCACGCGGTCCGAACGGATTCAAGGATATAAGGCCGCGCTTCAAGACCATGGGATTACGTTCGACAAAAACTATGCCAGAAGCGTGAATATCAATGAGGTCACCCGGCAGTTGGATGAATTGTTTCAATTGGAAAAGCCTCCGACGGCTTTGTTAGCCGGTAACGATTTGGTTCTCATGGAAATTTTGCCTTATTTGCTTGAAAAAAATATCCGTGTTCCGGATGATTTGGCATTAGCCGTGATCGATGATGTCAATTTTGCCGATTTTGTCAGCCCTCCATTGACCACTTTCAAGCATCCGTCGGTGGAAATGGCGAATAAAGCCGCCGAATTAATGCTCGGCCAAATCAAATCAAGAGAACTGCCGGATATAGGCTCAAATGTCATTTCCTTTACCGGTAAATTACAAGTAAGAAAATCGTGCGGCGCTTAGAGCGCAAATGCGACGTTCCTCATCGCAATTCGCTATGTTACAACTGCGAAATACCCCCTGAAAGGCAAGTGAGCACTGTGTCCCCAATTGTTCCGGAGGCCAGTGCTCGCTTTCTTGGCTAATCTACGATACAAACGATTTCTCCGCGACCGCTTCCTGACTTGATAACGCCCAGGTCTTTAAGCCTTGAAATGTTCTTGGCAATGCTTGAGGATGAAGCTTCTAAAGTGTTGTCGAACAATTGTCTATGAAATATTTCTCCGTCATTCATTCTACTGATCCATTCGAACATTGTTTTGGCATGCCCTTTGCCCAGTAATTCACGAATATGTTTAATTCTATCGTAACGTTGAAGTTCTTTGAGAACCTTGGTAAGCGATGCGTTGACACACTCCAGATATGATGGGTGATTCCAGCAATGATCAGGGGATGGATTTTTTTTTCATGGTCAACATGGGTCGTCTCATACGGGTTTGCATATCCGGTCACGCTAGTGTAAAGCCAAGAGAAGTATGCCCGCATGAGACGCGGAACTTCGTTAAATGCCGGAGGCTGGTAACTGATTTGCCCATCGCCATCATGAAGGGCTGCTGGAATATGCCTATATCCTTCAGGATAACCGGTTAAATTACTCATTAAAGTATGTTGTATTTTTTTTAGTACAGGTTCATCCATATCCGAAAAATCTTTGTTTGGATTTAAACTATAAATAAACTCGTAAGCTTCAAAGACGTTTTTTACTTCAATTTGTGCTTTTTGTTTAATGGTCATTGGATTTTTTTTGTAGCTCTGATAAAGCTGCTCAACCTCTCTGAACTCCAGCTTATTCTGTTCAATTTTGGTTGTGAAATGTGCTGTTTTAACTAGAGAGTTACGTAAGATGGTGGGTGTTAAGGGATGGTTTTTTAAGCCAAGTCTAGCTAACGCCCCTATATTTCTCTCTGCTTCCAGAATGAGTTGATGTATCTCATAATCAAAGGGATTTAAATTCGGATGGAACACTAGCCGGTCTGCTGCAGTTTCGAAATGTTCATATGCAAAGAAATAAGTCAATGTTTACACCACCTTGTGTACATATTTACTTGCTATTAAACCAGACCACAAGCATGTTGTGAAAAATGTCCCTTTCTGCTCTTAACAAATTCATTAAAGTATCTTGAACAGTTCTTAATATTTTAAGCGATTATATTTTACAATCGACGATTAAGCTGTAATAGAGTTCGAGAAACAAGGAGGCACAAAAATACGGATATGAATCGTTTTTGGTCGAAATTGGTATCGATACCAATTTTGGGGGCCAATGCAAAATCAATTGCTTTTCAAATTGGTATCGATACCAATGCAAAAGGAGGTGATTTACGATGAGCTGGTATTTCAAAAGCTTGGGTAAAAGAAAAATTGTTGAGTTTATTATTTTCGCAGTGTTCGTCTTCTTTTTCCTGGGTCCGCTTATCAATCTGGCGCTGCTTGCATTCTCGGGAAAATGGCAGTACCCGGCTGCGCTGCCGCAAAGCTGGTCGCTGGACTGGTGGACATTCGTGCTGTCCCAACCGGAAATTTTGAAGTCGATTAGCTTGTCTTTCCTGATTGCCTTCGTAGTGACGTTACTGTCGATCGCCATCTGCATTCCTGCAGCTTATGCTTTCGCGCGCATTCAATTTCCGCTGAGCAGGTGGTTCCTGTTCTCGTTCCTGCTGACCAACGCTTTTCCGAAAATGGGGTTATACGTGGCCATCGCGGTGCTCTTTTTCAAAATCGGTTTGATGAATACTTTTTTGGGCGTTGTTCTCATTCATGTTATCAATACGTTGATGTATATGACATGGATTCCGGCCGCTTCTTTCAAAAGCGTGCACAAAGCGCAGGAAGAAGCCGCAAGAGATGCAGGGGCCGGGCCGTTTCGCGTCTTCTGGAATATTACGCTGCCGATGGCTCTGCCGGGAATTATCGTGGCTTCGATCTTTACGTTCCTGTCCTCTCTGGATGAAGCGCAGGGAACGTTTATGGTAGGAATGCCCGACTTCAAAACGATGCCGCTGATCATGTACGGAGCGGTTCAAGACTATCCGGCAACGGCCGGTGCCGTGTTTTCCATCATCTTGACGCTGCCGACTATCATTTTGCTGCTGGTATCGCGGCGTTTTGTCAGCGCGGATGTGATGTCCAGCGGCTTCACCATGAAATAGCAAGGAGGCAGGCAATGACTGCTCAAGTTCAATTATCGATTCAAAATTTGTCCAAACGCTACAAAACAGGCGATGGCGTGACGGGGATCTCCTTCGATATCCATCGCGGAGAGCTCGTTACTTTGCTGGGCCCGTCCGGCTGCGGGAAAACGACGGTGCTCCGCTCGGTCGGCGGGTTTTTGGAACCTGATTCGGGAGATATCCTGATCGCGGGCAAAAGCGTGCTGCACCTGCCGCCGGAGAAGCGTCCGACCGCCATGGTGTTTCAAAGCTACAATCTGTGGCCGCACATGAACGTCTTCGAGAATCTCGCCTTCGGCTTGAAAATTCGCAAGATGAAGAAGGAGCAGATTCAAGAAGCGGTCGACCGGGCGCTGAAGCTCGTCCGCCTGCCCGGCGCGGAGAAAAAACGGCCGACCGAGCTGTCGGGCGGCCAGCAGCAGCGCGTCGCCGTAGCCAGGGCGCTGCTGCTGGAGCCGGCGGTTCTGCTGCTGGACGAGCCGTTCTCGGCGCTCGACGCGAAATTGCGCGGAGAGCTGCGCGAGGAGCTCCGGGAAATTCAGTCGGCGACAAAGCTGACGATGATGTTCGTCACGCATGATCAGGAAGAGGCGCTATCGCTGTCTGACCGGATCATCGTCATGAACCGCGGCCGCATCGAGCAATCCGATTCGCCTCAAGCTATTTACGACGCCCCGCAAACGCTGTTCGTCGCCAACTTTATCGGGCGCATGAACATGATGGACGGGGTCGCGCAGAACGGAAGCATTGCGCTGCAAAACCTGCAGCTTGCCGACCCGGGCAACTTGAGCGGAGATGTCGTCGTCGCTGTCCGACCGGAGGATGTCAAATGGAATGACGCCTCGCTGCCCGGCCTTGCCGCTACTGTGAAGCAAGTAATGGTTCTCGGACATTATGCCGAAATAACACTGCTGACTGAAGCGGGCATCGTGCGCATGTTCCTTCCGCGGGAACAAGCGCAGGAGCTGACCGGCGGGCAATCGGTTTCGCTTACTTTTTCCAAACATGCCGCTTATCCTAAATCATCGGTTTAACAACGCTTTTCACATACAAGGAGGATGACAAAAATGAGTATCCATTTTGGCTTTGGCGGATTCAAACACACAGGTAAAGTGCTGCTTCTTACTTCTCTTTCTGCGGTAACGCTGCTGGCGGGCTGTTCAACAGGCGCGGGCAACGGAGCAAAATCCGGCGCGGCAAGCACGCCAAGCGGAACAAGCGCGGCAAGCACTGCCGGCGCAAGCACAAGCGGCCCGACGGAAATTGCGTTTTATTTCAGCGGATCGCAAAACGTGCAAGAACTGTGGACGCATTTGAAAGAATTGTATGAGAAAAAGCAGGACAAAGTGAAGGTTAAGCTCGTTTACATTCCGTCCGGACAAGGCGAGCAAGCAACGATGAACCGGATTGTAGCGGCCAAGAAAGCGGGCAACAGCACGATCGATGTCGATCTTTACGAAGCCAACGGAGGGCCGGATATGGCCACCGACAAAAAAGAAAATCTTTTCGAAGAGCTGGACGTCAAAAAAATCCCGAACATCAGCTTGATCAACCCGGCGAATATGAAAGATATGGGCAATAAAGCGATTCCTTACCGCTCTTCATCAGTCCTTCTCGCCTACAACAGCGCTAAAGTGTCGAGTCCGCCGAAAACGCTGGACGAGCTGTACACATGGATTCACGAGCATCCGGGCCGCTTTGCGTACAATGACCCGGCAACCGGCGGTTCCGGCGGATCGTTCGTACTCACGGCGCTTTACAAATCTTTGCCTGAAGATGCGATCCACAATCAGGACAAAAACATCGAGCAGCAGTGGGATAAAGGATTCGAACTGCTCAAGAGCTTGTCCAAAGACATGTACCAAAAAGGCGTGTACCCGAAGAAAAACCAAGGTACGCTCGATTTGCTCGCGAACGGCGAAGTGGATATGATTCCGGCTTGGTCGGATATGGCGCTTGAGCAAATCAACAAAAAGCTGCTGCCGGAAACGACGAAGCTGGCGCAACTTGAACCTGCATTTACCGGCGGTCCCGGAAGGCTGACAGTGCCGAACATGTCCCAGCACAAAGAAGCGGCATACGACTTCATCAACTTTGTTTTGAGCCCGGATGCGCAAGCTGAAGTCGTCAATAAAATTTACGGCTTCCCGGGTATCGAATGGTCTCATATGCCAGGGGACCTGCAAAAAAAATTCGAAGGCGTGTCCGTCAACTACCGCTCCTTCAACCTGGGAGAACTGGAAGCTGACGCTATGAAACGCTGGCAAAGGGAAGTCGCCGGTCAATGAGCGAGCATAGCCTGACCCGGCCGATGAACGTCGGGAAATCGTCCAAGCCGGCATGGTTCGACCGCGGAGCGAAACGCTCCGCGCTCGGGCTTTTCATGGTGCTGCCCTCCTTTTTGCTGCTGCTTTTTATGATCGTGGTGCCGATCGTCACCTCCATTCAGGAAAGCTTGCGCGGGCACGAAGGTCAATTCACTTGGGATAACTACAAGTTTTTGTTTACCGATCCTGCGATGTTGAACAACATCCGGTTTACGCTTCAACTGACGATCGTTTCGGCGGTGCTCGTGCTCTTCATCGCTTACTTGCTGGCCGTTTTTTTACGGTTCAGCACAGGCCGGATGGCGAAGTGGATCGAACGGCTTTATTATATTCCGATGTTCATTCCATCGGTTATCGCCACGTACGGCATTATTAATATGTACGGCAATCATGGCTGGCTGGCCCGAATTATGCTGCTTTTTACGAGTGCGCCGTTTATGAAGGTGCTGTTCGACTTCAAAGGGCTGCTGCTGGCCAATTTGTGGTTCAATATCCCGTTTGCGACCATGCTGCTTAGTTCCGCTCTTTCGGGGATTCCGAACGCTCTGATTGAAAGCGCGAAGGACGTGGGGGCCGGGAAAATTCAAATTTTTACGCGGATTATTTTCCCGTTATCGTTTAAATCGATGCTGGTAGCCGCCACATTTGTCGTTATGGGCATTATCGGAAGCTTTACCGCTCCGTTTCTTATCGGCCCGAATGCGCCGCAAGTGCTCGGGGTGGCGATGCAGCAGCAGTTTTCGGTTTATTTTGAAACCGGTATTTCCAGCGCTTGCGCTGTGTTCATGTTTGCCATCTGCTCCTTGGTCGGTTATTTCTATATTCGCAGCATGATGCAGGATGACAAGTAAGGCCATCACGGTAAAAGGGGAACCCGTTCAATGAAAGATCTTCTGATCGTAGAAGGGAAGTTGACTCCGCTCAGCTCAAAAACGCATATTGCGTATCAATTGTATATACCTGAAGCTGTGGAAAGCCTGCATATCGATTTCAGCTACAGCCCCAAAACACTCGACGACACGGACATGTCCCGCGTATTGATTGAGGATGCTATTGACCGATATGTTCGCCCGTCTCAAAAGTCCGTCTACATGGAGCAATGGGAAAAGTTCGCTCCGCTGAAAAATTTGCTGACGCTATCGGTAGACGACCCGCAGGGCTTCCGGGGATCGGCGCACCGCCACCCGAACGACCAGCATCATGTGCTGTCGCCCCGGGAAAGTTCGCCGGGCTTCTTGGCCGGCCCGATCCACGAGGGCGTATGGCGGGTGACGATTAGCGTGCATTGTGTGATTACGCCGGAATGCCGTTATCAATTAAGCATTCGCGAAGGAGAACAACAATCATGAATTGGCTTCCATTTGAACTGCACACTCACACGCCTCACAGCGACGGTATTCATACGCTCGCGGACATGTGCCGGAAGGCGGCGGAACTGGGCTTGAGAGGGATCGCATTGACGGATCACAACACGGTATCCGGGCTCGCCGATGCGGCTCAAGTCACCGAAGAAACCGGGATATGCATCGTCCCGGGCATGGAATGGACGACGTTCTACGGGCACATGCTGACGCTGGGCGCTCCGTACTGCGAGTGGCGCGATCTTGGGCCGAAGGATATCGGCAAAGGCATCGAGCGAGTCCACCGGCAGGGCGGGGTCGTCGGTATCGCTCATCCGTTCGCCCTGGGGAGTCCCATTTGTACGGGGTGCCATTGGGAATACGATATACAGGATTGGCATCAAATCGACTATATGGAAGTATGGCATGAAACGCTGCCTCCTATTCGCAATCATAACGAACCCGCTTTCGAGCTATGGACGGGCTTATTGAATCAAGGAGTCCGCATCGCCGCTACGGCCGGACGGGACTGGCATCATTCGAGCGGGGAAAGCGATCCTCCGGCATTTACATATCTGGGGATATCCGGTGAGCATGCCGTATCGGCGTCGTCGGCCGTCGAAGCGATCCGCTCGGGCCGCATTTGCGTAAGCATGGGGCCGCTCGTGACGCTTGAAGTTCAGGCGGGCGGACGAATTTACGGTATCGGCGACGCAGTTCCATCGGACCGGTTGGCGCAAGGCGAAGCTGTAGACCTTGTGGTCCGGATCCATCAACGGCAAAGCCCGGCGGAGACGCAGGCCCATACGGTCATTGTGGAATCCAACCTGGGAGAGCTATGCCGAGGCAGCCTATCGGCAAATGCGGCGGAGTTCCGCTGCGCGATTCCGGCGGAAGGGCTCATGTGGCTGCGGGTTCGCCTGCATGGCTTGCTGGGCGGGACATTAGCGAACCTTGCTTTTACGAATCCGGTCTATTTTGAAGCCCGATAACACGCTGCAACTGTTACATGCGCGAAGCGATGTCAGTTGTCAGCAAAATTTGAATAACGTACGAGGAGCGAATGCGATGGACACCATGCCCCTGATTATTGCGCATACCGGATGCGAAGGCACGCCGGATAACACTCTGGAGTCGTGTATTGCCGGAAGAAACGCCGGAGCGGAAGTGCTTGAGGTGGACGTGAGGGCGACCAAGGACGGGATTTGCGTGCTGTATCACAACGATCATCCTTGTTTCTCCGAGCTTACTTACGAGGAATTGCATGCGCAGAACCCTTTACAGCTGCAGCCGGGCAAAGAATTGGAAAGGCTGGAAACGGTGCTGCGGGAATTTAAGGGACAGCCGGTCTCTTTTAATTTGGATATCAAAAACGATGAGGCGGCGCTTCCCACCATCGGTCTGCTTGAAACTTTGGATATGTGGGACCAAATCTATTTTACGGGCGACACAAGTTTAATTACAAAATCTCCATATCATGGTAGAGTAGTATGGAATACACCGGCACAGTTGAAAGACATGAGCAGCGCGGATTATGAAACCGCTGTACGGCAAATATGCGGCATGGCCAAACAGGCAGGGCTTGCGGGCGTCAATGCGGACTATCCTTCGTGCCGTCCAGGCTTGGTACAGTGCGCCCACGAACACGGCTTGCGGGTTTGGATCTATACGCTGCAGGACAGCCGGTTGTTTACAGCATATGCCGAAATGAAGGTGGATGCCGTTTCCACTCTCGATGTGAGCGGGCTGACGGCTTTGCGGGTTCGGATGCAGGCATCTTCTCCTTCCTGAACTTAGATCGGAAATGAGGACAGCAGCATAATGGGTGTGAAAATCAAGGACGTAGCCAAAGCGGCAGGCGTCTCCGTCACGAGCGTTTCCAGAGTTTTGAACAAAGGCGATCATGTGAGCGAGAAGCTTGAAAAGAAAGTGCGTCAAGCGATCGAGCAGTTGAACTACTCGCCCAGTCTGATTGCGAAAAGTCTGAAGCGGAATAAGACGAATCTGATCGGGGTTATTATCCCTGACATAACGGGCAATTTTCAGGCGTCTATTCTGAGCAACATCGAGGAGACGGTAGGGCGCAAAGGCTATAACCTGCTCGTTTCCAACATCGTTGAAGATACCGACAAAGTCGTGAAATATTTGAATGTTTTTCAAGAGATGCGCGTCGACGGCATTGTGCTTATGCATGAAAAGCTGAATGAGCATATCCGGCTTTTTTTGCAAAAAAACCAAATCCCGCTCGTCGTCCATGCCGATCTGGGCATGAATTTGCCGACGGTCATGATCGACGACTTCAAAGCTGCTTACGATGCGACAACGTATCTCATCCGCCTTGGCCATCGGCGCATTGCCATGATAGCGGGAGATATGCGGGATCTATGCGCGGGCAGAAAGCGTTACGACGGGTACCTGGCTGCTTTCAAAGATAATGGAATAGAGGCGGACGAGTCGATTGTCCGGTTCGGCGACTACAAGCTTGCTGCCGGCTACCGGTTAATGAACGAGCTGCTTAACGAAGCCGGCGGGACGTTTACGTCCGTATTTGCCGCGAGCGACGATATGGCGGTTGGCGCCATGAACTGTATGTATGATCGCCAATTGCGCGTGCCTGATCATATTTCCGTTGTGGGCTTCGACGGCATCCAAATTTCCGACGTGGTAAGGCCCAAGCTCACGACGATCCAGCAGCCCGTGGATCAAATAGGCCAGGTTACCGTTGAGCTGCTTATGGAACTTATCGAGCGCAACAACGGCCATTCGCAAAGTCCGCCGACGGGAAGGACAATCGTGCTGAAACACGAACTGGTGGAGAAAGCCACCTGCCGCAGAATCAATGAACAGATCGGCTCCTTGAACAAATAAAAGGAGGATTTATGGCAGTACAACAACAAGAGCGGCAATTAACTTTATTCGGATTAATGGGTCCCATTTTTTTGGAACAATTTTTGCAAACGGTTATTTTGAACATCGACACGCTCATGCTCAGCAAATACTCGGATCACGCGGTAGCCGCCGTAGGCGTGGCTAACCAAATTTTGACCGTCGCCCAGCTTCTGTTCGGATTCGTGACCTTCGGACTCAGCGTGCTTATCGCTCAACTGATCGGCGCAGGGAAAGAGCGGGAGGCTGCCAAAGTGACCTCGATTTCGATGGGGTTGAACATCATCTTGGGCGTGATCGTAAGCATCGTACTCGTTATTTTTGCCGACCCGCTGTTGAACATGATGAAGCTGCCTGCGGAATTAATGAATGATGGAAGCGCATTTTTGTCAATGATAGGAAGTTGCTTGGTTACGGTAGCTATAATCGGTACGGCAGCTGCGGTTTTGCGGATGCATGGTTTTGTGAAGCCTACGCTTTTGTTATCTTTTTTTGTCATTACTATAAATATACTTGGAAATTACTTGTTCTTGTACGGACCTTTCGGCATTCCGGTGCTAGGCGTGCAGGGGGTTGCCATTGCGACAAATGTGAGCCGGGTGATCGGAGTAGGGATTGCCTTATGGATGCTTATCAAATTTTTGCGGTATCCTCTTTCCTACCGGGATATGTTTCGCCTGCCGATAAGCTACGTCAAGGAAATTATCAGGATAGGGATTCCGTCCGCGGGAGAAAATATTTCTTACAGCGCTTCACAAGTTTTTATTACGTATTTTGTTTCCATGCTGGGCGTTTCGGCTTTGACTACAAAAATATATACCCAGAACATGACGACTTTCGTGTTTCTGTTTTCGGTTTCCATCGGACAAGCGACGTCGATTTTGATCGGTCGCCTGGTTGGAGCGGGCAAGCATGAAACCGCTTATCGCGTTTGTTACCGCAATTTGCGGATCGGCCTGCTGATTAATTTTGGCGTAGGCTGCTTGCTGGTGGCTTTTTCCGATACCCTCCTCGGTATATTTACGAACGATCCGGAAGTCATTAGCCTCGGGAAAACCTTGATGCTGCTGTCGCTCGTGCTTGAAGCGGCGCGCGCATGCAACGTGATTGTCATCGGAGCGCTAAATGCTGCCGGGGAAGTCAAATTCCCGGTGTATATGGGGCTGATTTCCATGTGGGGCATCAGCATCCCGCTCGCCTATCTGCTCGGTATCGTATGCCACCTGGGGATGCCGGGCATATGGCTGGCTTTTATCGCCGACGAAGGGCTGCGCGGTATCGGCATGCTGCTGCGCTGGCGTTCCCGGAAATGGCAGCACATCCGCTTCGCGATTGTGAGCGGCACCAAAAGCAAAGTAAACGGGTGAACCGGGCGTTTTCCCGCCCATTTCGTCAGTTAATGTCAGTTGCGTCTATTGAGTGGCGTTGCTGATGGTACTGGCGCTTTTTGCAATTGGTAAGGTTATCAACTTGACAATGCGCATGAACAACATTATATTTAACCATATGGTTAAGTATCATGACGAGAATGTTTTAAACGACGTTTTTTCCGTTCTTTCCGATCCGACGAGACGAGAGATGATTACGCAGCTTGCCAAAGGCGAGATGACGGTCATGAAATTAGCCGAGCCTTTTAAAATGTCATTGCCTGCGGTGTCCAAACACCTGAAGGTTCTGGAAAAGGCTGGGCTAGTTTCTGTGCGCAAAGAAGGGAGGTATCGCTATTATTATCTAAATCCGGCGTCAATTGACTGTGCGAATCAGTGGTTATCGGACCTGCGGCAATTCTGGACGTCGCAATTATCCAGACTGGAACGCTTTTTGGACCAAAATACAAACAACAATTAAAGGAGCTATATTAATGATCAATATGCAAGCAGGTAAATTTACACTACAACTTACTTATAACTACAAAGCCGGCAGAGACAAAGTGTTTCAAGCATGGACGCAACAAGAGCAGCTGCAGCAATGGTGGGGACCGGAAGGTTTTACGACGACCGTTGATCGCATGGATGTTGTTGAAGGAGGAAGCTACCGCTTCATCATGCATGCTCCCAATGGAGCCGATCATATTCTTGGCGGCAAGTATGTAGCGATTATTCCGAACGAAAAGCTGGTTTTTACTTGGAAATGGGAGCACGAAGGCTCCGGCGGAGATCAAGAGGATACGGTGGTTACCATTGAGTTTGTGGAGCAGGGTACAGGAACTGAGCTTCTAGTTACGCATGACAATTTCTCCACACAGGCTGAAGCGGAAAATCACAACAAAGGCTGGAGCAGTACCTTGGAAGCCAGCTTCAAAACTTATTTGGAACAATGATCCGATAAATAAAACGAGGAGGTTCCTTGGTGTCTAATCAAAATTTTCAGAATCACAAAAGATTCCACCCGATTTATCATTATTTTTTATCATTGCTTTTACTGGTTATATTGATCGTAACTGTCACCCTTGTCGTCCGAGAAGGTCTAAGCCTCTCTTCGCTGCTCAGTCTGCTGATTTTCATCTATATAGCAGTAAGTTTCTTCTTAATGAGGGCTTACCCGTTAAAAGCGCAAGACAGAGCCATCAGAGCCGAGGAAAACTTGCGTCATTACGTTCTTACAGGAAAACTGCTGGATTCCAGGCTTACTTTTGCTCAAATTGCCGCTTTGCGTTTTGCAGGCGATGGGGAATTTCCGGAATTATGCCAGAAGGCGGCTTCGCAAAATCTGAGCCCCACGGACATTAAAAAAGGAATCAAGAACTGGAAAAGCGACAATGATAGAATATAGCGGCGGGGCCGCGGCTCAAATCTTAACTTACAGTTGTTGAAAAGAGGCATGCACACTCCATGTTACGTCCTGACGATGAATCCAAAGCTTTATTCGCAGCTGTTGTGCCGGGTGACCCGCGGGTTAAGATCAAACCGATGTTCGGCTCTTTGGCCGGCTTTATTAACGGCAATATGTTTACTGGCCTGTATGGACAGGAACTCTTCGTCCGTCTGCCGGAAGAACGGCGCTTGCAACTGCTCCAAGAAGGCGCGACCGAGTTCGCTCCAATGCCGAATAGGCCCATGAAGGAATACGTTGCGATTCCCGGACAATGGCGGAACGATCCGGACAAAATTAGCGGATTGATGGCCGAGTCGCTGTCATGGGCGGAAACCTTGCCCGAGAAAGTACCGGCAAAGAAGAAAAGCAAGAAGTAGGCGGGGCAGTAAGGCGATTTGCCAATTAAACAAAGTGGGCACTTCCGTATAAAGGATGTGTCCATTTTGTTTAGTTTGGGAGTGACGAAATTAGTCAGCTTATAACGTTTGTGTTATAATTATAACAAATTAGTTATATTTTTTGTTAATTCTGCATAAGATAAAATATAAGGGGTCGCTCCGGTGTACAAGTATGAATTCGCTAGTTTGCCCGAAGTCGATGAATTCATTAAGGACCTTGAAGCTAAGAAAAACAGCGGTGACAAAAACGCAAGAATTATTTTCGAAAAGATAGTTTATTGTATAGAACGCGTTCGTATGCAAGGACTTCGTGCCGGAACAAAAATAATTAAGGACCTAAAGGGCAAAGAAAATGACAATTTGTATGAATTGAGACCGCTTGATGAAAGAATATTTATGTGCCTTTGGAATGGAAATCACTTTATCATGTTGTCACATTATAAGAAAGATGCTGATGAAACTGATGAGCTTGAATTGGCAAAGGCAAGACGGTTAAGAGACAAATATATGAGAGAACATCCGGTTGAAAATATCAAGGAAAAAATGAAGAACGGCAAGAAAAGGAGATGATACTTATGAAAACTTGGGACAACATGGTCAACGAAATGAGCTCTGAGAGTCAAAAGGAGATTGAAGTTATTCGCAAGCGGACAGCAATGGTTGTTATGCTGATCGAATTAAGGGAAAGCAAAGGATGGACACAAGCTGAGTTGGCGAAAAGAGCAGGCATGAAACAATCAGCAATAGCTCGGTTTGAGGGTGACACAACAGCGCCTCGTATTGATACAATTATTAGAGTGGCTATGGCTCTTGATGTGGATCTCGCCTTAGTGCCTTCAGATCATTCAGGTCACCACCAAGCAGCGGCAGCATCCTGGGTATAATCTTGATATGCATTACCCACAAAGGCGAACCGTGGATTTCCAAGCCACTGTTCGCCTTTATTTTGCCTATAAAGTCTTGCCGTTCCCCCGCAATCATTCACCCTTGAACGAGTTGGTTTGCAGGTCGGCGTATAGTCGATCGGGTGCGGTTGAACAGGAGTAGGCCAGCTTGTTTGACAAATCGGCTAATGTTAGCCGGATTTGATGTTTTGCGCCTGTGCCGCTGCCGATCCAAAACCGCAAATCCCCGGAATCAACCAACCGACGTCAAAATGGAATGGCCAGCCCGCAGCTGCCTGGCCGAGCTTTCGGAAAGGCTGCCGCCCATTAAAGCGATATCGCTTGATTGAGCTTTTCGATGTCTACTTCAGTGTGGCTATTGTCATACCGTTTGATTTCGATATCTTCCCATAAACATTGCTTGTTTTGCAGGCTTTGCACATAAGTATCCCAGTTGGCAAATTTCCAGGCATCCCGTTCCAGCGCCCGGGCCAACATTCTTTCTTTAAGCACCGCAAAATCGATCGTGACTTGCAGAACCAGCGTTCTTACGTTCCGCCAGTCATATTTTTCTTTTAATTGGCGGATGTAATCTTTATTTGCAAAATAACCGAGGAAAGGCGCATCCAGAACTACAGACCTGCCGATCTGCAAGTTGTCGTTAGCGATGTCCAGCAAGGTTTGATATTCAAGCCCCATGACCACGTTGCTGTAAAAAGCGTTGCCGTCGCGCTCATGCGGGGAGTATCCCTTGGATTCCAGCAAAAGGCCGGTAAATTTGTTGCAAACGACGTCTTTATCGAGATAGCAAAAGTTATAGTCCGATGCGATCCGTTTACCGATCGTTGATTTTCCGGATGCTGCCGCACCGATTAAAAAAATAACTGTAGGCTCCAAAACACGTACCTCCCGAAAAAACTGATGTTATCATGTAAGCGCATTACCAAAATGGACTGTAAATTCACATATGTGAATTTGATTCTAAATAGCGAATCATTATATTTAGATTATCCGATTCTTTACCGCAATTCAATATTGATTCGCAAAATAATATTTGCCATTAATTATTTTCCTCTCCCACTGGGGCAAGATAATTTTTTGGCCGGGGATATTGAAATTATTTAACCACGTGTAATATACTTGAATCAATATTCGTATCCACGAAACGAATTCACATATGCGAATTATAAGCGCAATTTATTTAAAGGAGAATCTATGGAAAAATTTCGCGTAAATAAATCGGCGGAACGGGCACTGGATCTTTTGGTCCTGCTTTCCAAGAGCGGCTCTGCCCTGACTTTAAATGAAATTTGCAAAGAGATGGGCTTGCCGAGGAGCAGCGGGTTTGAATTGGTTCAAACGCTGCTGTACAAAGGCTTTATCGAATTCGATGACGAGCGGCTGAAAACGTATCGTCTGGGCCTTGGAGCTTTTGAAACCGGAATGGCTTACCTGTCCAATATGGGAATTCCTCATCTTGCCAGACCTTTGCTGCAGGAGTTGAATAAACAGACGGGCAGCACGGCTTTTCTGGGAATAGAAGATAAAGGAAAAATTGTTTACCTGGACAAAGCGGAAAATTACTCGGTTGTGCGGCCGACGGCCAAACTAGGCTCGCGAAGATTTATGCACACAACCGGTCTTGGAAAAGCGCTGCTGGCCGCATTGCCTGACGAAAAGATTCAGTACATTGTGGGCGACGGCGATATTCCCGGAAAGACGTCTTATTCGAAAGTGACTTTGCCCCATATTTTGCAGGATATGAAAGAGATACGCGAACGGGGTTACTCGATTGACGACCGTGAAGATAACCTGGAAATGTACTGTATCGGCTCGGCTGTGTATGACCAATCGAATCAACCGGTTGCGGCGATCAGCGTTGCAAGCATGTATGCCGGAATGACGCCCGAGCGCGAGGAATTGATTGTCAAGTTGGTTACCAACACGGCTCTGAAGCTTTCCCGTCAATTGGGATACAGCGGCGAAAAGTTATACATGCATTACGAATAAATGAAAACTCAACCGGAGGGATAACCTATATGTGGAGAAAATTGGACAATCTAAACAAAATTTCGGAAAGCGGAATTGTTCTCATCATTCGTTCCGATAGTGAGCAAGAAGCGCTGGCAGTCGCTGAAGCAGCGATTGAAGGCGGAATTAAAGTGCTGGAAATTACAATGAGCGTGCCGAATGCGCTGCAAGTGATCAAAACCTTGTCTAACAAATATAGCCAAGTATTAATCGGCGCGGGCACGATTTTGGATGGCGAAACCGCCAGAGCGGCTATTTTGGCCGGTGCCGAACTTCTGGTAAGCCCGCAGTTGAATCCGGAAATGATCAAGATGGCCAACCGGTACCAAGCGATTACGATCAGCGGGGCATTCACTCCAAAAGAAGTTTTGGAAAGCTTGGAAGCCGGCGCGGATATTGTGAAGCTGTTCCCGGCTGAAGTCGTTGGGCCGCAATATGTAAAAGCGATCAAAGCGCCGATGTCGCAAGCTCCGATTGCACCGACAGGCGGCGTTACCCCGCAAAATGTGCACGAATGGCTGCAAGCAGGCTGCGTAGGGGTTGGCGTGGGCAGCTACATTACGAAAGCGGCGCAAAAAGACGGCGATTATCGAAAAGTGACCGCTGCGGCAAAAGAGTTTCTTCAAGCGGTTGCCGCGGCACGCTAATTTCCGGTGAGGCTCGCCGGGACTTGATGCCGCTATGGCGGTTGGTATCAAGTTTTCCCGGCGCCGCCGGTTTTTATAGGCGCAGGCAGTCGGCGCTTTTAGCCGATACATGCAAGCGCGTTCAAATAGACAAATATTATTTTAACAAGGGAGTGTTTAGTCGTCATGGCTAAAGCAGCATTACAACCAGCTCCGGCTGTAAGCAAAAAACGTTGGTTTTTTGTCATTCTGATTTTGATTGGGGCAATCGTCAACTATTTGGACCGTTCCAATTTAAGCGTTGCCAATCCGCTTATTTCCAAAGAGTTCAACTTGTCTCCGCTGCAAATGGGCGTATTGCTGTCTGCATTTTTGTGGCCGTATGCCTTGGCCAATCTTCCGGCAGGCTGGCTCGTCGACCGGGTGGGGCCGCGGAAAATGTTTGCCTGGGCAAGCGGCTCGTGGTCCGTCGTCTCGGTATTGAGCGCCTTCACGAGCAGCTACTCTATATTTTATACGCTTCGCGTATTGCTGGGCATTTCCGAATCGCCCTTCTTTCCTTCGGCTGTAAAAGCGATTAACAACTGGTTTTCCAAAAAAGACCGCGGGACGCCGCTCGCCGTGATCAACACCGGTTCGCAGATTGCCAACGGTATAGCGCCCCCGCTGCTGACCGCGTTAATGCTGTCTTTTTCCTGGAAAATCATGTTCATCATCATTGGCGCTGCCGGTTTGGTTGTTATGGCTATATGGCTGTTCACGTATAGAGATCCGAAGAATGGAGAAGTCATTCAAGAGGATGAACAACCGGCCGAACAACAAGCTGCGGCAAAAATAAGCTGGGGCGATCTGT
This sequence comes from Paenibacillus sp. sgz302191, assembly GCF_057749925.1. Taxonomy (NCBI): domain Bacteria; kingdom Bacillati; phylum Bacillota; class Bacilli; order Caryophanales; family Paenibacillaceae; genus Paenibacillus; species Paenibacillus sp. sgz302191. The sequence goes on from NZ_JBYLHY010000008.1 coordinate 98,528, forward strand.
TTAAATACAAATCAACCTGGTTCATGATTATCGGCAACTTCGGTCTCGTATATACGATGTGGACGTTTTTAACCTGGCTGCCGGGTTACCTGGTGCACGATCGCGGCTTAAGTATTTTGAAAACCGGATGGATCGCTTCAATCCCTTTCATGGTGGGCATTATTGGCGTACCGCTGGGCGGCATTATTTCCGACTACTTTATCCGTAAAGGCTATCAACCGATCAAGGCGCGCAAAATTCCTCTCGTTTGCGGTGCGATTGTGGCAGCGGCTGCGGTTATTCCGATCCCTTATGTTTCGAGCATTGGCGCTTGCGTAACTTTGCTGGCGGTAGCTTACTTCGCTTCCTCCGTGCCGACAGGCGTTATTTGGACGCTGGCAACGGACGTAGCGCCGAAAAACATGGTAGCTTCGCTTGGCTCCATCCAAAACTTCGGCGGATTTGTGGGCGCATCGCTTGCGCCGATTGTTACGGGCGCGATCGTTCAGGCGACAGGTTCATTTGAATACGTATTTCTCGTCGGCGCGGTCTTGCTTGTAGTTTCGGCGATCAGCTACGGAATTTTCCTGAAAAAGCCGATAACGGCTCAATAAGCGATTCCGTCCGGGGAAGCCGGATATTGAACGGCGATCGTCGTTATTCTATGGTATTCGTGCCTTCGCGGCGGAAAGAATATCGCTGATCTTGGTTTCAAGCTTATAAACTTTTTGCTGTTCTTCACAGATTTGGCGTGAAAGGGAGACTACGGATGTGAGCGTGCCAAGCACACTGCCGGCGTCTCCTTTTTTTGCCGCTTTTTTGAACGCTGTCCATACTGGAGTTACGTTCGTTTCGATCGTATTGATCGCCTTTTTCTTGGCTTTGAGCTGCACATTGACAGGGTCCGCATCCGACAGGGTGGCGCGAATTTTTTTCGCAGTCTTGGAGGCGGTCTCTTTGGCCGTTCGCAATGCTTCTTCTTTTGTTTTTATGTTGGCGCGCGCCACCTGAACCGGGATTTTCAAAACGTTGATCTGAAAACGAACCATGCCGACGAGGTCCTTGTTATTAATCAAACGCGCTGCATCAAGCTGTTTATTTAATGAGCTGTACTGGTCTAATAACGGTTTGTATCGTTCTCGCGTTTGAACGGCGTCGGCTTCCAGTTTTTCAAGTTTGGCGGCGTCGATTTGCTTGATTTGTTTCTGCAGCGCGGCCAAAGCTTCCCCGTTCGCTGTATGCAGCGCACTGGTTTTTTCATCCCATTCCCCGGTCTGTTTCTGCAGCGTCAGCAGTTCGTCGTACAGGGATTTGATCTTGGCTGCCTGCGTGCGGTCCGCATTCGTGATCGTTTGGTCGAGCGATGTCCGGATGGAGGCGGTGATATCGAGCGAAGCGGCTGCCGCGGCCGCCGGAAAGGCGGAAACAAACAAAAGAGCGGCGAGTAGAACTGCGAAAAATTTGCCAGTGATGTTCAACGTAAATCCTCCCTTGAATCGTTAGAATGAGAAGCGGACCGCAACAAAAAAAGCACCTGTAAGAAAGGCATTCAGCCTTCTCTTACGGGTGCTTCCGTCGTAAGCGATCAATTTTTGAAGATATATGTGATACTATACAAGAAGGCTTGGCGGGTGTCAAGCAAGAAAGCTGCACGCTGTTTACGGACGTCAAGTTTGCACAATGCCGCACAAGTGCATTAAACTAACGAGGAGCGGATAAATAAAGGAAGGAACGAATCGATGATGAACCAACTTTCCATCCATCAATTGAAACAATTTAAAAACGAGTTAACCCGATTCATGATGATGTATAAATTCGCATTGGACGAAATGGAAACAAGAATTGATATTCTGGTACAGGAATTTGAGATGCTTCACGAATATAACCCTATCGAGCATACCAAATCGCGCTTGAAATCGCCCGAAAGCATTTTGAACAAGATGTACAGAAAAGCCTGCGACATTTCGTTTGCCAGCATGAAGGACAAGATTAAAGATATCGCCGGATTGCGCATAACCTGCTCTTTCATTTCGGATATTTATTTGATCAGCGAAATGTTGAAAAATCAGAGCGATTTGAAAGTAATTGAAGAAAAGGACTACATCAAGTATCCGAAGCAAAACGGTTACCAAAGTCTGCATCTTTTGATCGAAGTGCCGGTGTACATGTCGGATCGGCAGGAGAGCGTGTGCATCGAGGTGCAGATTCGTACTATCGCGATGGATTTCTGGGCAAGCCTGGAGCACAAAATTTATTACAAATATAACGAAGACAACCGAGCCGTACCGGAACGGCTGCTTGAGGAACTGAAACAAGCCGCGTCCGCCGCGTCCGCCCTGGACCGGCAAATGGAACGCATCCATAAAGAGATCGAAATGATCAAGGAAGAGCAATCGGAAATATCCGTAGACCAGCTGAATCGAATTATCATTAACAATCAGCAGTTTGCTTTGCCGCAGGCGCTGCTGGGGCTTTTGGGCGACAAAAATGAATAGGGAACGTCCGCGTCCCTATATTGCTTCACGCGAGGGCGCCGATTCGGCGCTCTTTTTACGTGCTTGCGCGCGGCAGTTCGTTAAGCGGCCTGGCGCTTGCAAAGCGTGCGAAACCTGCAAAGCCTGCGAATGTGCAGGCTTTTCGGATGGAAACGGCTCGTTTAGGGGAAAAGCCTGCAATTGTGCAGGAATTCCCGGTCAAGACGGCCTGAGCCCTGCGCATTCGCTGAAAAACCTGCAGATTTGCAGGAATATTTCGTTGCAAGCGTATCGACGGACCAAAAGATGCACTTTTGCAGGCTTTTAGCACGCAATGCCAGTTCCAGCGGCTCGTTAACGGGGGGCTTTTTCCTCTTTATTAGGCGGAAAGTCGGTTTGTAAAGTTTTAAGTTTCGACAGTTTATGTAGAATATTGTAAAATAGTGGTGAAGAGGAAGCCTGAGGAGGAACGCGCATGAAAAAATGGTATACCTTACTGCCCGCCTGTTTATTGTGGACGGCTCTTGCAGTACCGGACTTTGCAGCTGCGGCTGACAAGCAGATACGTGTCTACATAGATGGCAAACCTGTACAATTTGCGGTGCAGCCGATTCTTGAGAACGGGACGACTTTGGTCCAGTTCCGGCCTATTTTCGAAAAGCTGGGGCTTTCCGTTCAGTGGGACGAGGCTACGCAAACCGTAACGGGCACGAAGGACGACTTGCAAATCGAACTGACGATTGACAGCGATGACGCTTATATCAACAATCGCCCGAACAAGCTTGAGCTTGCGCCGCGCCTGGTGGACGGCAATACGCTGGTGCCGCTCCGGCTCGTCGGCGAGGCAAGCGGCAAAGAAGTGACGTGGGATGGGAACACCTCATCGATCTACTTGAAAAGTCCGGCCGCCAGCCAGCAGCCCGCCAATTCGGGAGGGACTACCGGAGGGGGCACGCAGACAGGCGGCAGTGCAGGAGGAACGCAGTCTGGCGGCAGCACCACAGGAGGTACGAAACCGGACAGAGGGGACTACGCGTACCCTAACGGCAACAAATACACAGGCCAAATGCAGAACGGCGTCCCGGAAGGCAAGGGGAAAATCGTGAACGCAAGCGGCAAGCTGGTGTTCGACGGAACGCTAGCGAGCGGGAATCCGAGCGACGGGCGTTATAAAAGCTACTACGCCGACGGTAAGCTCGAATTTGACGGGATTTTGAAAAACGGCGTGAACAACGGGGCGGGGAAGCAGTACTCCTCCGGGGGCAAGCTGATTTTCGACGGCACTTTCGTGGACGACGAGAGGAGCAGCGGAACGTTATATTACGACAACGGCGATAAATATACAGGGGCTTTCGACGGCGACAAACCGAGCGGCACCGGCAAAATCGCCTATAAAAACGGCGACGTTTTCCAAGGGGATTTCGTAAACGGCAACCGCGAAGGAAAAGGGACGTACACGACTTCGAAAGGCGAGAAGGTCGTTGGGGATTTTAAAAACAATCTGATGAACGGAATCATTTATCATTACGATAAGAAGGGCAAGCTTTTATCTGTAAGCGAATATGTCAACGATGTGTTGGTGCGCAAGGTGGATATGGGGGATGGAACCAGCACGCTGCCGAATACGAATACCACTCCGCAGTCGAATGCATTAGGCGTTGAAAACGACCGCCACAACAAGGCGCTGGCTGCGATCAAAGACCGCTACGATCAAAACAAGAAGCAGTTGGACGATCAAATCGCCCAAATCCGTAAGGACAATCCGGGCGTTTACGCCAGCCAAGCGGACTATAACAAAGCGCTGCAGGAAGCGACTACCCAGCAAACGAATCTCACCAGTCGAATAAACTCCTTGGCCGGGGACACTTCCCAGGCGGCGACAGCGGCCAAGGCCGAGCTGAACAAGCAGCTCACCGACGTTCAGACGCTGGTCGGGCAAATCAATGCCAAGGGAACGGCCCAGCAGCGTATCGAAGTTTTGAAAAATCAATTGACGACGCTGCGAACCAGCTACACAACCGAGCTGGAGCAAGAGAACAATCAGCATTCGACCATCGTCGCACAATTGAAGAGTTTGAAATAAATGCTTTCGCCGGCCGGTCCGGCGAGGAATCAATTTGCCGCTAAATACGGGAGCAGGAATTGCCAAAAAGAGTGTCTCGCTAAGAGGCATTCTTTTTTTAACGCTTTTTCGCACGCCATTACGGGGTGATCATTTTGAACAAACTATATCGAATATGGTTGAAAGGGAGGGATGATCTTGAAAGCCTATTTGTTTTTGACCATTGCGATCGTGAGCGAGCTTTTCGGCACATCTTTGCTTAAAGCTTCGGAGGGCTTTTCGAAATTGTTCCCGAGCATCGGCACGGTGATTTGTTTCGGCGTAGCTTTTTACTCGCTGTCGCTTTCCTTGCAGCAAATTCCTTTGGGCGTTGCCTATGCGATTTGGTCGGGGGTAGGGACGGCCATCACGGCGGTTATAGGCGTTATGATCTGGAAAGAAACGGTGAGCGCAACAACGGTTCTGGGTATCGCGCTTATCATCGCCGGCGTAGTCATACTTAACCTTAAAGGCGGAGCGCATTGATCGTTTCCCCGGAGCAAAGATTTGATTTGAAAAAAGCGGGTGTCGCAGGATTCCTTTCCTCCTGTGGCGGCTGCTTTTTGCCCGTTATGCCCGTTTATATTCAACCGATTTTTTTGGACCGCACCATTTGAGCGCATACACGTACAATAACCTATACTCTGAAAAATGGAGGAAATGATCGTGATCTTCATTTCAAACGGTGATCCGGCGCAAGTAGACAGACTCATGCTTTCGGGGATGGAAAGAGAAATGCTGCAGCACATGAAACACAGCCCGGTAGAGTACCGGTTCCAGACTCCCGAAGCTTTGGAGTTCGAGTTGAAGATGAGAAGCAGGATTGTGGATGCAGCCAAAGCCTTAAACGCCAGCCGCATATCGTTCGCTACATTCAAGGATTCCCACGGTAACGACAAATTGTGGTTGCGGATGCCAAACGGAGGATTGCGGCTGAGAGAAGGCGTTTCGCCGTCCGAAGGGATATTGGACATTTTTCAAAACGGCAGCCGTTATGCATTTGAATGCGCTACGGCAATGACAGTAGTTCTGTACAAGGCTACGCTTGATATGATCGGCAAGGATGCGTTTAACCGGCATTTCCGGGATTTACTTTTGTATGACTGGAATCTGGACAACGATATGCGGTTAATTGGCAAAAATCACGTCAGCGAAGCTTTGCCCGGGGATATTCAATATTTTAAAAACCCCGATCACGATCCCAAAAAGCCGCAGTGGCAGGGGGAGAACGTCATTTTGCTCGATAGAAATCTGTATTACGGGCATGGCATAGGCATTAAAAACGGGGAGCAAATGATAGCGGCTTTGAACACGAAAAGGAGATCGGGAAGCACCATACCGGCATTCCTGTCGGAGCTGGTGGCGCACCCGGATTTCGAGCATTTGCGGGAGCTGCCGGCGAGACTGGAGCCGACGGTAAGACCGGATCGACTGGAAGTGCCGGTGTTTGCGAAGATAGGCACGAGTGTTTACCTGTACAGGGAGCTGCCGGGTTTGGAGGCTGTGGGGGGTTACATCCTATGAACCGCGGCCGGCGAGGACACCGAAGGGGGGTGTCCTTTTATGCGTTATTTAGTATTAGATAGCGGGCTGCATGAAGATGAGTTATGCTAGGGGAAGGGAACATTTCGAAACTCTAGTTCATGGTTAGCTTAAGGAGGGCTGTTAATATTGCACTCGCAACCAAGTCACAGGATAGACAAGCGCGCGATCGCCGTTTGGCGGTGGAGCGAAGCGCTTTCCAGCCTGTTTTTCATAGCCGTTGCGGTGGGGATCGCGTTCGCCGCTCATCGATTCGGCTGGCCTCTATGGATTCCGGTACTCGCATGGGTTCTGGCTGTATTGGAAGCAGCCGTTAGTGTGCTGGTCGTTCCGGCGATCAGGTGGAGACGGTGGCGCTACGAAATCCGCGACGAAGAAATCGAACTGCTGCAGGGCATTGTATTCGTGAAAAGAACGGTTGTTCCGATGGTCCGCATCCAGCATGTCGATACGCACCAGGGACCGCTGCTGCGCCGATACGGGCTGTCGAGCGTATCGTTCTCGACGGCGGCAGGCAAGCATCACATCCCGGCTCTGGCCGAAGAAACCGCCGATCGGGTGCGCAGCCGGATTGCCGTGCTGGCGAGGGTGGCGAATGATGATGTCTAAGCCCATTCAGAACGGCAAGAGGCTGCACCCGCTTGCCGCCGTGCTCTCTTCGCTCAAGCTGATCAAGGATATGCTGCTCCCGTTGTTGATCTTTTTGGCGACGGCTGTTTTCAACGGCGGCGGCCATTCGGGAGCAGGGGGGTGGAGAATGGCGGCAAGCGCGACGATTATCGCCGGCGCGATCGGCTGTGGCATCTTGTCGTGGCTGCGTTACCGCTACGAAGTTGCCGAAGGCATGCTGAAAGTGGAGCACGGCATCTTCGTAGTGAAAAGGCAGTTCATTCCGCTGGAGCGCATTCAAACGATCGATTTGACCGAAGGGCCGCTGCACCGGCTGCTCGGGCTTGCCCGTATGCAGGTGCAGACGGCGGGAGGCGGCAAACCGGAGGCGGTTTTTACAGCGGTAACGAGGGACGAGGCGCTGCTGCTGCAAAAACAGCTGCGCGGCCACAACCAGGGCGAGCCGTATGCGGAAGCCGGGGAAGCGCTTGGCGCCGAAGAGCAGGCGGCGAATCGGGCGATGGAACCCATGGAAGAAGGAACGCCGCAGCAGCGGAGGCCCGCTTTCTCTATCTCTTTCGGCCGCTTGCTGGTGGCGGGCATGAGTTCGGGCAGCATGGGCTTGTCGATTTCGTTCATTTTTGCACTGATGTCCAAATTGGATGAAATTTTTCCGAACCTGCATGTATACCGGAATACGGGCAAAATCTTCGAATCGGCCGCCGTGCCCGTCATCATTGTGATCGTGGTTGCGCTTGCCTGGCTGCTGGGCGTCGGCATCACGGCTGTTAAATTCGCGAATTTCACCGTCGTTCGTTCCGGGGACGAATTGGTGATCTCGCGGGGGCTGCTGGAGCGCAGGCAGGTTACGCTGCCGCTTGCCCGCATACAAGCTATCCGCATCGTGGAGGATCTGCTGTGGCAGCCGTTCGGTTTTGCCGCCGTACATGTCGAAAGCGCCGGATACGGCAGCGACAAAGGGGAAACCAGCCTGCTGTTTCCGCTGCTGCGGCGCAGTGAAATCGGCGGCTTCCTGGAGCAGATGGCCCCCGGGTTCCACGTGCGGCCTGCGCCGGTCGAAACCTTGCCGAGCAGAGCGTGGATAGGCTACGTTGTGCCATGGACGCTGTTCCTCGGGATAGCGACGGCGGTGGCGGTCACGTTTACGCCATGGGGCTGGCTGGGCGCACCGCTCTGCCTGGCCGCGGCCGTGCTTGGCCGCCAACAGTTGAAAGATGCGGGCTGGCTGCTTGCGAACGACCTGCTGATTTTGCGGTTTCGCCGGCTTGCGCTTATCACCGTCATCGTGCCGCGCGGCAGAATCCAGTCGTGCCGGAGCGTGAGCAATCCGCTGCAGCGCCGCAGAGGCTTGGCGACGCTCGGCATTAGCGTAGCTTCGCGTTCGCTGGGCGTTCACTTTCATCTGCGGGGAATGCGCGAATCGCAGTGCTGCGCCGTTATGGACTGGTATCGCCCGCAGCGCAAATAAGCTGAAGATCTGTGCGGGAGGGGGAGCCTGCGTGTCTTTTGAATTCAAAGCTTGCGAATATCCCGAAAGCCCGGGCTGCTATTTGATGCTGAACGGCGCGGGGCACATTATTTACATCGGCAAAGCGAAAAACTTGCGCAGCCGCCTGCGCTCCTATTTTCAACAAACGCACACGCGCAAAAAAATCGTTCAATTGGTACGCGAAATCGCTCAAATCGATGTCGTGCTGGTGAATAACGAGACGGAAAGCCTGCTGCTCGAAAACAATCTGATCAAGCTTCACAAGCCGCCGTACAATCGGGCCCTGAAAAAAGACAAGAGCGGCTACGCTTATCTGCAGCTGACAGGGGAGCGGGTGCCGAGGCTCGAAGTGTTTTACCGGAATCAACGCGGCGCCGCTCCGGAAGCGCCGGCTTATCAGAACGGAGAGCAGGAGCTGGCGCCGGGGCATCGGCTCGGGCCGTTCCGCAGCAGGCGGTTTCTGGAGGCGCTGCTTGAGTTCGTGACGGATCATTACGGGCTGCGCTCATGTCTGACTATGCCGAAGCAAGTATGCCTGCTCTATCATATCGGCAAATGCAGCGGCGTTTGCGAAGGCCGGATCGGCGAAGAGGATTACAGGGACCGGGCCCGCCAGGCGGCGGCCATGCTGGCTAATGAAGGACAAGCTTTAATAGAAGCGATGTCGGCCAAAATGCATGCGTATGCGGAGCGGCTCGAATTTGAAAAAGCACAGAACATGCTCGGCCATATCCGCAATCTGGAGCAAGTGCCCGACAAGCAAATCGTAGACAGGGATGCCGCCGTCGACCAGGATGTCGTCTACTTCGGGGAAAACAGAGCCATGGTAGCCAAAGTTCAAGAGGGCATGCTGCGGCACTTTCAAATGTTTGAGCTTGATGCGGCCGGCGGGGGAATGGTCTGCGACCGCTTTCTCGCTGCGCGGTATGCGGGGGAGCGGCCCGACGAAATCATCGTCAACACGATCGGCGATATCCGGAAAGTGCGCGCTTTTCTGCGCCGGAGAGGGGCGAAGGCCCCTGCCATCACGGTGCCCAAACGGGGCGTGAAATACGATCTGCTTCAGCTGTGCAAAAGCAATTTTGAATACCGGTTGAACCGGGGCACTTGAACATGAATGTTTTCGGTTACCTGTATTTTTTGCCGGGGAATTATACGAATTTGTAGTATAATTAAGGAAAGCGGACTATTAAGGCTACAGGAAGGGATTTCATATGCGCAGCAGATTATTGCTTTCCTTGTTAAGAGGAAGCCGGTTGGGTTTGCCGGTCTTTTTGATCGTGTTTCTTGGCATTGCGGGGTTTCCGGGGCTTGGTTATGCGAACGGCACGCAGCCTGTTGCCGTTTCGTTGCGGGCCGATAAGGCGACTGCGAATTACGGCGACACCGTTTCTTTTCATGTGACCGTCACCGATTCTACGGGATCGACGATTGCTCCGGGGGGAAGCGTTCTTTTGCTGGATAACGAACGGGTTGTTAATGAAGCGGTTTTAACCCCGGGGAGTCCGTCCGTATCTTCCAGAACGGGATATCCTCCGCAAACTCCGCCCGAGCTCGGGCTTCGCGCCGTTTGTCTGGCTAAACCGGATGCCCTCGATAGTGCTTCCTCATGCCCGGTCCTGGAATGGGGAGACTACACCTTCTGGGCGCTGAGCTACAATGACAACAGAACTTCGTTTGGAATTGTCCAATATGACGGCAAAGGTCAATTCGTCAACCAGTTGGAGAAGGCCGGAGCGCGGTATTTGTACCAAATCGCCGTGAACCCTAACGCGCAAACGGCAACTTTTATAGGACAGAGCAGCGCGAGCGTCACGATCGAATGGGGCGAACTTAAGGCGGCCAACAGCAACGCGGATATTATCGTGTCCAATCTGACTCCCGGCCGGCATACATTTAAGGCCGTATATGTGCCTAATGATAATGTCCATGCGGACGGTATGTCCGGCGGGCTTGATATCAACGTGAACAAAATCGGCAGCAGCTTGACCGTAGCCAGCAGTTCGGCATCGACGGTATTCGGACAGCCGGTTACGTTTACCGCCCAATTCGCTCCGACGGCGGGGGCGGTGCCGTCGGGCGGAGTTATTTTTTACGATGACGATAAGCCGATAGGCGCAGGGGCAATATCCGCGAATCAGGCCAATACGGTTGCGGCGGCTACTTACACGACCTCTTCCCTGCAGCCGGGGGCGCATGCGATTCATGCGGTTTATTCGGGGGATGCCAACTACCTGGAAAGCGTTTCGCTCGTGCTGAATCAGAACGTCTCGAAGCAGCCGACAACGACAACTATCGAAACGTCGGGCGCGCCTCCTGCGATGGATTCGGTGACGCTTGCCGTATATGTAAAAGGGGCGGCCGGCAGCGCGTATGTGCCTGATGGCGTTGTGGAGATCAGCGACAACGATCAGATCGTGCGGACGGAGCATCTGGACGCGGAAGGAAGCGCGGTGTTTACGCTAACCTCGTTGTCCGTGGGGAATCATACGATCAAGGCCTCCTATACGGGATCTTCTGTTTTTGAAGGCAGCGTCTCCAGTGCGCTGACGGTTCCGGTTGTGTCCTGGAGCGAGGCCCGTATGAGCGGACTCGGCGTGCTCGGAGCGGAGCTTAGCCGGCCGTTTGACGGGAGCGTTATGAACTACACGGCGGTCGTCAGTCACGACACAGCCGGCATCACGCTCATTCCGGTCATAGAAAGCAGCGCCGCTGCGCTCGAAATCAACGGTCAGCCTGCATCCGCCAATCAGGCGAGCTCGCCCATTCCGCTTCGGGAAGGAATGAACGTCGTTCATATAAAGGTCACGTCCGGAGACCGTCAGACCTCTTCCGTTTATACGCTGACGGTCTACAGGCATCCCGAGCGCAGCGCGAACATGTCCGACGTCGTGCGGCAAATTGCGTCCCAGTTTGACATAAATGGGGACGGGGTGTTTGACGAGGCGGACGTGCGGCGCATCCTTTCGCAAATTCCGCCGCTATACGTAACCCCAAAGGGATAGATGCAAAGCAAAAAGCTCAAGATACCGTGCGGTGTCCTGAGCTTTTTGAACATTTACAGCGCTGAGAAGCGTTCAGACTGTTGAAAAAGTCTCGATACGCGGTTAGTGCTGTGGGAAACAGTGAGTCCCAGTCGCTTTTTCTGGGCGCGCACCTCTCCTTGTGAGGTTGCGGAACAGAACAAAATGGGCAGAAGGCAGCGTGATAATGAAAAAACCTGCAAAAGTGCAGTTTTTTTCGAGAAAGCGGCCTATTTTCGTGAAAAACCTGCAAAAGTGCAGGAATTTTCGCTGAAAGTGGGCATGAGTCTATGTGTTTGGCGAAAAACCTGCACTTTTGCAGGAATTGTTCGCGGTCAGCGATGAAGGACGCAAATTCATGTATTTTTGCAGGTTTTCTTTGTGCAGGCGGACGGTTTATGGTTATCTTCTCTAACGCAGGGGGACATTCGCGGCGGCAAGCAACTGCGCTATCTCCCCGTGGGCCGAATTTCTCGATATTCTGAGTGCCGAGAGGCCCTCACATCTTCGAAAAGACCTGGATAGAGGTTTATCTCATAAATGCTGTTGACGTTGGCGGTGTTTATAAATTTCATGGACGATCTCTTGCTCCGCACGAGCGTTCCACTCCCTAACCATTCCCGGCAAAAGGAACAGATCGACAATCACCCATACAAATAAAGTACCTCCAGCGATACACAAAACAATCAAAAAGACGACGAACAGCGGCGTGTGCTCAAAGCCGAGAAATAGAGAGAAAAGAAAATAGCTCACCACGGAAATGACAAACAAAACAAGTTGAACAATTGCAGTTCCGATGCGTTTTAAATAGAAGCGGTGGACGCCGAGATGGCCGCCTATTAGCATCAAATATCCGATCGCCAGCGATTTTTCCGCGTCCCGCAGTGCGGAATTCAAAATGAGCAGCTCATTGGTGGTCAGTTCATGTTTGCTAATGTTCATAGGAATTAAAACACATGTTTTTGAGATAGGAATTGATCGAGCAGTTGATCTTCAATGACCTGGTTGTGCTCTTTAACCCAAGTGTGGAGCAGGAATGCGTCGACAATCCACCAGATTGTAGTAATGATCGTGCCGATAACCGTAAGTGTAAGAATCAACTGCGCTATCGCCGAGCCTGTCTTCCCCATATAAAAACGGTGCCCTCCAAACATGCCCAAAAAATACCAGAGTACGTAGGCGACGACCATGTTTTTCCCGCGGTTTTTCAACTCCGAGTCCAGCAGCAGCAATTCCCTCGTGTCCAACTGGCTTTTTCTTGCTATCGTATGATTCATTCGACAAAACCTCCCAAAATATACAAAATTACAATCAAAGCGATGATATCAAAATTTCGCCATGGAATCTATACATATTTATTTGAGCGGTGCTGCGCTGCATGACGGCGGTCGGTCGACCACACATCCGCGCACCGACACATGCCGAATTGTTAATTATGGTATTCATATGAGTAAAATTTAGTGCGGATGTCGTCTCTGCTTGATTTTCGGCGCTTTTTTACGATAAACGATGGTTTTTTATGGCACAAAAAAGAAATATTATCTGGACTGGTTCAATAGTCTCATGTCATAATGGAACTACCTGCCATTTAAATATAAGCCGGTTAACTTGAAATTCGCGGAAATAAACGAACAGTGGAAATAGTTCATCTAAATATATGGGTATTTAGACCTATTTTTATGCGAGCCTGTTTTTCAAAATGAACTTCCCGGCATCACTTTGCCGGCGGAAATGTTTTGGGTCATTCCAGTTCCGTGCGATCTGGTAAGGGCCCCTTTGTTTTTAAAAGTTTATTTTGAAAAATATGAAATTGGAGGATACGAATGGAAATAGATTTGAAGGTTTACTACAACATGATTAAGAAACGTTTATGGATTATTGTTTTATTCGTATTTATATGCACCACCGGGATGGCGCTTTACAGCAATTACAATTATCAGCCGATGTATCAAGCATCCACCAAGCTTATTATCAACAATACGATCCGGGACGATCAAATCGGTAAAGAGCAGATCGACTTCGGGGCTATTGGGGTGAACATCATGCTGATCAATACCTATAAAGAAATTATTAAAACTCCGTCGATTATGGAGAAGGTTGTGCAGCGGCACCCGGATTTGAACATGACCCCCGAACAAATCATTTCGAAAATCAACGTGACCGCCGTAAACGACACGCAATTAATGGCTATTGTAGCTACCGATTCCTCGCATGAGCGGGCCGTAAGAATTGCCAACTATGTTACTGAAGTGTTCCAGACGGAAGTGCCCAAGATTATGAAGATTGATAATATCGCGATTTTGAATAAAGCGAAAGAGGCCGAATATCCGAGACCCGTTAATCAAAAATCGAGCAGAAACATCATATTGGCCGCTGCCGCATCGTTCGTTGCCGCCATCGGGCTCATTCTTTTTCTGGATACTTTGGATGATTCCGTGAGGACGGCCAAGGATGTGCGGGCTATCTTTGAAGCTCCGACGCTTGCGATGATCCCCAAAATCAAGGAAAAGAATTCGAAGCTGTCGAAGCCGGGAAGAAGCATGTCTATACAAAAAACGGGGGATGCCTAGTATGCCGCAAACAGCCGCCAGGCCCAATATCATGATGCTGTCGAATCCCGACTCGTTTATTTCCGAAACGTACCGGAACTTACGTCTGAATATCGAAGCGCTCTCGAATGAACGCGAGGTTAAGACGATTGTGATAACTTCGGCTAACCGGGGGGAGGGCAAAACTACGACGGCGCTCAACTTGGCAGTCGCATTCGCCAAGGCAGGCAAGCAAGTGCTGCTGGTCGATGCGAACTTGAGAAATCCGGCAATCCGCGAGGCGCTTGCGCTTCAAAGTGATCAGGGCGCAGGATTGGCAAATGTCCTCGCTGGGGAAAGTGCGGCGGCCGAGACGATCCGCACGTCGGACATCGACAACCTGTTCGCCCTGCCGTCAGGCAGCGCATCGCAGAATCCCTCGGAATTGTTGTCATCGGAAAGAATGAATGTGCTGTTGGCCGAGATGAAGGATCGCTTTGACATCGTGCTTGTTGACGCCCCGCATGTGCTCAGGCTCACCGATGCGAAGATTATGGCGGCCAAATGTGACGGCGTGCTCCTTGTCGTCGATCAGGGCAAGCTTAAGCGGGAAATCGGTTTGAAAGTAAAGGAAGAGCTTAACCAGGTGAATGCCAATTTGCTCGGTATTGTAATGAACAGAACGAGCGGCAAGGAAGCATAGCCGTTTGGAGATAAAGCGAGAGAGAGGACTAACGATTATGGATCAACATAGAGGGAAGCGGGGGTCCGCTCTGCGAGGGATAAGAACTGCCGGTATTGTGGTTCTGAGCTTCTTGTTCCTTGCAGGATGCCTGAATTCGAACGCTAACCCCGAATCATACGGCGGCGAAGCCACGCCCGGGCTTAAACAAGTAAAAGTGGAAAAGTCGTCCAAGCAAAAAATTGCCGACCCGCTGGAACGTACGGCCGAAGTTCAGGCTTCCGTTCAATTCAATCTTCTGGCCGAGGCTTCCGGGACCATTCAGGAAGTGATGAAGAACCGCGGAGAATTCGTGCAGGAAGGCGAGGTCATCCTGACCCTCCATTCGCAGGAAATCGAACTGCAAAGCCAAAAGGCTGCGCTTGCCGTGCAAAATGTCCGGAATGCTATGGCTAAAGCGAAAGCGAAAGCGGCCAAAGACTTGGCAAACAGTCAGAGCGAGATGGATTTTTCGATTCGCAAAATGGAAGAGAAGGTTGACGAAGCGACAAAAAAATACAATAAAGCGAGAAATGACTACGACGATCGAATGACGACAAGAGCCCAACTGGAGCAAGCGGAAAAAGATTGGAAGAGCGTTACGCTGGATTTAGAGGAGCTCAAACATAAACGAAGCACGCTGAGTGCGGAGGACCCTCTCTCGGAGATGGACAAGGAGCTTCGCGATGCTGAGCTTACTCAGGCGCAAGCCGATCAAGCGTCGGCGGCACTTCAAATCAAAGCGCCGATCAGCGGCCTATTGACCGGAGAGCAGCCGATACAGCCGGGATTTGCCGTACAGCAGGGAGTCCAACTGGGTCAAATCCAGAAGCTCGATCCGATCATGATAAAAGCGCATCTGCCTGAAGAAGAGGCTAAGCTTGTCCGCGGAAAAAAGGAGCTAAACTATTATCGCGCCGAGACGAAGACCTATGTAAAAGGTCAAATCAGCTATTTCGCCGATATCATCGATCCGCAGACCAAGGGTTACGAGCTTATCCTGCAAGTTCCCAATCCGGATATGAATTTGAAACCGGGAATGAAGGTGCAAGTTCAATTAACCAGCGCCGATGAACTGGTTGCAACGACTGTGCCGACATACAGTGTTGTAAAAGACGGTGACGACAGTTACGTTTTTGTGCTCAATGGCGATACCGTCGAAAAACGGAAGGTACAGCTCGGCCGTATAAGCGAACCCTACCAGGAAGTGCTGTCGGGCGTAAAAGAAGGCGAGGAAGTCGTTACATCCGGTCAACAGTCGTTGGTTGACAAGGAGAAAGTAGAGCGGCCGTAGAGTAAGGCAAAAAGGAAAATGGAGTGACACAATGTGAAACTATACATGAAGAAAAAGTTGGCTGCCGCCGTAATTTCGACCTCGATGCTGCTTTTATCGGGGGCGTATCCGGCTGAGGCAGCGAATTCGGCAAATTCGGCCGAATATTATGTAGCCGATAAGATAAAGGTTGAAGTGAAGAGCGTGCTGAACGAAAAAACCGCAAATGGGACGAGGATCGGCGTCGTATTTTACCTTATCAATCAAGGGAATCGGGCGACAGGGCTTCCGGAAGATGTGGTAAGGGTCAAATCCGATGATGGCGTCGAATATACGTTGCGGCCCAGCGCGGCCAATGCGAAAGAAATTTTGCCTAAAGAAAAAGTAGAGTTGACCTATATGGTCGTGGTGGACAGGGACGATACGTTTGCTTTAACCGAACTTTCATGGGTTGACGAGAACTCGTTCGTGTATCCGAGAAAAGTAAAAACCGACCTTACGATTCCGATCGCAGGAATGGAATGGCACGGAGATCAATCAAGCGTTACGAGTCCGGAAATGGTGAAGACATGGGGGGAAGCGTTCAAGATTCCCACCTTATCGGCCGCGCTGGAATATAAACCGGTCAGCCTCAGCAAGCAGCGAACAGACAAAGGAAATGCAATGGTGCTAACGCTGCTCGCGGAAAATACAGGGGATCTCAAGCGGGAAATCCCTGACTTTAGAATCAACGGTAAATCGAGCAAAAAGGTTTACACCGGGAAAAGAGTGGAACAAGACGCCATTATTCTCGAACCCGGCGACAAGCAGTATATTCACTATGCGATTCCCGCGGACAAATATGAGGAACTGCAGAGCCTGTACGTTCTTACGCCGGAAAGCTTCGCAGTCGACGAGAAGACGGCTGTGGACTATACGATCGGGCGGTTGAGCATACAGCTTCCGGGTACCGGAAATGCGTGGAGTCAGGCTGTGTCTTATGAAAGAACGCTGCCGATCCGTTTCGACCCTTTGAGCAAGCTGGTTCCGTCCAATGTCTCCGTCTCGCTGGATGAGCTTCAGATGCATGAAAGCAGCAGCGAGGGATTCAAAACCGTAGTTGCCAAGTTCAAGCTTCAGAACCGAACGGACAGCCCTGTGCCTGTTCCCGAATTTTTGACGGAGCTTGTAAGCGGCAGTGGATACAACTACGCGGGCACCCGCCAAAATTTAACGATACAGTCGCTCATTCCGAACATTAATTATGTAGTATACTACTATTTTGTTGTGCCAAGCACGGAGCAAGGCGATAAGCTTGTCATGAATATTTTGGATGGCGGCGCTGCCGCGCCTTATCGCATTCCGCTCGCATCCTTAAGAACGAAGGTTCAATCCAGTCCCGAGGATGAGCAAATTTCCCTGTATCCATTCGATGTGAAGCTTAATAACTGGAAGATCGAAGCCAATTTCGTATCGAGCGACTGGTCGTATTCGAATCAGTTGATTTTGGATCTGGATATCCCTCCATCCAAATCGGTCGTCGACCAAAATTTTTCCAACTTGCAAGTGGAAGTGACGGATAAGGAAGGGAAAGTGATGGTTTCCAAAAACTTCTCCTTCACGGGTGCCGACCGTTTGACAAAAGGGGACCGTTTCGTCGCTTTTAAAGCAAAACAATTCGATCATGATTATACCGTGAAGTTCTACGAAGTTATCGATACGCCTTTCGGTGAAGCCAAGCGATTGTTGAAAACGGTAAAACAGTAATGCATCTTTACACTTTAGCGATTGTTCTTTATAATGAACGATAAGAGGCATGTGCGGTATCGTTATCAAGCCATGTTAGGAGGTTCACGGATGGAGAAACCAACGTACTCGAGTCCAAAAGTATTAAGTCATCAACCTATCCGATTCGAAACGGCTCAATCCTGGAATAAGGGTGTTGGAAATAAAAATCACTACGGAACCGGCAATGGAGGAAAGATTTATCCCAACGATCCAAGGCCGTCCAAAAAAACGAAGTACTAAGCTAAGCAAGTTCTGTCCCGATTGTAAGGTCAATGGTGAAATGCCATTGACCTTATTTTGAATCGCCGGTCAGGCTAATCAAGGTTATGGAGATAGAGCAATGAACGTCATACATGCAATCATTGGAGAGCATCGAGTACGATTTGAAAATGTTTCGGAAAATCTTGAGCCGTTTTTTCTCAAAAATTACGCGATCCGCGCGGAGCAAAGCGATGTAAAGCCGGAGGTCGCGATTCGTCTGGAAGAAGGTTTCGGGGTTCCTTTTCTCGATTACGAGGTAAGCATTGAACAGCGTTCGAACCGTGTTATTTTCCGAAGAGCGGATTACTTGATTGAAGCCAGTCCGGATTTTAGCGACGCCCGTATATCGGTTCACAATGAATTTGCTTTAAAGCATGCCCTTGTGAACTTTTATAGCGCATATATCGTTCATCATCAATGGGGGCTTCTTCTCCACGCCTCCTGCGTGATCGATCAGGGCAGGGCGCATCTGTTTACCGGGCAATCGGGAGCGGGCAAATCGACGGCGGCCAAGCTGTCTCTGCCCAGAAAGCTGCTCGCGGACGAAGCGGCGATTGTGAAAATTACGGCTGATCGATTGACCGTATTCAACTCTCCGTTCCGCAGCGAACTTGAGGCCATGAATACTGAAGACAGCTGCACTCTGGCCGGTATTCACGTTCTGCATCAGGCCCTTCATCATGAAAGGCTGAAGCTCGGCAAGTCGAACGGGTTCCTTCAGTTAATCGATAAAGTGTTCTATTGGAAGTACAGCGCCGCAGAGACTAATAAAGTATTCGGGCTGTTGCGGATGCTGGCGGATACCGCTCCGATTTATGAGCTCCGTTTTCAAAAAAACAACCGGTTTTGGGAGTTGATAACCTGATGACGTCTTACATTCAAAAAGATCAGTATGAAACGGTTCAGATGGATGGGGAATGGATCATTCTGAATACGCATGATTACACGGTAACGAAGCTGAATGAAATCGGCGGTTTTTGCTGGTCGCTGCTTCGTGAGGAGCAGACGGTGCGATCGCTTACGCTAGCCGTTCAGGATAAGTATAACGGTGTTCCGGATGCAGCCGGTATGGACGTGGAACAATTTTTGTCCAGTCTGCTTGAATGCGGCTTGATTCGGCATGTGGCAAGCTGACGCGGAAACCCTGCACCTGATTCACGGCGTCGTGAAACGCAAAGGATGGATTGATCTGCCTTCTTACGGTACAAGCATGTTCCCGCTTATTCGGGAAGATGACGTGTGCCGCTTCGTTTCATGCGGGCCGGCGGATTTACAGAAGGGGGACGTAGTTTTATTCGTTACTGCCGGCGGACAGCTTGTTGCTCATCGGTTTTACCGGACCGTATGGAACCATAATAAAGCGCATTATTTATGCAAGGGCGATACGAATCTGGGCTTTGACGAGCCTGTAAGTGACGATCGAATCATAGGCAGATTGGCATATATACAAAAGAAGAACAGGCGGATTCAAACGAATCGCCTCATTTTTGATGTGTGGGGTCGGCTCGTCATTTCGATTCCGCATATATCCTGGTTGTTAAGAATGTATCTGAACCGCAAGCAAGGCATTAACTAGAAGCTTTAGTGGAGTGTCCCTATGATCGAACGAATGCAGCGGAAATTTGCCTCTTACATAGAGCAGTATTTTGTTCCTGACGATATCCGAAAAACGTTCTCCCTGCTCATGCCGTATATGCTCCGGTATTGGAGGCCGAATGCGCTCCTCTTTTTGTTGTTGGGGGTCGATGTCGCCTTGACTTTGGTGTTCGCCTGGTTTTACGGGTCGATTACGGATGCTGCGATCCATGGCGACATTACACGCCTGCTTCGCTTGGTGGCGCTCGGTGTAGCTCTTTTGATCGTTAGTATACTTACTGCTTACTTCAATGTTTATTTGGACACGGTCGCTACGAACGGCGTTAAAAACAGTTTGAAAACGGATTTGTATAAACGAATTTTGCTGCTCCCCGCAGCAAAGCACTTCAACCTCCGCTCCGGAGATTTAATATCCCACTTTACGAACGATATTCACAGCATCGATGGAGTTATCGGCAGAAGCTTTATAGAGCTGATCAAGCTTCCTGTTGTATATCTGGCTGTGTTTATTTATTTGATGCAAATCCATTGGAAGCTTGCTGTACTGGGTGTTCTTGCTGCGCCCTTCGCCCTGGCGATCGGCGCCGTGTTCGGTTTATTGCTGCGCCGGAACAGCCGGCTGATTAACGAACTGCTGGGCAATATGAACGGTTTGCTGAATGAAACTTTTCAAGGCTTCATGATGATTCGTTCGTTTTCCATCGAGAGATGGCTGTTCGGTAAATTTGCCGCCCAGAACCGGGAATTGTTCGCATTGGAACTGCAAAATGCCAGGTTGCGGGGAAAATTTTTGGCCGGAGGAGACGCTATCAGCACATTGATCTTTCTGGCGAGCCTTTGCTTCGGGGCTTATTTCATTTCGCGCGATGTGCTGACGGTAGGCTCCCTGCTGACGTTCGTCAACCTGATCGACCATATGATTTACCCGCTAACGGGGCTTGCGGCCCAATGGGCGGGATTTCAGCGGTCGGTATCCGCTGTGGAAAGAATCTCGAGAGTGATGCAGGAAACTCCGGAATCCCCTCGGCTGCCGTATTATATCCGGCATGCACCGACGGCTGTAGCTATCGATGTGAACAATATCGCTTTCAGCTACGACGGCCGGATGCGCATATTCGAACGATTCGACATGCACATCCCCGCCGGACAAGTCGTCGCTATCGTCGGCCAGAGCGGTGCGGGCAAAACAACGCTGTTTAACCTGCTACAAGGCTTCTTCAAGCCCGAGGAGGGCGCCATTTGGATTGATGGCAGGCCCGCCGACAGCTATTCCTCTTCGGAGCTTCGCAGCCGGTTTGCATACGTTCCGCAGGAAACCTTTTTATTTGACGGAACCGTGCGGGAGAACTTGTCGATAGCGCGGCCGGATATTACGGAAGCGGAAATGCGGGAAGCTGCCGCCGCTGCCAATATCCACGATTTCATCTGCGCTTTGCCGGACGGATACGATACAGAGATCGGGGAGAGGGGCCTGCGGTTGTCAGGCGGGCAAAAACAGCGGCTGGCCATTGCACGGGCAATTTTGAAGGATGCTCCGATCCTCCTGCTGGATGAAGCGACTTCCGCACTGGACAACGAATCCGAACATGAAGTAAAAGAGGCGTTGGACCGGCTTATGCAAAACCGTACAACGCTCGTCATTGCCCATCGGCTGTCCACAATCCGCCACGCGGATTTGATTATCGTACTGAACAAGGGGAAAATCGTGCAGCAGGGCAATCATGAGGAGCTTATGGAAACGGACGGATTATATCGTCAGCTGTATCAAAGAGAGTTTCAAAAAACGGAAGGAGCGGACGCGGTTTGATAACGGATATGATTCAGGCATTGTACGAGCCGTCGAAGCCGCTGCCTGCCGATTCGGCATTTTACCGCCGGGCGTTGGAGGACATCGAATCATCCGAAGTATGTTCGCAAATATACTGGCTTTTAAAGCGGAAAGGATGGCTTGAACAAACCCCTCCGTTTTTTCGGGAACGTCTGGAACAGCAGTTTACGAAAGATTTGTACCTCAATATTTTTGTGAAAAGCGAGCTGGAACGCATCGTCGGCAAGTTGGAGGAAGCCGGAATCGCGGCGATTCCGCTTAAAGGCGTCTTTTTCGCCGAGAAGTATTTCGGACATATTGGAGCCAGAAAAACGACCGATATCGATCTGCTGATTCGTCCCGAAGATATGGAGAAGGCGAGCGCGTGTGTCAAATCGCTTGGTTTTACGGACGAGGAGGAACGAATCCCTGCCCATTTTCATGCCAGCTACAGCAAGCAGCTGCCTCATTCGCCGATTCCGTTAACCGTGGAACTTCATTGGGATTTGTTGAAGGCAGGCACTTCTTCCTTAAGGATCGGAGAGTTTTGGCATCAAGCCAAGCCGCTGGGGCCGTACAGACATATCAAGGAATTATCCGATTATCATACTTTCTACATGATTTGTCTGCATGGATGGAAGCATAATCTGGACTCTTTTAAATATATACTGGATATCATCCAGATGATCTGCGCGCTGCGCGATAACGGGGAACTCGATTATTCGCTGCTTTTTCAGGATGCGGGTTCGCATCACACCTTCAAAAGAATGATTTGGACGCTGGAGGTTGTTTATCACATTTTGCCGCAGTTGGAACAAATCGCACCACTGCCGATCAGAGCAAAAGCAGGTTTGCGGTGGGATTACCATGCGGTCACCGACCGGGATTACAACAAGCGGCGGCAATATATCAATTTGATCAGGTCTCAATTTGTAATCTACGATAAAGCGGCGCATTGCCTGCGGGCGATATGGAGTTGGATCCTCCCCAACAAGGTCGAATTAGGCCATGAATTGGGGCTCAAGACGGCTGAAGGCCCGGTATGGGTCAAGTACGTCATGCTGTACCATAAAAGGTGCCGCAGCTTTATACGAATGCTTTTCCCATAATTTGGGTTAATTGATAAAGAAAGATTTGACATCGAAAATGTGACATGATATTCTTGAAATGTTCTTGATAAAGAACAAAAATAGTTCGTAATACCCATATATTAGCGGACTATTGTTCTGTATAAAGATTCGGGCTAAGCTGCATGGTCGGGTGAAAGGAGCATTACATGAGTGCCATAGCGGGAGTTTACAGTGTAATGGATGAGCCTATTGCCCTAGAGTATGGCGGAATGCTCATGCAAGCTTTGCAAATCTACCCGGCGGACGACGTTCGAATTTGGCACGAAGACCGCGTCTTTTTGGGATGCCATGCGCAGTGGATCACACCCGAGTCCGTAGAAGAGCGTCTGCCGTTTTATGATTCGGCAAGGCAGTTGGCGATTACGGCTGATGCTATTATCGATAACCGGCAGCAATTGTTTGAAATGCTGCAGATCGAGCCTGAAAGGCGGAAGGCGATAACCGATAGCGAGCTCATTTTGCTCTCCTATGCCAAGTGGGGGGGAGATGCTCCGCAGTATTTGGTCGGCGACTTCGCTTTTATGATTTGGGATGGCAGGGAACGCCGCCTTTTCGGGGCAAGAGATTTCTCCGGCAGTCGGACACTGTATTACGCCCGTGCGGGGAACCATTTTGGGTTTTGCACCGTGATCGAACCTTTGTTGACATTACCTCATGTGAAAAAAGAGCTGAATGAAGAATGGCTCGCGGAGTATTTGGCGATAAGCGGGATGGTGGATGTTGTCACTTCTTCTTCAACCGTGTACAAACATATCGAGCAGGTGCCTCCATCGCACAGTATCTCTATTGCCGGGAATCAAGTGAAATTATCAAGATATTGCCAAATAACGCCGGAACAACGGCTGCGGTTGAAATCCGATGAAGAGTATGTAGAAGCGTTTCGCGAAGTGTTTCAGGAAGCCGTTACCTCTCGCCTGCGTACATATCGGGGCGTGGGCGCTCAATTGAGCGGGGGGCTGGACTCTGGCGCCATTGCCGGTTTTGCCGCAAGGGTGCTGCGGAAGAAGAATAAGCTTTTACATACGTTTAGTTACGTTCCGACGAACGATTTTAAGGATTACACTTCACAGCATTACATCGCCGATGAGAGTCCTTTTATTCAATCGACTGTAGGGTACGTAGGCGGCATTAAGCAGAAATATTGCGATTTCGCAGGCAGAAACTCCTTATCCGAGGTCGATGATTTCCTTAAGATTATGGAGATGCCCTATAAGTTTTTTGAGAATTCCTTCTGGCTTAAAGGGATGTTTGAGCAAGCGCATGAGGAAGGGACAGGCGTGCTGCTGAACGGCGGCAGAGGGAATATGTCTATTTCCTGGGGGCCTGCGATCGATTATTATGCGATTCTTCTCAAAAAGCTAAGATGGGTTCGATTAAGCCGCGAATTGCATCATTACAGTTTCAATGTGGGCGGAAGCCGGCTGCGCATGCTGCCTGATATCGCGAAAGTCGCATTCCCGCGGTTAGAGCGGATGCTTCCGGCAAGCGCGCCTTTTAAGTATCCAGTGCTCATCAACCCGGACTTTGCGAAAAAAACGGACGTTTACAACAGACTGAAGTTGTATGGAATAGATGAATCCGGCTGGATTTCCGATGCCGATGCATATGAGCAAAGAAGGAAGCATTTTGAACAATTGTTTCATTGGAATGCAAGCAATACGTTGGCGACGAAATTGTCGCTGCGCTACTCGGTATGGAAGAGAGACCCTACGAACGATATTCGCGTCATTCGGTTCTGCTTGTCC
The DNA here is from genome assembly GCF_057749925.1 of Paenibacillus sp. sgz302191. Classification (NCBI taxonomy): domain Bacteria; kingdom Bacillati; phylum Bacillota; class Bacilli; order Caryophanales; family Paenibacillaceae; genus Paenibacillus; species Paenibacillus sp. sgz302191. The sequence goes on from NZ_JBYLHY010000008.1 coordinate 122,594, forward strand.
GTACCCGAAGAGCAGTACGTTCGCGACGGATTGGACCGTGCACTCGTTCGAAGAGCGACGGAAACGTATTTGCCTGACAAAGTCAGGCTGAATCAACGGGTTCACGGTACGCAAGGTGTCGATTGGATTCATCGGATGATGCCGCATTGGGACGCATTCGTGGAAGAAATACAACAGCTAAGCACGGATTCTGTCGCGCTGGAAGTGTTTAACGGCCCTGCGATAAGGGCCGCTCTTTCGAAGGCCAAGCAAGGGGTACGCCCTGAGCAGGCCAACGATATGGATTTCAGAATGCTGATGCGAAGCTTGATTGTGTATCGATTTTTAAAGGGGTTCATTTAATACGAGGGGGAGGTGAAAACAATGGCAGACAAAAAAGAATGGAATAAACCGGTACTGAGCGTATTGGACGTACAAATGACCGAAGCTTCTACAACGGACGGTCCGTTTACAGACGAAGCTTATGTTCAAGGTGTTCGTTCACCGAAACCGCGCTTTACCAGCTAATTCAAACATTCTCGGCGGACAATCATTTGTAAGTTTTGAATGTGTAGAGGCCCTTATACATCAAAGCGAGTATAAGGGTTCTTCTTATTTCCATGGCAGCGATTTGGAGTGAGTTGTATGTATAAGGCTTTTGGATTATTGATCTCAAGCGAGATTTCTTTGCCTGAATTGCCGTTCGTCAATATGCCGGCGAATGAAGCCGACATTGAAATTGTCATCGACAACAATGTGAATTTTAAGTCTGAATTGGAAAATAACCCGTACGAACATATCGTGAAGGACCGGACGGTCCTGTTCTATGTTCCGGATCATGCATATTTCTGCGTTCAGGATGGCCGAACGATCAAGGTCGCTCCGATTCGCGGAGCGGACGAGAGTTTAATCCGCCTCTACATCCTTGGCTCGTGCATGGGCGCATTGTTGATGCAAAAAAACATCTACCCCCTGCACGGAAGCGCCATTGAAATCGATGGAAAGGCGTACGCTTTTATCGGGGAATCCGGCGCCGGGAAGTCCACTTTGGCCTCCGCCTTCTTAAGACGGGGCTGCCGGTTGGTCAGCGACGATGTGATTGCCGTTTCGCTGTCGAACCGTGGTCGGGTACCCATAGTAACGCCTTCGTATCCGCAGCAGAAGCTGTGGCAAGAGAGCTTGGACAATTTTGGCGTCGACGGCCATGAATATAAGCCGATATTCGGCAGAGAAAATAAATTTTCGATTCCGGTTCCGTCCAGCTTCTATGCAGAACCGCTGCCGCTTGCCGCTGTATTTGAACTTGGCAAGACGGAGAACGAACGTTTTGAATTCCAGCCTATTACGAAGCTGGCGCGGCTCCAGACACTTTTCACCCATACATACCGCAATTTTCTTATTCCGCGGCTTGGGCTGATGGAATGGCATTTTACCGTCTCGGCTAGCATGACGAATCATGTGGATATGTATCAAATCCGACGGTCTGCCATTAGCTTTAGCGCGCCGCAGTTAGTAGACTTCATACTCGATAAATTAAACAGGGGGAATCCATAATGAGCAAAGCTCGGGAAATATCGCTGCATGACGTGGTTAAACAATTGGAAGGTACGGTTGTAAGCGAGATGGACGGAGAAATCGTCATGCTGAGTATTGAAAAGGGCAAATACTACAATTTAGGCGATATAGGCGGGAAAATTTGGGGATTGATGGAGAACCCGGTTGCGGTTCATCAAATGGTAAGCATCCTGATTTCGGAATACAACGTGGAGCAGGCGGAATGCGAAGCGCATGTCGCCTCCTTTCTGGAGGATCTGCACAAAGAAGGGCTTATTCATATCGGAGAATAAAGATGCTGAGAAAATTAAGGGCTATACGTTCTTGGGATAGGAAAACCTTTTGCTTCATGTTGGAAGCCCTGTTCTATTTAGGCTGGGCGCGGCTGCTCATCTTGCTGCCATTCTCGAAGATAGCGCCGCAATTGGGGCGGAAAATGTTGGAGACAACCTTCGAACCTACGCCAAGCAACCACGCTGCACTCGTTCATATCCATAACGCCATTCAATCCGTGAGCGGCCATACGTTGTGGGAGAGCAAATGTTTGGTCAGAGCGATTGCCGGGCTCAAAATGTTGGAGAAACGGCGAATCGAAAGCACTTTATATTTGGGAACGGCAAAGGATGAAGCGGGAAACATGATCGCACATGCCTGGCTGCGAAGCGGCCCTTACTATATTACCGGCTCGGAAGGAATGGAGAAATTCACAGTCGTTGGTAAATTTGCCAAGACAATGAACAATGACTGATTGAAGGAGTTAATCATGGATACTAATGTTCATCTCCATTGGGGCGACCTCCCCAAAGAATTAAGATTGCTTCTGTCTATGATCGGCCAGGAGGATGAACCTGCTTCACCGGATCATGCCGGGCTGTTCCACGATATCGATTGGAATCATTTCCTCGAATTAGTGAAGCATCACCGTGTGTTCCCCCTCGTTTACAAAAAAATAAGATCGCTCAACAGTACGTCTATCCCTCCGCACGTTGTGCAGAACTTACAGCAGGAATACAAACTGAATACGTTCGAGATGCTTCGTTTTGGCGGGGAGATGGAACGCTTATGCAGGCTGCTTTCTGAGGCGTCGATTCCGTGCCTGTTTTTGAAAGGGCCTGTACTTGCCATGGAGCTGTACGGCGATCTGTCGCTCCGCTCCTCCTGCGACCTCGATATTCTCGTTCCGCTTCGGGAGCTTGATCGGGCCGAGGAGCTTTTGCTCAAGCAGGGCTATGTGAAGGACGACTACTTCTCAACGACTTTAGACAATTGGAAGTGGAGGCACCATCACACTACGTACACCCACCCGCAGCGGGGGATCACGGTGGAATTGCACTGGCGGCTTAATCCGGGCCCGTCCATTGAGCCGAGTTTTGAGCATTTATGGGAACGGAGACGGGTGAGTCCGATAAAAGGCGTATCTCTCTACTTCTTGGGCAGAGAGGATTTGTTCCTTTTTTTAATATTGCACGGGTCCCGTCACGGCTGGTCCAGACTGCGTTGGTTGGCAGATATCGATCGATTCGTCAAGCAAGCGCCGGACTGGGACGAATTATACGCCGAACTGCGTACCTATGATGCTTCGCATATTGCCGGACAGGCCCTTCATTTATGCGCGCAATTATTGCATACGCCGCAGACGGAAGCCATGGCCCTGCTTGCGGAAAAGAAACGGGCGAAGAAGCTGGCGAATGACGCCATGTTTTATTTGAAGAGGTTGGTCAATTTGCACACCGACCCTGTACCGGATGATGTGCAAAAGTATCATAAGCGGCATCTGTTCGCCTTGATGGGAATCCGGCAAAAGCTCCTGTTCATAGTTAGCTTCCTCCATCCGTATCCGATTGACGCCGAGATATTGCCTCTGCCGAAGAAGCTCCATTTCCTCTATTTCCCTTTGCGTCCGGTATTGTGGTTCTGGCGGACGACCAAGAAATATGTAGTGTCCGGGAGGGCGTAGAGTGAAGCAAATTTTATTTCTGACCAAACAATTATATGCGTACACGGGAAAGCTTCTCTATTTGAATTTGCTTGGGATGGTTTTCATCAGCTGTTTGGACGGCATCGGCATATTCCTCTTAATTCCGCTTATAAGTATGAGCGGCATTTTGGATATGAATACAGGAGCAGCGCCTGCGGCCGGGCTATTGCAGACCTTGCAGCAGGTTCCGGCGATGCTCGGATTGCCGCTTATTTTAGGGATTTATGTAGTGCTGGTACTCGCTCAGTCTATGCTGCAGCGGAATCTGACCATACAGGACGCCAAGATTCATACCCGGTTTATCAATCACTTGCGGCTGGAAACGTACCGTGCAATCTTGCGGGCGAATTGGAGCTTTTTTGTGAAAAAGCGCAAATCCGATCTTATTCATTCGTTGACCGGAGAACTGGGGCAGGTTACAGGCGGGGTTCAATTGTTTCTGCAATTGCTAAGCTCGTTCACTTTTACGATGATCCAGCTTGCATTCGCCTTTTGGCTGTCGGTAAAAATGACGAGTTTCGTGCTGCTGTGCGGTTTCGCGCTGTTTCTCTGCTCCAGGACGTTTATTTACCGGTCGCAGGCGGTTGGGGGCCGCTTGTTAGAGCTGGCGAAGGTCTACCTTGCCGGGATCACGGATCACTTCAACGGCATCAAAGATATTAAAAGCAACAGGCTGGAAGAACCGCGGTACCGCTGGCTCCAGGACTGGTCGGATGAGACCGAGCGCGAACGGATAAAGCAAGTCAAGCTGGCGACTCAATCGCAGCTGCTCTATAAAGTCACTTCAGCGGTGCTCATCGCTGTATTTATTTATGTGTCTTTAACGCTGTTCAAGTCCGAGCAGGGGCAGCTGTTGATGATCGTCGTCATATTTTCCCGGCTGTGGCCGCGATTTATAAGCATCCAATCGAACCTGGAGTCGATGGCGTCGATGATTCCGGCATTCCGGATGCTGATTGGGCTTCAAGAGGAATGCAAGGCCGCGAAGGAACTCGATGGAATCGGCGGGCATCCGGCCGAAAGCGTCGAGCGGCTTCGCATCGAGCAAGGATTCGAATGCCGCGATGTATATTTTCGCTATAATCCGGAGGAGTCGCTGTATGCTCTTCAAGGGGTTAGTCTGAAGATTCCGTCCTGCCGAATGACGGCGATTGCAGGAAGATCCGGGGCCGGGAAGAGCACGTTAATCGATATATTAATGGGTTTGATGCAGCCGGAAAGCGGCCAAATTCTTGTCGACGGCGTACCGCTTACTGTGGAAAAGCTGGTGTCGCTGCGGCATTCCGTCAGCTACGTTCCCCAGGACCCGTTTTTATTTAATGCCAGCATTCGGGAAAATCTGTTGATGATTGCGCCGAATGCCGCTGAGGAGCAAATGTGGGAAGCGCTGGAGTTTGCGGCTGTCGATGAGCTGGTCCGCAAGCTGCCGCAAGGACTGGATACGTTGATCGGCGATCGGGGGGTCAGACTCTCGGGCGGTGAGCGGCAGCGGCTGGTGTTGGCCCGGGCAATTTTGAAGAAGCCGTCTATTCTCGTTCTGGATGAAGCGACGAGCGCGCTGGATACGGAGAATGAATCGAGAATTCAACAAGCTTTGGAAAAAATACAAGGCAAGATGACCATTATTGTCATCGCCCACCGGTTGTCGACGATTCGCAACGCGGATCAAGTGATCGTCATGGATAACGGCCGAATTGTTCAGGCAGGCGGGTTCGAACAATTAGCGCTGGAGAAAGGCGGTCTGTTCGCCGGCTTGCTGGGAAATCAAAGCCCGAATCTAAGCATCGGCGCGGCGAACTGAACGGACACAATGATTGACATGTTCTTTATAAAGAACTACAATGAAGATGAATTGGTGTAGAAATTGCCATTTATGTTCTCTGTGGAGAACGACTGATTAGTTCTTAGGGGGAGCTTTCCGTTGAATATCATTCCCAAAACGATTCACTATTGTTGGTTTGGCGGTAATGAAAAGCCAGATATCGTCAAGCGGTGCATGGACAGCTGGAAACGTAACCTGCCGGAGTATGAATTTATCGAATGGAATGAACATAACTTCGACGTTCGATGCAATTCATACGTTCAAGGGGCTTATGAAGCCCGGAAATTCGCTTTTGTCAGTGATTACGCCAGGGCCAGCGCCCTGTATCACTATGGCGGCATTTATTTGGATACCGATGTTGAGGTGTACAAGCCTTTTGACGATTTGCTGCATCACGATTCATTCTGGGGATTCGAGCAGGAAAATTACATTGCGACGAGCACGATCGGGGCTGCAAAGGGCAACCCGCTGTTAAAGCAATTTGTCGACTCCTATGAAGGCATTGACTTCAAGAGAGAAGACGGGAGCTATAACGATTTAACGAATGTGGCGATGATCACTGAAATTCTCCGAAGCAAGGGGCTCCAGCTCAATGGGGAATACCAAGAAATCAAGGGTATCGGCGCCTTTTATCCCCAGACTTATTTTTCCCCTTTCGATTACATTAACTGCAGGAAATTTATTACGGAACAAACCTATGCGATGCACTATTTTCATAAAAGCTGGCTGCCGCCTAAAGTCAGATTGAAGAGCAATCTCAAGCATTTGGCAGCCAAAATTATTGGCGGAGACAACATAGCGCGAATTCGCAAATTAGTGACAAAAGCATAGGAGCACAGTCATGAAAAATATATTAATCGCATCCTACGACATGGAAGTCGGCGGGGTGGAACGAAGCCTGATCAGTATGCTTGAAAATTTCGACTATGACAAGTATGCCGTTGATTTGATGCTGTACCGGCATCAGGGCGATTTTATGGGGATGATTCCATCCCAAGCCAGATTGCTGGACGAAGTCTCTTCCTACACAACCTTCAGAAAGTCGATTGGCGAGATTGTGAGGGAGAGGCAATACGTGATCGGCGCATCCAGAATCGTTTCCAAGCTGGCGGCCACGTACATGGGCAGAAGGAAAGGGATCGCGGAACCGGGCTATTACCAAATGCAGCTCATGTGGAAATACGCCCTGCCCTTTTTACCCAAGGCGGACAAAGAGTACGATATCGCGATCAGCTATCTGTGGCCGCATGACTTTGTCGCTGCAAAGGTGAAAGCGCGGACGAAGATCGCCTGGATCCACACGGACTATTCGACTGTGGAGACGAACGTCGGCATGGACCTCAAAATATGGGACCAATTTCATCATATTATTGCGGTGTCGGAAGCCTGCAAGCAATCTTTTTTGGTTAAGTACCCTACGCTGAAAACCAAAGTTAGGGTCATCGAAAACATAACCTCGCCTGCGTTTGTTAAGCGTATGTCGCTGCACAAAGCAGAGGATTCGATCGCTCCGGATCATCGGTTCAAGCTTGTCACAGTAGCCAGGCTATCGAATGCAAAAGGAATCGATCAAGCCGTGCGGGCATTGAAAATTTTGCACGACAGAGGTTACGGCGGCCAAATTGCCTGGTACGTAGTCGGATATGGCGGAGATGAGGCTATGCTGAAAGAACTTATCGAGCGGAACGGCCTCTCCGGCAGCTTTGTTTTGCTGGGGAAAAGGACGAATCCCTATCCTTATATGAAGGATTGCGATCTCTACGTCCAGCCTTCGCGCTATGAAGGGAAAGCCGTCACCGTGACCGAGGCCAAAATTTTAGGCAAGCCGGTCTTAATTACCAATTACTCGACGGCTGCGAGCCAGATCGAGGACGGCGTTGACGGGGTTGTTTGCGGGTTGAGCGAAGAGGGGATCGCGGATGGCATTGAAGGACTGTACAAGAACCGCGAGTTAAGAAAAGCGTTATCAGACCATTTGGAAGCCCAAGATCATAGTAATAGCGACGAGTTGGAAAAGCTGTATCGATTGATGGGAGCTTAAGTCATGAGTGTCAAAGTTAGTGTAATCGTTCCTGTTTATAACGCTGAGCGCTACATCGTTCCATGTATGGAATCGCTCCTTGAGCAGACATTGCGCGAATGTGAATTTATTTTCGTAAATGACGGCTCCCGGGACAACAGCCGGGCTGCCATCGAGCGGTATATGCAACAAGATCATAGAATCAAGCTGATCGATCAAGAGAACCAGGGCGTGAGCATGGCAAGGAATGCCGGCTTGGAGCGCGCGGTCGGGGAGTATGTGGGGTTCGTCGACGCAGATGACTACATTGAGTCCGATATGTTCGAGCTGTTGTACGACACAGCAAGACGAAGCGGCTGCGATGCGATCATCTCCAATTTTGAGAGTGAGTTGAGCGGTCATCAAGTGGTTACGCGATACCCGTTTCCTGCGAGCACTGTTTTAAGGGAAGATTACATTGCCCGGGAGATTCTGCCTTATTTTATCAAGCATGACGATTTGAATACGGTTTGCAGCAAGCTTTATAAGGGAGAGGTTCTGCGCAGCCGGCGGGTGAAATTTCCGAAAGGCGTTGCGCTGGGGGAAGACGGCATGTTTAACCTGGAGTTCTTCAGAAGCGCCGCGGCGGTTCAATACATAGACTACACCGGATACCATTACCGGGAGGTGGCGGGGAGCGCTACGAGAAACATTTTGCAAAAAGATTATTTTCAGCGGGCGCTTGATGTATATGCATTGGATTTGACCCGGGTCATCGGCGGTACCCTGGAAAAGGACGAAATCCGGCGGCTGCAATCGATCAAATTGATCCATAGTGTCATGTCCTATATTTATATATATTTTACCTCTCCGGAGGTGGGATTCGGCAAAAGGTATGCCTTGGTAAAGAAAATGATACACAATGTGCACGTTAGAGAGGCTCTGCCTGCATATATTCGCGAAATGTCCGGCAGGCAAGGGCGTTACGATAAGTATATTGTGGAGTTGATGAAACGGAAATCGACGTTTGGCCTTTACTGCGCTACCGCATACAGCAGACTGAGGAATAAATAACGAGGGGGATCGGATAATGAAAATTATGATGTTTGCCCATGACGGGAGTTTGAATAGAGGCTGCGAGGCCATCGTGCGCTCCTCTACTTCGCTTATTAAGGAACAAATCCAGGGGGTGCAAGTGTACCTGGCTTCGGGAAAGCCTGAAACCGATCGGGTCATCGAGACGTTGGACGGCATCTACGACGGATCGCCGCAAAGCATTAAAAAGTATTCATATGACTGGTTGCTATCTTCACTTAAGGTGAAGTTTTTTAATGATGAATCGTATGCCTTGGGCAGAATCCACAACAAAATCATTAAACATATAGACCATATGGACGTATGTTTATCGATTGGCGGGGACAATTACTGCTATGGCGAACAGCCTGGATGGTATGAGATCGACAGGCGGGTGAAGGCGCAAGGCAAGAAATTGGTTTTGTGGGGCTGCTCAATCGGGGCTGAAGATTTGTCGGAAAGAAAATTGCAGGATTTGCGGTTGTTCGACCTCATTCTTGCCCGCGAAACCCTTACGTATGAGCTGTTAAGGAGCCACGGGCTAACGAATGTCAAATTGTGCGCGGATGCCGCGTTTACGATGGAAAAAGAGGAGCTGGCTCTGCCTGAAGGCTGGCAGGAAGGCAACACCATCGGGCTCAACTTCAGTCCGCTCGTCTGGAAGCGAAATAAAGATTCGCAAGTCGCCGTAAGGGAATTGATTTCGCACATTTTGCATACGACTGATTCGACCATTGCGCTTACGCCGCATGTCATCGAAGCGGGGAACGATGATTACGAAGTTCTAAAAAGCTACTATGGCGAATTCAAGGATACCGGCCGGGTCATTCTGCTGCCGAATAACTTAAATGCCATCCAGTACAAAGGATACATCGCCAGAATGAGGTTCTTTATCGGAGCCAGGACACACGCTACGATCGCTGCGTATTCCAATTATGTTCCGACGATGGTGCTCGGCTACAGTGTGAAATCGAAGGGCATTGCCAAAGATTTATTCGGCGAAGAGAAGCTGGTTCTGGGGATCGAGGAAATCGCGACAGGCAGCAAACTCATCGCCAAGTTTAATGAAATGTTCAGCGAGGAGCAGGCGATTAAAGAAAAGCTGAAGCAATCGATTCCGCAGATTAAGAAGATGTCCTACAAAGCGGTTGAATATTTGAACGAGCTAGTCAAAGCCGTTTGAGATGAGACGAATGATGAAGCGTGAGAAGCATTTGCTATTTGTTATGCCTGACTTATCCGCAGGCGGCGGGGAAAAGAGTCTTGTCAATCTGTTATCCCAAATCGATTACGGCGAGTATCGTGTAGACCTGGTCCTGTTCAATAGATCCGGCGTGTTTATTCATTCTTTGCCCAAAGAAGTGAACCTGCTCGACATGCCTGAGAATCACCGGATTTTTTCGGACGGGTTAAAGAGCTCGTTGGGCAGATTTATATTGAAAGGGCGGGTGGATCTGGCGTACTCCAGATTCATGTTCAGCTTGAAGAATCGTATGATCAAGGATCAAGCGATCTCCGAGCAAAACACCTGGAAATATTATAGTAGATCTTTGGATGTGTTAGATAAAGAGTACGACGCTGCAATCGGATATTTGGAGAAATCCTCTATCTATTTTGTTGTAGAGAAGGTGCGGGCGAAGAAAAAGATCGGCTGGATTCATACGAATTACTCCACCTCAGGGATGGACGGGGAATTCGACACGCCGTATTTCTCCCGCCTGGATTATCTCGTTACCGTATCCGAAGAATGCGCCAAATCGCTGGTGTTTCATTTTTCCCATTTACAAAACAGAGTGAAAGTCATTTACAATATCGTGTCCCCTTCCATCATCAATCAATTGTCGCAAAACGATACGCCTGTCGAAATGGTGACCGATGCGAAATGCACGAAAATCGTTACGGTCGCCAGATTAAGCAATGAAAAAGGCATTGATCTGGCGATCGAGTCATGCAGATTGTTGATAAGCAAGGGTTATTCCGTACAATGGTACGTGCTTGGCGAGGGCGGCGAACGGGAACAATTGGAGCAGTTAATCGCCACCCATGGCTTGGAACCTCATTTCAAATTGCTGGGTATCAAAGAGAACCCTTATCCGTATATCAAGGCGTCCGATATTTACGTTCAGCCGTCCCGATATGAAGGGAAGTCGATTGCCATAGACGAGGCCAAAATTCTTCGGAAACCGATTGTCGTCACCGGCTTTGAAACGGCGAAAGATCAAATCCAGCATGGCACCGACGGGCTCATTGTGGAATTAAGCGAAGACGGATTATGCGAAGGCATTGAGACGCTTATCAAAGACAAGGCGATGAAGGAGCGGCTGGTGGACACTCTTAGCAAACAAAAGCTGGGGACCGAAGAAGAAATTCGTAAATTGTACGAAATAATCAATTAGGTGGTAGCTTGTGAAAAAAAGACTGCTGTTTATTATTAACAACCTGGATTGCGGCGGAGCGGAGAAGGCGTTAATTTCCTTATTGGAAACAATCGACTATGCGAGCTATGAGGTGGATCTGTTCCTGTTTAAACACCAGGGCCTATTTTTCAACAGCATACCTAAACAGGTTCATATATTGGAAGAGCCCGAGGAATATCAATATTTTGACATGCCGTTGAAGAAAGCGGCAGCCGATTGTTTGAAGAAAGGCCGGTTCTCTATTGCGTTCTCCAGATTTTGTGTAAGTTATATTTTCAGAAATGAACCCAACCGGGCCAAAGTTGATCAACGGGCTTGGGCCTACATTGCCAGATCGATGCAAGCCGTTAACAAGAGATACGATGCAGCGATTGCCTATTTGGAAAAGAATCCGATTTATTATTGCGTGGACAAGGTTATTGCAAGTAAAAAAATAGGGTTTATCCATAACGATTATGACAAATTAGGAATGGACCCGGACATGGATAGCGCGTATTTTTCCCAATTGGATCATATCGTTACAGTATCCGAGCAATGTGCCGCAGTACTAAAGCATAGATTCCCTGAGTTTCAGGACAAAATTGAAGTGATGCACAACATCGTATCTCCTAAAATGATTCATAACATGGCATCCGAACGGGCTGAAATGGCTGCAGACGGCGTGAAGCTGGTTTCGGTTGGCAGGCTTGTTTACCAGAAAGGATTCGAACTGGCCATCGACGCGTGCAAAGACTTGGTTCAATCCGGGTACAAGGTTACCTGGTATATTATCGGGGAAGGCGAAGATCGGGCCAAGCTTGAGGCGATGATTGCCGACCGGCAGCTGCAGCACAACGTCATTCTGTTGGGCATTCGCGAAAATCCGTATCCATACATAAGGGAAGCGGATATTTACGTGCAGCCCTCCCGGTTCGAGGGGAAATCCATTGCCTTGGATGAAGCAAAAATCTTGCACAAACCGATTGTCGTTACGAATTACAGTACGGTAAAAGATCAGATTGTACATGAGGTCAACGGATTGATTGTAGAAATGAACGCCGCAGCAGTGTCTCACGGTATCAAAAGACTGTTGGATGATGAGGCTCTGAGAAGCGGGCTGATCCGCAATCTGTCCATGGAGAAGCTGGGGACGGAAGCGGAGATCGGCAAATTGTACGCATTTGTGGAGTAGTGTAGAGAGGACATAACGACGATGATTCATATAGCAGGCTGGGCTGCGCTTGGCATCCTTATACTCATTTTATTGGTGGATTTGATTCCTATCGGCACGGATTGGCTAAGCCGAATCCATATTGGGCGGTATGACGACAAGCGGCGGTGGAATCAAGCGATTACGGCAACCGGCATGAAGTGGCTGACAAATACGCCGAAGATGAAGGTGACCGACAATACAAGATTAGTCGCTATCGATATGATCAAAGGCAATTATTCCAGCAGTGCCATTCAGCACTGGCAGGAAGCGTCATTGCTTCTTGGCTTAGCCGAATATGTACGGCATCATGACGATGCGCAAGCTAAGAGGAGCATTCAATCGTATCTGCAGCAAAAATTCGACCGGGACGGCCAATGGGTTAACAAGCCTGTACATGTGGATGGAGCTATTCTCGCTTACGCGGTCATGAAGCTCGAATTTATCGACATCGATGTCTACAAGCCGGCTTTGGACGCCACTTGGGAGTTGATCAGGGAGCATATCGGCAAAGATGGGACTGCTGCTTATCGAAAAGCTATGCAGAGCTACCGGTATGTGGACACGATCGGGTTTATATGCCCTTTTCTCATCGCTTATGGGCTCAGGTACAACAAGGAAGAGTGTGTAGACTTGGCCATTAAGCAAATCCAGGCGTATGAGCAATACGGAATGCTGGACGGGCACTTTATACCTTGTCATGCTTACCAGATCGACAACAAGGCGCCTCTTGGACTGTATGGATGGGGGAGAGGACTGGGCTGGTTCGCCATCGGTTTAATCGATGCTTGGAACGAGCTTTCCGAAGACCATGCCTATAAGTCCGTATTGGAGGGAAGTGTACAGAGATTCGCCAAAGCCGTTATTTCGTTCCAACAACCCGGCGGGAATTGGAATTGGACGGTTACCAGAGCGGAATCCCGGCCGGATTCTTCGGCTACGGCTACGCTTGGCTGGTTTTTGCTGAACGCGGCAAAGATCGAAGCGATTTCGGAGGACTGTTCGGAGAGCTCCGACCGGGCGATCGGATACCTGATGAAGGTAACGAGACGAAACGGAGCCGTGGATTTCTCCCAAGGCGATACGAAGGATATCGGCGTGTATTCCATGTTGTTTAATATTTTGCCGTTCACCCAGGGCTTCTGTATTCGTATGATGAACAAATTATGAAATATAAGGTAGTGTACATTCATGCTAATGAAAATGATGAATTTTCTAAGGGCCAGAATAAGAAAAGTTATTTTAGAAGAAAAGTGGATGGAAGATTATATTAAAATGGGGATGAAAATAGGGGATAACTGCGCTATTCAGCCAGGTGTTGTTTTTGATTATTCCCATTGTTGGTTAATTCAGATCGGCAATAACGTCACCATTGCTCCGGAGGCTTATTTATTGGCACATGATGCCAGCACTAAAAAGTTAATTAACTATACAAAGCTTGGAAGTATAACTATTGAAGATAATGTATTTATAGGTGCAAGAGCATTAATCATGCCTGGAGTTACAATTGGCCGGAATTCTATCGTTGCGGCTGGGAGCATCGTTACAAAATCGGTACCGGAAGACAGTATTGTTGCCGGTAACCCCGCCAAAGTCATTTCTACGATTTACAGCTATCTGGAAAAAAGTAACGAACTAATGAGACAGGCAAAAGTGTATGACAAAAGCTTCACTTTGAACGGAAAGGTTTCCCTTGCCGATAAGGAAAGCATGTACAGAGAGCTTCGTAATACAATAGGTTATGTTGAATAAAAGCAGCCAACAGTGGGAGTTAACATGAGAATACAACATTCCATACTCAATATAAGTGCCGGGTTAGGTAGTCAGCTGCTGATTACGATACTTAGTTTTTTTTCGAGGACAGTGTTTATCCATACCCTTGGTTTAGATTATTTGGGTGTGAACGGGTTGTTTACGAGCATCTTGGCTATGCTTTCTTTGGCTGAGGCCGGATTTGGATCGAGCATTATATACAGCTTGTATAAACCTGTTGCGGATAACGACAAAGAAAAAATTAAGGCTCTCATGCATTTGTACAAACAAGCATACCGGATCATAGCGCTAGTCATCCTGCTGCTGGGTCTGGGATTGATGCCGTTCCTTCATCTATTCGTCAAAGATGCGAATGTATCCAACCTGCATTGGATCTACCTGATTTTTCTGATCAACACGGTTGCGCCTTATTTTTTTCAATATAAAAGCTCGTTCTTAAACGTAAATCAAAAGGGTTACATCATCACCGGAATCTATTCGATCTCCTCGATCCTTTCGATGCTTCTGAAAATCGTTCTTTTGCAATTCACGCAAAATTACATCTTATATCTGGTTATCGATAGTGTGATTACGATTGCCAACGGGTTCATTATGTTCATGCTCGTTGATCGGAGATACCCGTTCCTGAAAGAGAAAACAAGAGAGGGACTGGACCCTGAGATCAAGAGGAGCATCACTAAAAATATTAAAGCAATCCTGCTGCAAAATATCGGCGCTTATTTAATTTTCGGCACGGATAATATTATTATTTCGTCTTTTGTCAGCGTAGCGGCCGTAGGCTTGTATTCCAACTACAATATGCTCATCGAAATATGCAGAACGTTCATTAATCAGATATTCAACAATATCTACCACAGCGTGGGCAATTTGGTAGCCAAGGAAAGCCAGGATAAAGTTTATCAAGTGTATAAAGTATACTGGTTGGTGAATTTCTGGCTGTATTCGTTTTTCGCGATATTCCTCTATGTGATTTCGGAGCCTTTTATTTCGCTGTGGATAGGTCCTTCATTTATTATGGACCACGCGGTGCTGATTGTTCTTATGGTTACATTTTATGAGAGAGGCATGAGAAATTCCATTACAACGGTGAAAACGACCGCCGGTATTTTTCATGAGGATCGTTATGCGCCTTTATGCCAAGCTGCTGTAAATCTCGGATTCTCCATTTGGCTGGTGCAGTACTGGGGGATTATCGGTGTATTTCTGGGGACGCTGATCAGCACTCTGGTCATTCCCGTATGGACAACTCCGTATCTTGTCTATAAGAAGGTATTTAACAAACCGTTACGAACGTATTTTGCAACCTATTTCTTCTATGTGGTTATTGGATTAGGAACCTGCGTGGCGACGAGTCTGATTTGCCGGATGATTGCTCCGGATAACTTGTGGAAGCTAATACTGACCGGTGCGGTCGCATTTGTTGTGCCGAACCTCATTTATGTAGCTATTTTTCGTAAAACGGGAGAGTTTGTGTATATATGGACGATCGCCAGGCGGATGGCCGGCATGGTGTTTGAGAAGGCCGCGCAGTTGGGTAAAAAGAGGAAAGTAGAGAAGATGTCTTCCTGATTCATCCATATCATACATTAAAGGAGGGTTGCTCATGGTTCAATGTTTGATCGCAATTGTAGCTGTCGGAATGACGATGCTGCTCGTGAAAAGATACAACCGGGTTATGGATTCGCACATATGGTCGATCCGTGTATTTAGCTCCGATAACTTTATCCAGGACGCTCCAATGGACGAAAAATTAAGCCGGCCGACTTTGCAAGCTTCGGATATTACCGATGCAGCTGCGGAATTAGTCGCGGATCCGTTCTTATACAAACACGGCTCTACCATTTACTTGTTCTTTGAAGTGTACAATAAGGCCACTGAAAAAGGAGAAATAGGCTTAGCCACAAGCACGGACGGAGAGAACTGGACTTACGAGAAAATCATATTAGCGGAAAAGTTTCACTTATCCTATCCGCAAGTGTTTGCGTTTCAAGGCGAAATTTATATGCTGCCGGAATCGATTGCCGCGACCAAGGTGCTGTTATACAGAGCAACAAACTTTCCGTATGAGTGGGAGATCGCTCATGAGCTGCTGCATAGTAAATATGCGGACCCTTCCATATTCCGATATCGAGAGATGTGGTGGATGCTGGCCGGCATAGATGGGCACTTACATTTATTTCATTCGCAAAATCTCGAAGGAGATTGGAAAGAGCATAAGAAAAGCCCCCTGATTAAAAGCGACATAGGTATTACTCGTCCGGGCGGAAGAGTCATTGTGGATAACAATGCGATCTACAGGTATACGCAGCAAGGCGAGCCTTACTATGGGCATTCGGTTAATCTGTTTAAAATCACAACTCTTACGGAAGACGATTTTGCGGAAGAGCGGATCGATACGGTTTTAAGCGGCACGAATAAGGAGAATGACTGGAGAAAAGACGGCATGCATCATATCGACCAATTAAAAATCAATGACAATAAGTGGCTAATAGCCGTTGACGGCCACAGGTTTGAAAAGAAACATTATTTCAGCTGGAAAATGGATCGCCTCGCAAGCAAGATTCATCATCTGCTTAAAGCGTGATAACTAAGTGTCCGAACTCACGGTTAATTTATGAATTGACATGTTCTTTATAAAGAACTACAATTGAACTGTAACTGATGTGAAAGTTCGCCGCGGCACTTCTGTACTCCGCTCATCGTACGGTATTTTTCAAAAAATGCTCTGCTATGATCCGTTTTAAAGAAATCGTATACCTGTTTTCCATATTTTTTTTGCCTTCGCTGTTCTTTATAAAGAATGGTAACGATTAAATAGTTTTAAAATGATCCGAAAGGGTGAAATCGTTTGACATATCGCCAGAGGTATTCATTATTAATCTCCTTGGATTCGTTGATCGTGTTAACCGCTGTCTTCTTCAGCAGTTTTCTGGTGAACGCCACGGTCCATGTGATCACGGTACCCATCATCATTAGTGCGCTCGTACTGCTGCTAAGCCATCATTTTTTCTCATTTGTGTACAAGTTGTACAAAAAAGCGTGGGAATACGCGAGTGTCGGAGAACTGCTCATTATTTTGAAGGCAGTGACCTTTTCGATTCTGGTTACGGGATTCGTACAACTCATAATGCTGGATACGACTTTCCTTCGCTTGCTGGGCGTGACCTGGATGCTGCATATGCTTTTGATCGGGGGCTCGCGCTTCGGTTGGAGAATGTTCCGCGATACTTATATCAGGCAGGATGACAGTAAAAAACGGACGCTGATCGTCGGGGCCGGGGCCGCAGGGACTATGGTAGCGAGACAATTAATTCAGAACAACGATTCGGAATTGAAGCCGATCGCATTTATTGACGATAATCCGAAAAAACAGAACCTGGATATACTAGGAATTTCGGTGGTGGGCGGAACGGGCCAAATTGAGCGGATCGTTCAGGAATTGAAAATCGACAACATCATTATAGCCATCCCGTCATTAAACAAAAAACAGCTCAACGCCATTTTCCAGGAATGCGCGAAAACAAAAGCCAAAACCAAAATTCTTCCGATGCTGGAAGACCTGGTTACAGGGAAGGTATCGGTTAGCAAGTTCAGGGATGTACAGGTCGAAGATCTGTTGGGCCGGGAGCCCGTTGAATTGGACATGGGCAGTATCTCGGAATACATAAAAGACAAAGTTGTGCTGGTAACAGGGGCGGGCGGTTCCATCGGTTCCGAAATTTGCCGTCAAATTGCCCAATTCCACCCGGAGAAGCTGGTTTTATTGGGGCATGGCGAGAACAGCATCTATTCGGCGGAAATAGAATTAAAGGAAATGTTTGCACATACGAACATCAAGTTTTATACGGAAATCATGGATATCCAAGACGCCAAAAAAATGCTTGAAGTGATGCAGTTCCACCGGCCGGATGTTGTGTATCACGCCGCGGCGCATAAGCATGTGCCGTTGATGCAGCGCAATCCGGAGGAAGCGGTCAAGAACAATGTCATCGGGACTATGAATGTCGCCAGGGCGGCAAGCCAGAGCGGCGTAGGGAAATTCGTTATGATCTCTACCGATAAGGCGGTTAACCCGACCAGCGTGATGGGAGCTACGAAGAGATTGGCGGAAATGATCGTCCAGCACATGGATACGATTAGCAGCACGACGTTCGTCGCTGTTCGCTTCGGTAACGTATTGGGCAGCCGTGGCAGTGTGATCCCGAGATTCAAAACACAAATTCAAAATGGCGGGCCGGTAACGGTCACTCATCCTGACATGGTTCGTTACTTTATGACGATCCCGGAAGCATCCAGGCTGGTTATTCAAGCGGGAGCTTTGGCCAGGGGCGGGGAGATTTTCGTCCTTGATATGGGCGAACCGGTCAAAATCGTCGATTTGGCCAAAAACCTGATCAAGCTGTCCGGGAACTCTATTGAGGATATCGGAATCGAGTTCAATGGAATGAGGCCGGGCGAGAAGCTGTACGAGGAACTGTTAGCGGAAGACGAGGTTCATAAGCAACAAGTATTCCCCAAAATTTATATAGGCAAGACGGCGGATCTCTTCATATCGGAGATTGAGGAAATCATCGAGATCTACCCGACTCTTGACATCCAAACGCTGAAAAATCTGCTGCTCGACGTAGCCAATGGCAGAGTAGAACGCAACAAGCTTGTATCTGCCGTAATTTGAATGAAGAAGAGGGGTTCACAGTCATAATGAAGGTAAGAAAAGCGATCATTCCTGCAGCCGGGTTAGGCACAAGGTTTCTGCCTGCGACCAAGGCAATGCCCAAAGAAATGCTGCCTATCGTAGATAAGCCGACGATTCAATACATTATCGAAGAAGCAGTGGAGTCGGGGATCGAAGATATTATCATCGTAACGGGCAAAGGCAAGAGAGCTATTGAGGATCACTTCGATAACTCTTTTGAATTGGAGCAAAATTTATTGGAAAAGAAGAAATACGAATTGCTCAGCGAGGTTCAAAAATCCTCCAATATGGTAGATGTTCATTATATCCGCCAGAAGGAGCCGAAAGGTCTCGGGCATGCGATTTGGTGCGCGCGTAAATTCATAGGCAATGAGCCGTTTGCCGTATTGCTCGGAGACGACATCGTCTCTGCGGAAAAGCCCTGCCTTTTGCAGATGATCGAACAATATGACCGCTATCACGGTTCCATCATCGGGGTCAAGCACGTGAGGGACGAAGAAGTCTCCAGATATGGAATTGTAGACGGGAAAGCGATGGACGAGCGGATATACAACGTCAGCAACTTGGTTGAGAAACCGCAGGCGGGATCAGCGCCATCCAATCTGGCGATTATGGGACGCTATATTTTAAGTCCGCGGATTTTTGAGGTTTTGGGAAATCAGGGGCCTGGAGCCGGCGGTGAAATCCAGCTTACCGATGCCATTGCGCAGTTGAACCGGCATGAAGCGGTTTTCGCCTATGAGTTCGAAGGGATTCGGTATGATGTGGGCGAGAAATTAGGCTTTATTCAAACGACCATCGAATTCGCCTTGCAGCGGGAAGATTTGCGAAGCCATTTGCTGGATTACCTTACTCAAGTTATGGACAAAGAAGCAGCGCGCAACTAATTTTATGGACTGTGAACGGATGGGGACAATGGCTGGAAAAGTATTGTTTGTTGCGACTGTGGATTATCATTTCAAGGCGTTCCATTTGCCGCATATGAAATGGTTTCAGGAGCAAGGCTGGGAGGTGCACGTTGCCGCACACGGGAACATGGAGCTTCCGTATGTGGATCGGAAGTACGATCTTCCCATTCACCGCTCTCCGTTCCGGAGGCAGAACTTGAAGGCTTACCGCGAGCTTAAGGCTATCATCGATAATCAAAAATACGACATCGTACATTGCCACACTCCTGTAGGAGGCGTGCTTGCCCGCCTGGCTGCAAGTGCCGCCAGAAGGAATATCGGCACGAATGTGTTGTACACGGCGCACGGCTTTCATTTTTGCAAAGGAGCGCCTCTCCTCAACTGGCTGATCTATTACCCGATCGAAAAGATGCTCGCAAAAGTGACCGATTGCTTGATTACGATCAATGGAGAAGATTATAAATTGGCGGTGGACCATCGCTTTAAGGCCAAGCGAATAGAGCATGTTCATGGCGTAGGCGTGAACACGGAGCGGTTTAAACCGGCGGCAGAGAAGAAGCGGGAAATGAGGCTGGAACTGGGCTATCGCCCGGATGACTTCCTGATGTTTTATGCAGCAGAGTTTAATAAAAATAAGAACCAGCAGCTCCTCATACAAGCGTTAGGAGCTATCAAGGACGAAGCGCCTAACATGAACCTGCTGCTCGCCGGAGTAGGGCCGCTGCAGGAAGCATGCCGGGAGCTTGCCGCAAAGCTGGGGATATCGGACAGAGTCGTATTTCTTGGCTATCGGGAAGATATCGATCGGATTTTGCCGGTGTGCGATATAGCTGTCGCCTCCAGCATTCGCGAGGGCTTGCCTGTGAATATTATGGAAGCCATGGCGTGCGGGTTGCCCGTTGTCGCCAGTCGCAACAGAGGCCATGCCGAACTTGTTCAAGAATCGGTGAACGGTCACGTGGTGCCGCATGAAGACTTCGGACTGATGGCTAAACGGCTGTTGGAGCTCTGGAGATCGAAGGACCGGCGGAATCAAATGCAGGCTGAAAGTTTGCTCCGGGTGCAGCAATACTCGCTTTCGCAAGTCGGATCGGAGTTAAGCGAAATATATGCCCGGTACATGTTGGGGGATTCAGATGTTTCCAAAAGTCAGTATCATCGTGCCTATATATAATGTGGAGAATTATTTGAGCCGGTGTCTCGATAGCCTGCTTGCCCAGACCTTGTCGGATATAGAAATCATAGCTGTAAACGACGGTTCGACGGACGGAAGCGGGGCTATCCTTAGCGAATACGCAAGCAAGGACAGCAGGGTTGTGGTCATTGAGAAGCCGAACGGAGGGGTCTCCGCTGCGCGAAATGACGGCATTCTGGCATCTGCGGGAGATTACATCGGATTTGTAGACCCGGATGACTGGGCGGATACCGATATGTACGAGCGGATGTATACGACCGCAATCGACGAAAAAGCGGATATTGTCATGTGCGGCTACATGCGGGAGTTCGGTACGCATGCCAAAGTGAAGGAGTTCCAGCTTCCCGAGAAGGTATGTTACCGCAATGAAGACGTTCAAGCTAAAGTAATGAGACGTCTGGTCGGTCCGCTGTCCGAAGAAGTGGCAAGTCCGGAGCTGCTGGACGCCTGGGGCACCGTCTGGTCAAAGCTGTACCGGAGCGAGCTTATCAAGGATCGGCAGCTGCGGTTCGTTGACCTGAGCCTGATCGGCACCAACGAGGATTCTCTTTTTAATATACACGCCTTCTATTACGCTCAGTCATTTGTATTTCTGAACAAACCTTACTACCACTACTGGCGCGATAATGCCGGTTCATTGACAACGGGGTATAAACCGGATTTGCACCATAAATGGTTTGCCCTCTACGGGATGATCGAAAGTTTGCTGATCGAGAAGAAACTGAATGCGGATTTTCATGCTGCGCTGAACAACCGGATTTGTTTAAACACCCTGGGGCTCGGTCTGAATACGATCAGCAAAGGCAATAAGGCCTCAGTATGGCGGAAGATGCGCATGCTTCGCCTCATCGTCAACGACGAGCGGGTCAAGCGTTCCTTTCGGCAATTGGAGATGAAGCATTTTTCAGCTGTCTGGAGAGTGTTTTATGGTTGTGCGAAATATGGTATTACACCTGCATACTACTTCATGCTTGTAGCCATAGAACAGCTTAGAAAGATGGTTAGATAGGAGCGAATATATGGAACCGATACGTGTATTGCAGGTAGTGACCCATATGAACCGCGGCGGATTGGAAACGATGCTGATGAATTACTATCGGCAAATGGACCGAAGCAGCATACAATTTGATTTTATGGTGCACCGGTCTTCGGAAGGGCATTACGATCAAGAAATTGAGAGCCTTGGGGGCAAAATCTTTCGGATGCCGCAAATCAGGCCAGGCAATTACCGGCTTTATTTTAGCAAGCTGGATCATTTCTTTGCGGAGCATCCCGAATATCGGGTCGTGCACTCGCACATTAACGAGAACAGCAGCTTCGTGCTTCGGGCGGCCAATAAGGCCGGAATTCCTTGCCGAATCGCCCATAGCCATTTAAGCGATCTTGGCATCGATTTGAAGCTCCCTTTCCGTTTGTATGCCAGATATGCGATGAAAGATCACCCCAACCAATATTTCGCATGCTCGCGCAAAGCCGGTGAGTGGTTGTTCGGAGAGAAGTCGGCCCCCAAAGTTACAGTTCTCAATAATGCGGTGAACGTGGCGGACTTTAAGTATGATGAAGAGGCCCGCAAGGAGATAAGAGCCGAATTGGGTATTGGAGAACAATTGGTCTTGGGCCACATTGGAAGATTCAATAAACAAAAGAATCACAGTTTTCTCATTGACGTGTTCAAAGCCGTTCATAAGAAGCGCCCGGATGCGCTGCTGTTATTGGTAGGCGACGGTGATTTGCGGGCTTCGATCGAAACCAAAGTGGAGCAGTCGGGTTTATCGGGCAGCGTTCGATTTTTGGGCGTGCGAAGCGATATTCCAAAATTGATGCAAGGCATGGATTTGTTTCTGTTTCCATCCTTGTTCGAAGGACTGCCCGTCGTCCTGGTGGAAGCGCAGGCTGCCGGATTGCACTGCGTGGTGTCGGATGCCATCACCAAAGAAACCGATGTGACCGGCCGCGTCCGCTTTGTAAGCCTGCAAGAATCGACGGATACCTGGGCGCAGCGGATTCTCGACTCCTCCTATGAGCATGCGGATACCTCGGGGCAATTAAGCGCGAACGGTTATGACACCCAAACGATGTCAAAATGGCTGGCAGACTATTATTTGCAATATAAGAGCATGTAACGTTCCGGAGGTTTAATTATCGTGGTTCCCACTTTAACCGTGTTCACACCTACGTATAACCGAGCCTATACGCTCCATCTTTGTTACGCCAGTTTAGCGAGACAGACGAGCAAAGATTTTATATGGCTCATCATCGATGACGGCTCTCAGGATAACACCAAGGAGCTCGTCCATTCCTGGATTTCCGAGGGCATCGTTAACATCCGCTATCATTATCAAAATAATTTAGGGATGCATGGCGCACATAATGCCGCTTACGAACTAATCGAAACAGAGCTTAATGTTTGTATTGATTCAGATGATTATATGTCAGATAATGCAGTGGAGAGCATTATTTCCTTTTGGAAAGAACACGGAAGCGAGCAATACGCCGGAATTGTCGGATTGGATGCGACGCCGGACGGAGCGATCATCGGAACCCCGATGCCCGAACGGCTGAAGGCTTCGACGCTTACCGATTTGTATGCGAAGCACAAGGTTCGAGGAGACAAGAAGCTGGTGTACCGGACCGAGCTCACCCGGAAATGCCCGCCGTATCCGATTTTTCCGGGCGAGAAATACTGTCCGCTGAGCTACAAATATGTTCTCATCGATCAAGAGTGCCCGTTGCTGGTCATGAATGAAATTCTATGTCATGTAGAATATTTGGCCGACGGCTCCAGTTTGAATATGCTCAAACAATATGTGAGAAATCCCCGGGGCTTTTCATTTTTCAGAAAAGTCGCCATGCAATACGCCACTTCCTATAAGGAGAGATTCAGAGAGGCGGTACATTATGTATCCAGCAATCTGATGATCCGCAACCGCAAATATTTGTTGGAATCGCCTTGCAAGTGGACGACGTTATTGGCGACGCCGCTGGGCGTAATGCTCTATGTATATATTCAAAACAAGAATAGGACGCTTGCATAAAAATGCGGCAACGTTTTGCTTGCATCATGAGAGGGATCGCGGAATGACGATATTTTGGATTACTTTATGCTGTGTGTATATGATTTCATTATTGGCCAGATTCGTCGCTAAACCGATCCCGATTGGTCCGGTCTATATTCGGCCGAACAGGATGCTTGTTTTCATCGTTATCGCCATTATAGTTCTCGTTTCCGGTCTCAGAAACAACATCGGCGATACGGTTTTCTATATGTACTCTTACCGCACCAATCACTTCAATTTGTACAGCGCCTTGTTTAGCGCGGATTTCGGGTTTAATTTATTTCAGATGCTGCTGCAGCAAATATCGCTTGATCCGCAGCTCCTGATCTTCGTAGTAGCCTTATTAACAAATGTATGTATTCTGATTGTTCTATATAAATATGCGAGATTGTTTGAACTGAGTGTCTTTCTATACATTACAAGCGGAATGTTCCTGGTTTCCATGAACGGCATCAGGCAGTTTCTTGCAGCTGCCCTGCTCTTTGCGGCAACCAAATATATATTGGACGGAAATTGGAAGAAGTATATGGCCGTCGTTCTTTTGGCGGCGACTATTCATCAATCCGCGCTTATTCTCGTGCCCATTTATTTTATTGTCAGGCGAAAAGCGTGGACGTACCAAACTTACATATTCCTGGCGATAGCGGTCATATTCGTGCTTGGCTTCGGCCAATTTTCACAAGCTCTGTTCACGGTGATCCAGGATACGAAATACAGCGAATACCAGAATCTCGAAACGCACGGCGCCAATTTTTTGCGGGTCGTTGTGACGGCTGCGCCGCTGGTCCTTGCTTTTATCGGAAGAGATAAGCTGAGGAGCATTTTTCCGCAAAGCGATATCATCGTCAATATGTGCTTGCTGAATGTTGTCGTTATGCTTATCGCGACGCAGCAGTGGATTTTTGCGAGATTCAGCATCTATTTCGGTTTGTACAGTCTTATTCTGATCCCTTGGGTCGTGAAGGTGTTTGTCACGAGACATCAGAAATTTATTTATTATCTGATCATGGTTTTTTATTTCCTTTACTACTATTACGAGAGTGTCATCAGCCTGAATATTTATTATGGCAGCAAATACTTGTACTTGTAATATGATGTGCCGCTCAGAAGCAAAGGAGTTGATAAGATGAAAAGGCTGTTCGATTTATTGGTTTCCTTCACGATGCTTTTGCTGCTGTCTCCATTGATCGCCGTATTGTTTGTCCTGGTCAGAAACAAATTAGGTACGCCGGTTCTATTTAAGCAGGAGCGTCCCGGTTTACACGGCAAGCCGTTTTACTTATATAAATTTCGTTCTATGACGGATGCGCGAGACAGCGAAGGGAACTTGCTGCCCGATGCAGTGAGGCTAACCCCTTTCGGCAAAATTTTGCGAAAATTTAGTCTGGATGAATTGCCGCAGCTGGTCAACGTGATCAAAGGCGATTTGAGCCTGGTCGGCCCAAGGCCGTTGTTGATGGACTATTTGCCGCTCTATACCGAGGAACAGGCCAAACGGCATTTGGTCAGGCCGGGGATCACGGGCTGGGCTCAGGTTAACGGCAGGAATGCGATTTCATGGGAAGACAAATTCAAGCTGGATGTATGGTACGTAGAGAATCGAAGCTTTGCCCTGGATTTGAAAATCATGATGTTAACTTTCTATAAAGTGTTTAAATCCGAAGGAGTCAGTCAAGATAATCATGTCACCATGGAGAAATTCAGGGGGACGAAGCTCTCTTAGCGAAGGGTGTGGTTGAGCTGGACATCGCAGTGGTCGGTGCGGGAGGGCACGGCAAAGTTATTCGCGATATGATACTTGCGAGAGAGGGCTATACCATAAGAGCCCTCCTTGATGATAAATATGATGATTTATCGCTGCAAGACGGCGTGTTCAAAGGTCCTGTCTCTGCAGCGCAGCAGGTGATGGGCAAACTGGAAGAACTGAAGTTCATTATCGCTATCGGAAATAATAGAATTAGACAAGCGGTTGTTTCGCGACTGAATGTAGCGGATGCATATTACCTGACCCTTGTCCATAAGACAGCGGTGATCAGCCCGAGCGCTCAAATCGGCCAAGGAACGGTAGTTATGGCGAATGCGGTTATTCAGGCCGATGCTGTAATCGGACGCCATGCCATCGTTAATACGGCTGCTGTCATCGAGCATGACAACCGCATCGGGGATTATGCTCATATTGCGCCCAGCGCAACATTGACCGGCGATGTGAAGGTAGCGGAAGGGGCTATGATAGGCGCGGGAGCAACCGTCATTCCGGGAATGACGGTCGGGGAATGGTCCGTGATTGGGGCAGGCGCTACTGTCATTCGTCCGGTACCGCCGCACAGCACCGCCGTGGGAACTCCCGCGAAGGTGATCAGCAAGCTGCCGGAGCCCGCACATGACTGAGCCAAAGAAGATATCCCGGCGAAGTTTTTTGAAAAAAGCGGGATTGATTTTGCTCGGATCAGGCGTAGTGGGAACCGCGGATGCCATCGGGGAGCGATTCTGGTATCAGATACGCAAGGTGGATCTCAAGATCGGCAAGCTGCCCGAAGCCTTCAAGGGTTGGAAAATCGTTCAATTCAGCGATACACATTTCGGCTTTCATTACGATGGCGAATCGTTCCGCCGGGTCGTGCGGATGATCAACGATTTACAGCCTGACATTCTGTTTTTTACAGGCGATTTATTGGACCGTCAGTGGCTGGAAACGCCGTCGCCGTCGGTGCTGCCCTTGCTCCAGGAACTGCGCGCGCCGCGCGGCGGAAAGTGGGCTGTCCTCGGGAACCACGATTATGCAGCGAGGGATCAAGCCGTTCAGATGCTGCAAAACTCGAATTTTCGCGTGTTGATCAATGCGCACGGCTATATCGAAGAAAATGGGCAGCGCTTATGTATCGCAGGTGTGGATGAATATATGTTCGGCCACTTCGATATCGAGAAGACGCTGCAAGGGAAGTCGGAACAAGATTGCGTTTTGCTGCTGGCACATGAGCCTGATCTTGCGGATATTTGTTCCGGTTTCGGTGTGAACGCCCAATTCTCGGGACACTCGCATGGCGGCCAAATTCGCAAGCCGTTCTCCAAGCCATTTTTCACCCCGGAACTTGGACAAAAATATGTAGACGGATTGTACGCCATTGGAGACAGGCGGATGCCTTTATACGTGAACCGCGGGATCGGCACCAGCTTTTTACCGATCCGCATGTTTTGCAGACCGGAAATTACTATATTTCATATATCTTAATTCAACATTCTGGAAGGAAAGGTGCGTTGCAAGTGACATCGGAGAAAAAAAGAATCTATTTATCGGCTCCGCATATGAGCGGCCAGGAACAAACATACATAGCCCAAGCCTTCGAAACGAACTGGATTGCTCCGCTAGGACCGCATGTCGATGCTTTTGAGAGCGAGCTTGCCGCCTATGTCGGAATGAACGGCGCAGCTGCCGTAAGCTCTGGAACAGCGGCCATTCATCTTGCTTTGCGGTTGCTGGGCGTGGAACAGGGCGACAAAGTGTTTTGCTCGAGCTTGACATTCGTAGCCAGCGCCAACCCGATTGTTTACCAGGGGGCCGTGCCCGTCTTTATCGATTCGGAGCCTGAGACCTGGAACATGTCGCCTGATGCGTTGGAACGCGCATTAGCGGATGCGGACCGTGAGGGAGAGCTGCCCAAGGCCATTATCGTGGTGAATTTATACGGACAAAGCGCGAAAATGGACGAGATCCTTGCATTATGCAATCGATACGATATTCCCGTGATCGAAGACGCAGCGGAGTCGCTAGGTTCGACGTACAAAGGACAAGCGAGCGGATCTTTCGGCAAGTACGGCATCTATTCTTTTAACGGGAACAAAATTATTACGACGTCCGGCGGAGGCATGCTTGTTTCCAATGATCTGGATGATTTGCAAAAAGCGCGTTTCTTGGCCACTCAAGCCAGGGATGCGGCCGCGCATTACCAGCATTCGGAGCTTGGCTTTAATTATCGCATGAGCAACGTATTGGCAGGGATTGGGCGCGCGCAATTGGGCGTACTGGATGAGCGGGTGAGTGCTCGAAGAGCCATTTTCGAAAAGTACCGGCAGGGCCTATCCGGCATCCCGGGCATACAATTTATGCCTGAATTGGAGAACACAAGGTCGAACCGATGGCTTACCGTGATCACCCTGGATGAGGAACAACATGGCGTAAGCGTCAAATCCATACTCGAAGCAATGACAGCAGAAAACATCGAAGCCCGTCCGGTTTGGAAACCGCTTCATCTGCAGCCTCTTTTTGGGGGAGCGGCATATTACCGGCATGCGGAGAACGAAAGTGTTTCCGAGAAATTGTTTAACACCGGCTTATGCTTGCCATCAGGGTCCGGGATGATGGAAGAGGAGCAGACGAGAGTTATCGATTGTATGAAAAGCACATTACGGCACAAAGCGGCTGTCAGATAGCATGGAATATATTACATCGTTAAAAAAAGGAAGATCTTGATGATAGGAACTCGAGTACAGCAGCTTCGCAAGGAAAAGGGATTGTCTCTGTCCGAGCTGGCAGAGCGGGCCGGCGTGGCCAAATCATATATAAGCAATTTGGAACGTGATGTTCAAAAGAACCCGTCGATACAATTTCTCGAGAAAATCGCCTCCGTTCTGAAGGTGCCTGTAGACAGGTTTCTTGATCAAGAAGCTCCGGAAACGAATGTCGCAGAACTGGATCAGGAATGGTATCAGCTTATTAAAGAAGCTATGTCATCCGGTATTAACAAGCACCAGTTTAAAGAATTCCTTGAGTTTAACAAATGGCGCTTGACGAACCCCGGCGAGTGAACGGCGGCGCTGAGAGTCCGGCGGGCGAAGTTTGTTTTGTGCAACCCGCCGGACACCGGGGGTAGGCCTTCGAAATGCATCTCCTTAAATGGCAAATAGAAGTTTAACCGCTTTTATTTCTCCATTTTTGTGCAGATGCATTTTTTCTTTTCTGAAAATTGTATGCGGTTGGAAAATATAGCGATAGTCTGGGCAGGGGTACTTTGCTATAATATGCGTAAACATGGTGAATAAAGCAAAAAGGAAGATGATAAGTGTGATTGGTAAAAGGATTCAAAGATTACGGCTAGAAAAAAAACTCAGCTTATCTGAGCTTGCTGCCAAGGCTGAAGTCGCCAAATCTTATTTAAGCAATATGGAAAGAGATATTCAGAAAAATCCGTCCATTCAATTTTTGGAAAAAATTGCGGTTGCGCTTGACGTGCCGCTCGACTTGATCCTGCACGGAGAACAGCCGAAAGTGCTAGAAGAACTGGACAGCCAGTGGCAGGATTTAGTCAAAGAGGCGATGGATTCGGGAGTAACGAAGGAGCAGTTTCGCGAATTTTTGGAATTCAGCAAATGGAAGAAAAACCAGGAAAACAACAAGTAAGCATCCTACTAATTACTTATCTATTGCGGATACATTAGTATCATTTTCCTAAAAAATAATGACCTAGCAGTTTTTTTTCAAATTTTTTGGTGGAATTTAGGAGAAGGTCGTTGTATAATAGGCTTAGGTTGATGAGAAATGTTTCAGTCTTAGGCCTTGAGATCTATTCCGCAATTGGATAATTAATTATGGGAATACTTTGATACATGCGCCGTATGTGGGCACCTGGAGCATGTGGAGTTAGTGGTGCAACCGACCCAATCTATTAAACCGTTAATAGATGGTTTTTTGCAAACAAACTTCACATTGGAGGTAATAGTATGTCCAAAGTATTTGTGCAATTGGGTATGGAACGCAATCCCTTGGATTCAGACTGGGTAGAAATGATTCGCGAGGCTCGCAGCTTGGGGTTAACAATTGGTGAAGTGCAAGCTTATTTAGGGTCATTCGCACAGTTGGACAGAGGGTTAACCAAATATACGAACATCAACGCCGGGGCTGCCAATAATGACCTGTCCGGCAAAGTCGTTGTGTAATCATGCATTTGTTACCGGAGCGCACTGATCCTTTTCCTTGAGAAGGGTGGGGCGTTTTTTTGGTATTTGCTAAAATGGCATAAATCCATTAAGTTGGAAAAAGGCTGCATGCAGATGCGCCGGCGCAATGAAATCGTAAATTGGAGGAACGGAAATCATGTCCATTCTAGTAACTGGCGGAGCAGGTTATATTGGCAGCCATACCTGTGTTGAACTGCTTGACAAGGGTTATGAGATCGTCGTTGTCGACAATCTGATGAATAGCAAGCCGGAGGCGCTTGAGCGGGTCCGTGAGCTGACGGGGAAGGATTTTGCGTTTTATCAATTGGATTTGCTCGACTATGCGGGGCTGGAACAGGTGTTTCGCGAGCATTCGATCGAAGCGGTGATCCATTTTGCGGGGTTAAAGGCAGTGGGGGAATCGGTCTCTTTTCCTTTATCTTACTACCACAACAATATTACCGGCACATTAATTCTGTGCAATGTCATGCAAAAATACGATGTCCGCAAATTGGTGTTCAGCTCCTCGGCAACTGTCTACGGGGTGCCTGAGCAGGTGCCGATTCACGAACATTTTCCGCTCGGCGCGACGAATCCATACGGTCAAACGAAGCTTATGATCGAGCGGATTTTGCAGGACTTGTACATCTCGGATCACAGCTGGAGCATATCGCTGCTGCGGTATTTTAATCCGGTCGGAGCGCACCCCAGCGGACGAATCGGGGAAGATCCGAACGGCGTGCCGAACAATCTGATGCCGTATGTGAGCCAAGTGGCTATCGGCAAACTGGAAAAGCTGCGGGTATACGGGAACGATTATCCGACCGTAGACGGAACCGGAGTCAGGGATTATATTCACGTCAGCGATCTGGCCAAAGGGCATTTAAAAGCATTGGAACAACTGCTGTCCAGGAGCGGGATCGAGGCGTATAATCTCGGTACCGGCCGGGGTTATAGCGTGCTTGAAATGGTCGAAGCCTTTCAAAAAGCTTCCGGAAAAGTAATATCGTACAGCATCGAGGAGCGCAGGCCGGGGGATGTGGCTACGTGCTATGCGGACACAACGAAAGCGCGCGAGCAATTAGGCTGGCTTGCCGAGAAAGGCGTTGAAGACATGTGCACGGACGCCTGGCGCTGGCAATTCAACAACCCTAACGGATATGAAAAATAAACAGGCTGGTGTTGTTCCCTGACAGCAGCCGGACTTTGCCAAACTGCAGACAACTGCAGTTTTTTTGCGTTTCATGCGACGGAAGCCGGACTCAGGAAACCCTCAGGCAACGCTCATGGTTTATTAAGTCGGCGCTCAGGGGGGATTCAGGAAAGGGGCCTATACTTGGTCTTGTAAACAACAAAAACATTCGAAAAGGTGGAATAACAATATGAAAACTATTAGCAAAAAAATTCTCGCAGGTACGATTGCAGCATCTTTTGTTCTTGGAACAGGTTTTGTCGGAGCGCTACATAATCAGGCGTATGCCGATACAGTGAGCGGCTCGACCGTTCAAAAATCGGACGGCTTCAAAGACCGCGGCGGCCGCCAAGGAGGTTTCTACGGAGGCAGCATCGTCAAGGAAGCGGCAGCTGTGCTGGGCGTAGACGAGAGCACGCTTCAGGCGTCGCTGAAAGAAGGCAAGACGCTGCTTGAAGTCGCGCAAGCGGCCGGCTTGACGGAGGACGATTTCCTGGCGAAGCTGGTTGCCGCCGAAACGACGGCGATCAACGAGAAGGTGACGGCCGGCAAGCTGACGCAAGAGCAGGCCGACAAGCTGATAACGGATCTTTCGACTCGTTTGAAGCAGCAAATTGAAAACAAAGGCTTCGGCAACAAAGGCGAAGGATTCCGCGGCGGTGAGCAGGGCGGACGCGGCGGCTTCCAAGGCGGCAAGCTCGACGAAACGGCGGCAACCGTGCTGGGCGTAGACGTGAGCACGATCCAGGCATCGCTGAAAGAAGGCAAGACGCTGCTGGAAATCGCGCAAGCGGCCGGCTTGACGGAGAATGATTTCCTGGCCAAGCTGACTGACGCTCA
The DNA here is from genome assembly GCF_057749925.1 of Paenibacillus sp. sgz302191. Classification (NCBI taxonomy): domain Bacteria; kingdom Bacillati; phylum Bacillota; class Bacilli; order Caryophanales; family Paenibacillaceae; genus Paenibacillus; species Paenibacillus sp. sgz302191. The sequence continues at coordinate 154,197 of NZ_JBYLHY010000008.1, forward strand.
GAAAACGGCAATCGCTGCCCAAGTTACGGCAGGCACGATCACGCAAGCGGAAGCGGACAAAATCACCGCGGATCTTGCGACCCGCCTGAAACAGCATATCGAGAACGCAAGACCTGAAGGCGGACAAGAAAACGGAGGCGAGGGTCATCGTGGCGGCGGCTTCGGCGGCGGTTTCCTGGGGAACTCTGAGGCGCTGACGACGATTCTGGGCATCACGCAGGATGAGCTGAAAACCGAGCTGGATTCCGGCAAGACGATCGCTGAAATTGCAGCGGCCAAAGGAATTAGCGAAGACGACCTGATCAGCAAACTCAAAGACAGCTTGACCGATACGCTGAAAAAATTCGTTGAAGACAAGCACCAAAAACCGGAAGCGCCTGCCGCAGACGCAACGGACAGCACTTCCACGAACTAACATAGCGGAAAAAGGGGCTGCCCCTTTGCCTCGAAATTTCACCTGAAGAAAGGACCTCATTCTCCACTTGATAGTGGAATTTGAGGTCCTTTTGCTCGATTTTTGGGCCGTTCCCATACTATGCGCACGCTTTTGGGGCAGCCTCTTTTTTCGCCGCGCGCAGTTTCCAGTGCGCGGTGTTACGCTGCATGACGGCGGTGGGTCGGCTGCATGTTGAGTTCGGGGAATGGAGGCACGGCCTCCTACTTCCCTCTCGTGCCCCCCCTGCTTGCCTGCCTCTCGCTTGCAAAGCCTGCAGATTTGCAGGAACAGTTCCGAGGCAAATACATCAAGGAGCATAAAGGTGTATTTTTCAGGCTGCTCAGAAATCTGCACGCCAGAGCCAGTCGCAAACTCGCCTGGCTGCACCAAGAAAACCTGCAAAAATACATGAATTTGCGCCCTTGATCGCTAGCTGCGAAGAATTCCTGCAATTGTGCAGGCTTTTCACCGAAAACATGGGCTCAGATTCACTTTCAGCAAAAATTCCTGCACTTTTGCAGGTTTTTCGCCCCAATTAGCCGATTTCACGGAAAAAACCTGCACTTTCGCAGGTTTTCTCCCTACCCAAGCTGCCTCATCCCCCTTATTGAGCACCGTTGCGACCCGTACAGGAGAGGTGGGGGTTGGGGAAGAACAGCTGCGCCCAACAATCAGATTTTGCAGGTTTTCAATGCGCCAAAGGGATGCGCCTCTCCAATGTATGTTTTCTCAGCAGCCAGATTTTTGAAGTTTTTTTACGTGCGGCTGGCGAAGCATCGTTTTGGCAACGCATTCTTCCGGGGCCTCCTTCTAACGATGCAATCCGCTTGACAGAAGTATACCGCCCCGGTCCCGGATTGGCGCTGACTCAGGCAGCTTCAGCGCCCCTGGCAGCTCAGGTGGCTTTGGGTGCTGGCCCCGCCTCCGGCGGCCTTTGCGTCTCCGGCAGCTCAGGTGGCTTTGACGCTGGTGTCGGCGAGAAACCGTTGCAGCTTCAGCACTTCAATGCCGGCCAGCAAGACGATGCCTATGCCGTGCGTATCGTTGAGCAGCCAAGGCAGATCGTCCTTGTAGTAGCCGACGCTGTACGAGTAGCCCGATCCGCGGCACACCCCGTACACGTTTCCGTACTTATCGATCGAGATGCGGGCCAGCCCGTTCCAGCCTTTTTGAATGGCCGGCATGTATCGGTCCGCATCGTCAATCCAGCCGTGGCGTATCCCGCGCGCGTAGGCGTAGAGGAACATCGAGGTGCAGGATGTTTCCTCATACGACTCCGGCTCGGTGAGCACCTGATGCCACAGGCCGCTGTGGCCTTGCAGACGCAAAAAGCCTTCGCACAATTCATTGAAAAATTGAAGGAGCTCTTTGCGGCGGCTATGCTGCTCCGGCAGCACCTCCAGCAGTTCGGACAGCGAGAACAGCACCCAGCCGTTGCCGCGCCCCCAGGCGATTCTCGTCGGTTTGTCTATACCGAAATCGTAAACATGGGACATGATCTGCCGCTCGGGCATGAATAACCGCTTTTTGAACTGCACGAACTGATTGGCCGCATCATCCAAAAAGCCGATCTCGCCCGTCCGCTGATAACAGCGGCACAGGTAAGGCACGCTCATGTACAGATCGTCACACCACAGCGTCGCGTTCGGAAAGTCGACATGACGCGGTTTGCGGTACAAGGCGCCGTCGGGCAGGCGCTCCTGCTTGCTGCCGATATAATCCGCTATCACGTCGGCGATCGCCTCCGCGCCTTGCAGCTCGCGCTCCTGCAGCGCCAGCAGCATCGTGGCTCCGAAGGAGCCGCAGTCGTCAAGGCTGTCGAGCGTCGCCAATGTGTTCAATACGCCTGAGGCGCCGTATTGTTCCTTGTCCCATTTGGCATACCCGTACAGGCGGGTGCACGTTTCAATGTGCTGATAAACGTACTGCCGCAGGTCGTCGCGGTCCAGCAGCTTCCCCGTCTGCAGCATGCCGTAGAGGGTCACGCCCAGCGGGTAATTCCATTTGCCGAACAGCGCGTTTTCGGCGAATGGCCGCACCCGTGTATTCGGCTGGTCGAGCCGCGAGAAAGTCCCGCCTTCCCGCGTATCCACCAGCGAATGCATGGACTCGGCGGGATTCGGCATCGCCTCATCTGCGGCGAAAGGACCCAAATACAGCCAGGTGTCTTTGTTCCCATGCACCGGATACGGCTCAACTAACTGCACGCCCTCAGGCAGAGGGTCCAGCTCGAACCCGGCGCCGAAGCTCTGCACGGTCAAATCGTGCAGGCCGCAAGACAGGCTGAGCACGGCGCGGAAAGGGCCCGGCTGCTCGATGGAGGCCTGCATCCGGCCGGCCAAATAAATCGCCGTGGCGCCGAAGGCGCGGCCGGTCAGTTCCACCTGGCGGGGCTCCTGCGAGAGTGAGGCCGAGAGCGAGCGGAGCTTCGTCCAAGCCAGCGCGTACTTGCCCTGCAAATCGCCGAATATCCGCGCTATCGGGCCGTCCGCTTGCTGCGAACCGCTCCATCGCAGATCGGGGAACCACTTCACGCCGCCATCGGCTTCGCTGCTGCCTTCCCCCGGCAGCGTGCTCCAGACCGTATCCTGCGGCTCCGTATAAATCCATCCTTCGTGCCCGGACCGTTCAGGCGACGGGGCGAGGAAATGAACCGGATTGCTCTTGTACGAGCCCGGCCCGAGGGAACCGCCGCAGCCCGCCTCCGTTTTCGTAAACCGGAACGCCAGATGATTCCATCCCTTGTTCAGCGGAATCGTCACTACGGTTCTCCGCTTTCTGTTCAGCTCATCGGCAATATTCGCTTTATAAATCTGAGCGCCGTTCGCGTACAGCGTCAGCGGCCCGTAGCAGTGCAAAATAAAATTCAGCGGCGCCTCCGCATCGCTCCAATATTTGCTCCAAGCGTACACATGCTGGCCGTTCCGCATCTCCGGAAAGCGCTCCGTCAGATTGAAATCATAGCTGTAATCGTGCTTCTTCAAAATGCCGTCGGCGCAAAAAGCCCGGTAAGCCATCGGATGCGGCGGATTATTGCCGATGTATCGGCCCGCGACCGTCAGCAAAATATCCTCGACCCGGTCCCCGCATTTCATGAAAATACTTTCGTTGTCATCGATATAACGCTCGCTCACCCGCTCATGTCCTCCTTTGGTCTGCCCAAGCTTATTTGGCGCCCCCTGCGCCGCTGCGTTTTTGATAAGCTTCGGTCATTTCCTGGCTCATCTTCGCCAAGTCGGCATCGGTTTTGGCTTTGGCGACGAAATCGTCCCAAGCCGAGATCGGCTCGCGGCCCAAAATAATTTTCGTTTTCAAATCCTGCGCTTTTTTCTCGAATTCCGGAAGCAGCTTTTGCACTGTTGGGGAGTACAGCCCGATGCTGACGTCCGCTACGCTCGTTTTGGCGCGTTCGTCCTGAATCTTTTTGTACAATTCGTTCGCTTCTTTCGGGAAAAACACTTTCGTGGAGCTGGCGTACGGATCGGCGACATATACGATTTGGTTAAAATCCGGCCCGTTATCCTTGGCCAACTGCTCGGTGTTGATAATTTTTTGCCCGTCTTTCACCGTGTAGTCAATGCCTTCGATGCCATACTGCTGAATGGCGAATACTTCGTCGCTCATCCATGTGTCGACCAGCTTCAGGATGCGCTTCATCTTAGCCTCCGGAACCGATTTCGGAATCGAGACCATACCGGAGAAGCCCGGTCCTTTCGGGTTGTAGCCGTTTATATTTGTCAGCGGGTAGAAGTCTTCCGGCTTTATTTTCGGATCGATTTCTTTCAGCTTTTGGTAATAGTCGTTCATCGTCCCGGCTTTTTCCATAATGATGCCCGCCTTGCCGCCCTTGAACAAGTCCGAAGCCTGGGTCAGCTTCAAGGAAGCGAAATCTTCCGGCAGCAGCTTCTCCTTGTACATTTTCGCCAAATACTCAAGCGCTTGACGGCTTTCCGGCAGCAGCACCGTATTCACCATTTTGCCGTCCACAAGCTTCCATTTATCGTTCTTCACGTTGGCGCCCGTAAAGCTGTTCTCGATCATCCCCAGGGTCCCCATGTCGGCAGGGGGATTCATATAGGCGGCAAGCGGAATCGTATCGTTTTTGCCGTTTTTGTCCGGGTCTTTTTCCGCAAAGGCTTTCATAACTTCGTACAGTTCATCCGTCGTTGTAGGAACTTTCAGGCCCAGATTATCCAGCCAGTCTTTGCGGATGACGAAAAACGAGTCGGCCTCGGACGGGCGCGGGCGCGGAATGCCGTAGTTTTTGCCGTCCTGCATTTTCGTCAGTTCCCAGGCGGTTTTGGAAATTTTGGAACTCAAATTCGGATAGTCTTTGATGTAAGGCGTCAAATCCCAGAACGCCCCTTGCGTAACCGCGTTGCGGAACACCGATGTGAACGGATCGTTGATCGTGATCAGCTCCGGAATGTCCCCGGAAGCGAGCGTCACGTTCAGCTTGTCGGTGTAGTTGTTGCCGGATACCCACTGGATGTCCAGTTTGGAGTTCGTCGCTTTTTCGATCGCCTGCTTGATTTTGTTGTCATCCGCCGCCGGGGAAGGGCTGAGCAAAATCGTCATCACTCTGACTTTCAAAGGGCCTTCATCATTGGCCGCACTTTTTCCTCCCGTATTGTCTTTGGCGCCGCAAGCGCTCAAAACGCCGGATAAAGCCAGCAATAGCGCGAGCGAGCCCAGCGCCGCTTTCTTGTTTGTACTCTGTTTCATTAAGTGGTCCTCCCTTGTTCATGTCTTCTGCGGAGCGAACGTTCTGTGTCGAACACAAGGTAGACATTAGTTGATTTTAATTTGATCGGCAATCGTACTTTTTTGTAGGCGGTTTCCGAAAAGATAGGACTATATTGCGGCCTTGAACTTTTTTAGGAACCGCGCAGCTCGCGGAATTGGCTCGGCGTGATGCCCTCGTACTTTTTGAACAGCCGGTTGAAGTAACTGTGCTGATAGCCGACCCGGTCCGCCACTTCGTTGATTTTCATATCCGTTTCGGCCAGCAGCTTCTTGGCGTTCGCGATGCGGATATTCGTCAGATAATCGATAAAGTTAATGCCTGTCACTTGTTTGAACGCCCTGCTTAACGTATACGGACTCGTTCCGAACAGCTCGGCGCACGATTCGAGGGAAAGCGGTGTCATATACTGCTCGCCCAAATAAACGATAATTTGCTCGATCGTATGTTTGAAGTGGTAGTCCTGGCGGCTGATCATCTCCTGCACGAAAACGGCGATCACCTTGTGCCGGAACCATTTGAGCATTTCCTCCGGTTCCTTGATCTGAGCCAACTGCTCGAACAGATTGACGCTGCCGAACAGTTGGACAGGGTTCATGCCGGACTGCAGCGCCGCATAACGGATGCTCCCAAGCAACTGCAGCATGCCCTGCTGAAGCACGAATTCCGTCGACCCGTTGGCGGACAGCTCTTCCATGAACTGGTTGATTAGTAGGGCAGCGTCCGTTTCCTGCCCGCTGCGGATCGCGTGAATGATTTCTTTATCCAGGGTGAACGGATAGCTGCTTTCTTTCAACTGATTGAGCTTGGAAATCTGCTCCGTTCTAATAATTTGATTGTCGTCCAGCAAATCCCGGTATACCAACGCCTGTCTCACTTCCTCGAACAAATGCGGTATTTGTTTGACGTTATGAATCCATTTGGATACGGACACCGTCACCTGCATTTTCAGGATTCGGTTAATCGTCCGGGCCACCTCCAGACATACCTGCTCCAAATCTTCTTCCAGCCATTTGACAGGGTGGGAGGCAGGAAAGGACAGCAGCACACCGACCGAAAAGTTGTGGAAATTAATAATTTCCGCCTGCTCGTACTCGTTTTGCAGCAGCTCGTTAATGATGTTGGAAGCCGCAAAGGTAGCCAAACTCTCGTCTCCGGTTGAAAATTTGCCTTCCGGGTTGGAAAACCCGGTCAATTGGAACATAAGCGCAGCAAACTGGCGGTCATCGGTCTCCCAGCCGTAGCTTTTCATTCTTTCCTTGATATCGCTTTCCTGCAGCGCGAACAAATAACCTTGCACGAGCTGCAAATAAAACCCTTCCCTTAAGTGCGGGATTTGCTCGTTAAGCTTGGAGCGCATCGACTCGCTTTCCTTCGACAAGTGCTGCCAATGCTTCTCGATGAGCGCGAATTCGTCCCTTGCTCCATCGTGCTTCTCCCCGGTAAGCAAAGTCATGAGCCGGTGAACGGGCGAGTAGATGCGGCGGGAAACGAACCAGGACAGCAGCAGAGCAAGCAGCAGGCCGGTAAAGCTGACGATCAGAATCCACTGGGAAATCGTAACGACAGAAGCGGTGATGGAGGACAGCGGAGCTGCCGATATGTAGACCCACGTTTGCCCGAGACGGCTGAAATGCCCGTATGAAACGGAGTAGGACACCTTTTTGTATTCGAAAAGAAACGATTCTGGCTTTTTCCCCAGATATTCTGTGCGGAGTCCGAGCGCGGATTGGCGCTTCGCGAACTCCCGCTTGATCGCCTGGTCCAAATCGCGGCCCTCCGAGCTGCTGCTGGTCAAGTTCCAGTCCTCGGTTTCGTTGAACAGCAGCGTCGCTCCCTCGTCGTAAGGAGTTAACGTTTTGAGCAGCTGCAGCAGCTTCTCCTGATTGATCGTAGCGATAATCGCGCCGAACGATTCGCTGCTTGCCCCGGGGATTTTATCGACCAGCGTAATGGCCTGCTTCGCCGCCCCTTTGGGATAAGGGTTTTCCCAAAATACCGATTTTCCGTGTTTGAATATCGTTTCGTAGCTTTCAATATCGGACAGCTTGCTCAAAAACGTGTATTGTTCCTTAGAAAACGTCAGAGGCCGGGGTTTATCCAAAAACAGCTCGACTTTTTCCAGCAGCGGGTGCGCGCTTTCTATCTGGAGCAGGGTCCGGTACATATCCTGAACCTGATCGTAATCGTAGGCAAAATTCAGCGATTTCAGCTTCTCGTCGAATTTGGAGTCAAACGCCCAATGGGAGATCGTCATTTCCAGAGAAGCGAGCTGGTCGTCGATGTTGTCCGCCCGGTTTTTGATTTGGTTCTGATGCAGACGCTGCAATTCTTCTTCAATGTTGTTCGTCGCGATCCAATAAATGCTGAGCCCGATGATGAGGCCGGGTATGCTGGCCATAACCAAAATCATCGCCAGACTTCTGCGGAAAAAGCGGCTGTTGTATTTGTTTTTTTGCAAGTAGCGAAGCAGCGATGTCATCATTTCAGTCAAGATGCTCACCTTCCAGGACATTTTATAAACACGTTTTTCGACATCTTGAGCTGAAATCCTCTACCTGATGCCTGCTTATCCCTTGACTGAGCCGACCATAGCCCCTTTGGCGAAATGCTTTTGCAAGAACGGATATACGAGCAGAATCGGAATCGTGGCGACGATAACGGCGGCCATTTTGAGCGTTTCCGACGGCGGCGCGACGGTGGTTGCGTCCATGCGCAGATCGGCGTTATTGGCGTTCAGCAAAATGTTTTGCAGCATAACCTGGAGCGGCCATTTGGCCGAATCGTTGATATAAATGAGCGCGTTGAAAAATTGATTCCAGTACGCTACCGCGTAAAACAGTCCGAAAGCGGCCAGCGACGGGAGAGACAGCGGCAAAATGATCCGGAAAAACGCAGTCAAGTCGTTGCAGCCGTCCATCGCAGCGGATTCCTCCAGTTCGGCGGGAATGCTGTCGAAGAAGCCTTTCATCAAAATCACGTTCCACCCGCTTGCCAAAGCCGGAAGAATGAGCGCCCACAGGCTATCGATCAGCTTCAGCTCGCGAACGAGCATATAGTTCGGGATGATCCCCGGATTGAACAGGATAGTCAGCAGGATCGCCAGCAAAATCAGCTGTCTGCCGCGCATTCTTTTGCGGGAGAGCGCATAAGCGAGCGCCGAGGTGACGATCAAGCTGCAGGCGGTTCCGACCAGCGTCACGTATATGCTCACGGCGATCGATTTCGGAAAGGCCCCCGTCGCCATCAGAAATTTGTACGATTCCAGCGACCAGACGCGGGGGAACAGCACGAAGCTTTTTTTCAAATATTCGGTCGGGTCCGTAAAGGAAACGACGAATACGTAGTAAAGCGGAAAAAAGGTGGCGGCCGCAACCAGCCCCAATACGACGATATTGATGAGTTGAAAAAGACGGTTTCCTAACCCTGGTTTCATAGTGTCGTCCTCCTGCGAATCGTTAGCCCGATCTTCATAACATTAATACACGCCTTCTTCGCCCATTTTTTTGGCGATCCAGTTCGCCAGCACGACCAGGGCCAGCCCTACGACCGATTTGAACAATCCGGCGGCGGTGCTGTAGCTGAACTCGCCCTGCTGAATGCCGACCCGGTACACGTACGTATCGAACACTTCGGCCACCTGTGAGACAGCGCCGTTGTACATCAGAAATACTTGCTCGAATCCGACATCGAGCATATGGCCAAGCCGCAATATAAGCAAAGTGATGATCACGTTGCGAATCGCCGGGAGCGTAATGCTCCACATTTGGCGCAAACGCCCAGCGCCGTCGATTTTGGCTGCTTCGTATACTCCCGGGTCGATACTAGCCATAGCCGCGAGGAACAAGATCGTGCCCCAACCGCATTCTTTCCAAATCGACTGAGCCGTAAGCATCAACCAGAACGAATCCGGGTTTGTCAGAAAGTCGATGCGGGAGAGGCCGATGCTTTCCAGCATTTTATTGACGAGCCCCTCGCCTTTGGCGAACAGCAGAAACGTTAAGCCTGAAATAATGACCCAGGATAAAAAGTGCGGCATATAAATAATCGATTGGACGACCCGCTGGTATACTACGCTGCGCAGCTCGTTCAGCAGCAAGGAAAGCACGATCGGCAGCGGAAAAAACAGGATCAGATTGAGCAGGTTGATCGCCATCGTGTTGCGGAACAGCAGCATGAAGTCGGGGTTCGAGAAAAAGCGCTGAAAATGCTCGAAGCCGACCCATTCACTGCCGGTAATCCCCGCAAAGGGGGAGTAGTTTTGGAAAGAAATGACAACCCCCCACATCGGGATAAATTTGAAAATGAGGAAAAACAGAATGCCCGGCAGCGCCAGCATATACAAATATTTATCGCGGAGCAGGTCTCTGGCTAATCCGCCTTTGCGTTTGCTATAGGAAATGCCGGCATTTATCTGCTTTTGTTGGAGTGATGATGCCATCCATGCCGCGCTCCTTTCTCGGGTTCAAATGTTAAAGCCTGCTGTTCACGGGCTTCAGTTCATGCTTGGCATAATCGAAATATTTGCCTTCAAGGAGCCCTATGAGCGTATTGGTTACGCGCACCTCGATTTCGTTGCCGCCCTGGCGGAGCAAGCTTGTGCTTCCTGTGAAACGGTAAGGCATCCAGGCGCGGGCTCCAAGGGAATGGCCGTTCACGAGCACCTCCGCCACCTCATGGAATTGCGGGTCCAGTCCTTCGAACGAAAGCTCGAAGGCCGCGGCATCCGGCAATACGTCCAGCTCTACCGTTCGAGTGAACGAGAGGGTACCGGCAAAATAAGGGAACCCCGGATAAGGTCCCGCAGCCAGCGGCTGCTTTTGTACGGCGGGCGGTTCCAGCACCGGACGACGGTCGTCGTCGAATCCGACACGGAAAGCTCCGGTAATGTAAAGAGCATCGACAAGCCCGTTCCAGTCGTGTTCGATTTCCACGTCAACGGCTATCGTGTTTATCCCTTCTTGCAAATAAGGGGCAATATCGCAAGCTACGTTCATATGATCGTACAGGAAGCTCCGCTCAAAGGCCGGCTTCTCCAGACGATGGCCGTTGATCAGGATGGCTCCGCTGCCGGACACTGCGCCCTGGTCCATGACGAGCCGGGCCTTCTCCGGCGTCTGCCGGGCGATAAACGAAGCGGCGTAACGCGCTTGAAGCGGATAAGCGAGCCCGATGCGCATCGGGGTGCCGAACAGCTGGCTCATCTGCACGGGCAGATTCGTCGAAGCCGCGAGATCGGCGCACTGATCGATGAACGTTTTCACCTGCACCTGCGCCGGCGCGCCCGCCAACGAGCTGTCCTGCTGCGCAATCGTGAGGTGGAACGTATCGAAGCGGACAGCGTTGTCCTGTTCCGTGCGCAGCGTCCACAGGTCTTTGTCCGAGGCGGCGATGGGCAGACGCCACGGGCTGGGGCCGGCGGCCAGGTCGGGGGCGGTGGCCGCCGGGGCGGAGGCTGTGGCGGCCGAGCCGAGGGCCGCTGCGCTGCGGCCGACGCGGGTCAGCCGGAACAGCCGGGACTCGTAGGGAGCCAGCGCCACCGGCAGGCTCCAGACCGTCCCGTCCCGGCGGGCCGCCGCCGATGTTTCGCTGCCGCTATCCAGCGACAGCTCCGAGAAAGCGATGGCGTGCAGATCGCCATCTTCCGTGCCGGTTCCGGCCCACAGCGCAGCCGTAACCTGCAAAGACACCTCGCGGCGCGCCTCTTCCTGGTTGCTGACGAACACCAGGAAGGCATCCCCGGCGATGCGCCGCGTCTGCATCAAGATCCCCCACCGGCCGCAGGCGGGGGTCAGCTTCACAGCCAGCGGCTGCAGCTCTTCGAGCAGCGCTGTCATCTTGCCGAGCGCCGCCGGTGCCGCGGCGTCGGCGGTGAAGGGCAAATGGTACGCGTTCGCCGCCGTACCTTTGGACCAATTCGCCGGCTCCGCTTCCCCGGAGGAGCCGCTCCAGAACTGTTCGCCGGATGCTTCCGGCAGACCGAACGCACTTGCCATCGCGGCGGCGTCCTCCCGCCGCGACGGCTCAATCGCCTGGTACGGCAGCTGCCCCATGCTGATGACGGTGCCGCCTTGCGCAAGGAAAGCTTGCAGCTTGGCCCAGGCGCCGTTCTCCAGATTCGTGACGGGAGGCACGATGACGATGGAATAGCTTGCGGAGCCCAGCGTGACATGCCCGTCTTTTATGTCCGCTTCCGCCAGCAGTTCGGCATCGAGATGGTCAAAATCTCTGCCGCTCATCGTCAGCTCGTTGCAAATGCGTGTCCACCAAGCTTTTAAATCGGTGAGCTTCCGCTTTTCCTCCGCTTGATTGCCGCCGTAATCGAAATGATGGAACGGATTCCCCATGTGCGCCCACAGAGATGTCGTCGGCTGCAGCACGGCCGCTTTAATATCCGCTTGCCCGCAGCTCATGACATAACTGATCCGGCCAACGTAGTCGCCGAGCTGTTTGAAATGTTTCCAATACGGATTTTGCAAAAATTGCGAAGGGGGAGCGTCGTGCTTCGTCAATCCGTCTAGCGTATAGAAAAAGGCATGGAAATTGAAAAAATTGGTCCCCTGCGCGGCCATCCGGTCGATCATCCATTTCGCATCCTGCAAAGTCATCGACCAGCCGACGCTGTGGAAACACTCGATCAGATTGCGTTCCCTGTTTAATTGGCGGGCGAGGGAGCTGACCATTTTGGCGCTGCTGCGGAAGCTTTCCGGATGGTTGTTCAAAATCCAGTCAAGCTGCCTGCCCAGCTTCTCATGAGCGGTATCCCCGCCCGGCACATGGCTGTACAACTGCGTCGTGTGCCTTACCGAAGGCACTTCGGTGACATATTGCAGTCCGTGCCGCTCGCACCAATCATGGACCTGCTTATGGTAAGCGCCGAGCAGCAGCAAATGGACGGCTTGATAATAGTCGTAGCGAACCCTGGCTGCGTCATCCGCCTCCTCGTAGAGCAGAGCATGAAGATGCTCCCGCAGATCGTAGCCGTTGCGCTCCAGGAAAAAGGCGGGCAGCTGCGGCGACCACGGAATGCTGCCCAAAAGGCCGATTTCATCCGTAAATATCCCCCGAATCGTAGTCCCGAAATAGTCCCCGAAATGCTGTGCGTATTTGTCGTGCGTCAGCCGGATGAAGGTCTCCATCGCTTCCCGGTTGCATGGGTCGACGAATGTGCCGTAATATTTGAAATCTTCGATTTCCTGCTCTTGCACGACCAGCACTTCCCATTCGCCGGGAGGCGCGGTCCATTCGATCTTTTGAACGGTGCGGTATGTGAAAAAACGCTTCTGGTTGTAAGCCGTCAACCCCGCTTTCTGAAAAATCGGCTCCGCCTGAAAATTCCCGATCGAGGCGCGCACGTCCACGGCTTCCTGCCATATTTTCTCCCCGCTAGAGGTAACGGGAACGGCTTTGGCGTACAAAATCCGCGCCCATGGCAGCTCGGCCGACCAATGTTCCCCGCCCCGGACCCGCTGCGCGCGGTGCGTCAACGTGTAATGCTTGGCTTCCGGATGCTCCAGCGTGACTTCCCCTCCCGCGATTCCGCTGGGATAAGGGTATTCGTCGTACAGCCAAACGCCCAGATGTTTGCGCTTCGCCGCTTCCAGGGCGACCCGCACTTTTTGAAACCATGCTTCGGACAAGTAGGGGATTTGCAGCCCTTGACGCGCGCACACGAAAAAACCGCCCACGCCCTTGTCCGCCATTTCATCGATCTGATGCCGGATTTGATCGTCTTCCATCTCCCCGTTCCAAAACCAGAACGGATGAATCCGGTACGCCGAGTCCGGCTGCCGAAACGATTGCATGTTAAAGTCGGCCATCTTTTTATTCCTCCTAAGGCAGTTGAAATTGCTTTAACTGTAAAGGAAGCGGCGCTTGCAGCACAATCGTAATATTTTTGCGGACCGGTTACGGGGGCTGAGACTATTTTGCACGCTTTGCACATCCTTGCAGTTCGCCCGGGAGTCCGGCGGTCGGAGCTGCGGGTTCATCGGACAGACTTCTGGAACCGGAGCCCCGAAACCACAAAAAATATTGGTAAAATGGGCGAGGGAAAGCCATATTAACCTGTAACGGGAAACTCCATTTCAAAGCGAAAGGAAACGGATCGCGATGAGGATCAAAATTCCGTCCTACTTCAAAGCGCTGTGGCGGCAATTTCAGCGGGACGACGCTTTGGGGCTTGCCGCGCAATGCGCATACTATTTTTTGCTGTCGGTGTTTCCCTTCCTGATTTTTATCATGAGTCTTTTCGGTTATTTGCCTATAGAGACCAAGGATGTCCTGGCTCTGCTCGAAGAGTACGTGCCTCAAGAGGTCGCGCGGGGGATGGAGAAAAGCATTGTTGATTTGCTGGATGTAAAAAGAGGGGGCAGCCTTTCTTTCGGGCTGATTTTGTCTCTTGTGAGCGCCAGCGCGGCGATGAATTCCATCGTGCTCGCCGTGAACAAGGCGTACGGGCTGCCGGAGCGCAAAAGCTTCATTCATTCGCACTTGCTGGCTGTGATGCTGACCGCCGGCATGCTGATCGTCATCGCCTCGGCCTTGCTGCTGAGCGTCTTCGGACAATGGATCGGCAACTGGATGCACGTTCATGTCCATGTCCCGAAAGCGCAAATTGATGTGTGGAACGTCATGCGTTGGGTCATCAATTTCATTATTTTATTTATCGTTTTTACCGGTATTTATTACATAGCTCCGAACACTTGTCTGACTTGCAAAAGCGTCCTTCCCGGCGCCTTGTTCGCGGGGGCGGGCTGGCAGCTTACATCATGGGGCTTCTCCTACTATATCAGCCAGTTTACCAATTACGGCGCAACTTACGGGAGTCTGGGCGGAGTCATCGTGCTTATGACCTGGTTCTACATCTCGGCGCTCCTCATTATCGTGGGCGGGGAAATTAACGCGACGGGCCATATTCGCCACCGGCAAAAGCTGGGCTGAACAACAGTCATAACCACCGGCTTAGCCGGTGCTTCCATCAGCCCTGTAAATGCCCCCGCCTAACCAATGGTGCTCGTTTGGGATACTATGGAATCCTGCGAATGATTGAGATTTTGTGAGGTTTCCCCATAAATACGAGGGAGGGCATGTTACAAGCAAGCGTCTCTAAGGCGCGCTGAAAGTCTGCCAACCGCGGCTGCGACGTTACTATGCGTAAGCACGGCCAACCCCCTGAAAAGGGGACTCCCGCCCTTTTTCCACTGGCTCACCTGTAAACAGGTTGCCCCATCATTTTGGGTTCGTCCGTCCGGCGGCAGACAGGAATGGGGATGTTCGGCGACTGCAGACTCGCGTGCTCGATCTCCAATCGGGCTGTGTCGGGTGGATGCTGTAACCGGTTGCCGTGAGACGGCCTATTCGGGCTGTTGAGAAAGTCTGACAGGTTTCCTCTCAGATTAATTTTTATGTGGGGGCCACTCATCTCGAAGAGAAAAATTGATTTAAAACGATCTGAGAGGGATATTTAGCTCATACTTTTGGTGCTTTTTTTGAGCATCCAGGAAAAAAAGGGGTTTCTCAACAGCCTGCTAGTGCAGTCCCTTTTACGCTTTTCTATATGATTTTTCGCATACAAAAGTCATCTTTTACCACTGCAGGGCACGATTATGTTCGGTTTTTCATACTTATTTTTCGATTTTACGAAATCAGCACAATTTCTGTATGAAATTCCGAACAGTTTTCCACGATTCGCAAGTGGCAGCGGTTTCCAGACCGGCTCCCCTCTTATCATTCGAGTTCAAGGGATGTCTACTCATAGCTATAAGCTTTACCGAACCCCCAGTCGACGTATACAAAAAGAACGCCGATCTTGGGGATCGGCGCTCTTTTGCGGATTATACTCGTTCCACTTTCAACAAGTTTGTCGTGCCTGATTTGCCGATCGGGATACCGGCGGAGACGATGGCGAGATCGCCCGGTTTCACATAACCGAGACCTTCCGCCTGCTGGATCGCGGAACGGATAATTTGGTCGGTCGAATCGTGCTGCTCGCCGAGGATCGGGGTAACGCCCCGGACCATGCTGAGCAAATTGATGACCGGCTCGTTCGAGGTGATCGCCAGCACCGGGGCGGACGGTTTGTACTTCGCGATCATTCTCGCGGTAAATCCGCTCTCCGTCGGAGCCAGAATCGCAGCCGCTTGCAGCCGCTGAGCGGACGAAACGACGGCTTGGCAGATCACTTCCGTAATTTCATTCGTAAGTTCGCTGTCAAGCTCCAGCGCGGCGTTGTGCTCGATGGATTGCTCGGTGCGCTCGGCGATGGCGGCCATCGTTTTTACGGATTCGACGGGATATTTGCCTGCCGCGCTTTCGCCGGAGAGCATCACCACGTCGCTGCCGTCCAGAACGGCGTTGGCCACGTCGCTGACTTCGGCCCGCGTAGGGCGCGGATTGCGCTGCATCGAATCGAGCATTTGCGTAGCGGTAATAACCGGCTTGCCGGCCCGGTTGCAGGCGCGGATCATCTCTTTTTGCGCAATCGGCACTTCTTCCGTCGCGATTTCCACGCCCAAGTCACCGCGCGCTACCATAATGCCGTCGGAAGCTTGCAAAATGTCCGCGAAGTTCGTCATGCCCTCTTCATTCTCGATTTTGGAAATAATCGGCGTGCGGCCCGCCTGATGCTTCTCGAGAATTTCTCTGACGGCTCTGACATCGTCTCCGTTTCTGACGAAAGACATGGCAATGATGCCGATGTTCTCCTGAACCCCGAACTCGATATGCTGGATATCCCGCTCGGTTACGCCCGGCAGGGATGTCCGAATGCCCGGCAGGTTGACGCCCTTGCGCTGCTTGAGAACGCCTCCGGTCAGGACGCGGCACATGACATCGGTTCCGCTTGTTTCGACGACTTGAAGCTCGATGGAGCCGTCGTCAATAAGGACGATAGCGCCCGGCTTCACGTCCTGCGGAAGCCCTGGGTAGTTGACGGACACGCGGTTGCCATTGCCCATAATTTGCTGTGTGGTCAGCACGAAAGTTTGATCTTTAAACAAATCATAGGACGCCTCTTCCAATTGTCCGATGCGGATTTCCGGCCCTTTGATATCCATCAGGATCGGTATCGTGACTCCCATATCCCGAGCGGCTTCGCGGACGGCAGCAATTCTGCGGCGGTGCTCATCCAGATCGCCATGGGCCATATTCAAGCGCGCGACGTTCATGCCGGCGGCGATCAGCTCTTTCAAAACAGGTACGGAATCGCATGCAGGGCCTAACGTACAAATAATTTTCGTCTTTCTCATGATCGGTTCATCCTTTCGGGTTGAATTTACTTGTTGGCTTCATTCTAGTACGAAAGGTGAAAAACGGATATGAAATATAGTATGATCTATGTATCATAGTATTATTGGCGGTGTTCGCATGCAGATCGTTTCTCTTGTTTACGATAAAAGCAGCAATTGGTATGCGGAAGAGACCCATTCGCATTCGGCATGGACGCTGGTGCTTGTCTGCTACGGGAAATGCGTCTACTGGATCCACGACAAAAAAGTCGTATTGGAAAAAGGGCAGACGCTGCTCATTCCGGGAGGAGTCCCGTACTACGGCAAAAGCGTGCCCACCCTGATGCATGAAAAATACACGGTCCGCTTCGAACCGGAGCAGGCCGCAGAGGCGCTTCCTTTGCTGCGGTCCGCAAACTATTTGTGCTGCGCAACCGGCAAATATGAACTAATTCTGGAACGCATCCGCACGATGTACGAGCAGTGGAGCGAACGGAAATCGTACTATTTTGCGATGTGCGAGGCGCTGCTCCAGGAAGTGCTTGTACACATGAACAGGGAGCACGACCAGGGGGCCGTCTCTCATGCTTTGCAGCATTTGGTCGATCAGATGAAGGAGTACATCCAGAACCATTACCGGGAGCAAGTCACGAAGGAGCTGCTTGCCGAAGCGGTCGGCAGGTCACCGAACCACACGGCGACGATGTTCCGCAAAGTGACCGGTCAGACCATCAGTGAGTACGTGCATGCGATGCGCATCAAAACCGCGGTCTACATGCTGCGGCACTCGGCCCTGACCGTCACGGAAATCGCGGAATTCGTCGGGTACGGCGATCCGTCGTATTTTTACCGCGTGTTCAAGCGCATCACGGGGGAAGTGCCGACGAGCTACTTGTCCGACCGTGAAGCGGTGCGGAGGTAACGGGACGGCCGCCGTCATGAGTCGCCGCGCGTCGTACTGGGAGCTGCACGCGGTGTGAACCGCAATGTACTCCAAAGTCGCCGCTGCCGTTTGTTAAACGCCCGGTAGCGTTTGGCGCTCCCCGGCCTCTGGACTATACTGGAAACCCTCGGGAAACGAAAATCAGACTGTTGAGAAAGTGACGGGTTAGGGGGCCAGAGGGGAGGCTGAATTTGGGGTGCGGCCGGTCATTTCCAATGCATCTCTCCTGAGCGGGTTATGGCGTTGTTGTACAGTGGGTGGCGAATCTCCGCTTCGCCAAACAGATCGAGCGAAAGCAGGTTGTGGCGTTGTGCAGTGAGGGGGGGATGAGAGAAAAAACCTGCAAAAGTGCAGGTTTTCTCTGTGAAAAAGGCCCATTTTGGCGAAAAGCCTGCAAAAGTGCAGGAATTTTTGCTGAAAGTGGATCTGAGCCTATGTGTTTGGGGAAAAGCCTGCACAATTGCAGGAATTCTCCGTGGCCAGCGATCAAGGACGCAAATTCATGTATTTTTGCAGGTTTTCTTCGCGCAACCAAGCAGATTGTGGGCTACCACCCCTGACGCGGAGGTTTTTGGGCAGCCTGGCTTTTGCAGTTTTTTCGCATCGCGCGCAGCCAGGCAGATTGTGGGCTATCGCCTCTGACGCGGGGGTTTTTGGGCATCCCAGCGTGCTGTGTTGCGCTGCATGATGGCGGTCGGTCGACCACTTCGCGCGGCGCTGTCGATTTGCCGGGAAGTCCCCATCAGGCTTGGGCCGGCGGGGGATTTTGCTATTTGAGCTGGCCTGTCTCTTTGAGATATTGCTCGACCAATTGATCGGCTTTTATAGTACTTGGTGCCAGCCAGTCAGCGTATATATCACCGAAAGTGTTTAATAAAAAATCGTCCGTATATTGGTTGCTGAATGTACCGAATAATTTATAAAGATCCCCCAGCTTAGTCTTCCTTTTCTTCCCGTCTTCATCTGTCCATTCAATAATCTGGTTTAAATCTTGTGTTTGAATCGGCTCCAGTTTTACCGTCAAATAAGTCCCATTTTGCTGAAAATAAATGTTTGCTTCTTGCTCATAACGGTGTCCTTTTAACAATTGCCAACCTTGCATATCTCCTTCAGCAGGAACCGCGTACATTCCGCTCGCAGGAACGGGGTCGCTTTTCACATCTTGCTTTGGAGCTTCTTGAGGGGGAGTCTGTGTTTCGCTGTTAGGAGGGAACTGGTGAGTTGTCTTCCCTATGTATACCGTACGCTCTGCCGAGTCGAAGTTGACCGGGTATTTCATCATTTCAGAAACGGCCCTGAGAGGAACAAAAGTAGTTCCGTTATATAAAATATTGTCGGAATTCAACTCAGTACCGTCGACTTTAATCGTTATCGCGTTTAAATGGACACTGATGGAAGTGTTCGATTTTTCCAATATAGGATCATGGCTGGGGGTAGCGGGAGCCGCATCCCAGGGGCCGACATCGGAGCTAATGGGTCCGATATATACCGTTTTGCTGTTGCCGAAATAATTAATAGGCAGACTCAGCATGGCGGAAACATCGCGAATAGGCACGTAAGTAGTTCCATTGTACAAAATATTGTTGCTGCTAAAAGGCTGATCGTTGACTTTAATAGCAACCTGGTTGATGCCGACATCGATTTTTTGGGGTTCGGCAGCCGCGAGGGCAGGGGATTGTGCGAGCAGCACAGCCGCTAGAGTGAGTCCGGCAATTTTTGCTTTGGTCATTTTAGCATCTCCGTCTCTATATAAAAATGCATGCAGATTTTGTCAATTTATAGTATATCGGGTTTGGGTCGTTATTACCACATTTTTGAATTCGCTTTCATGGATCGTATGTCGCTGACCTTAACGTAAATTGCAGGTGGTGTTCGATCGGAAAGGGGGAGGGAGGTAAGCGGAGGCACGTTTTTAGCAGTTTTCATAAAAATTACTCCATCTAAAATTGCCCGCATGGGCTGAAATTTTTATCAACCAATGGTGAATTTCAGAATAATGAGAAATTTTAATCAATTCTACAAAATTCTACAAAAGTAGTGTTTTTTTGATGGAGGATATTAGAGGTTCTTTAGAGAATGTTGTTTTGCATACCGGATTATGGAAGAATCATGCCGGTTTGTCGACGATCTGGAACAAAAGGAGGGATTTGAGAGAAGAATCTTGTCATGAAGTTCAAATGGAGATGGAAGAAAGGATGACCATGCTATTTAAACATGTCGAGGAAGCAACAACGGTGGTGAAAGATGCACCGGTCCACATAGCGGCTGCTTTTGGGCTTGGACCGGTAAAGGTGCCCAAAGTGAAGGGAGGGCTGGGAACCGAGCTTCGGGAAGAGCTCCCGGACGGTTCGATCATCCTGAAGGACGGGGCTTCGCTGGAATGGAAGCAGGGAGAAGTCTGCGAATGCCGATTGCTTACCCAGATCGACAGCAGAGGTTTTGAATTGGATTTATCTCAATACCCGGCACTTGCCGAGGATGAAACTGTATATCTAGTTGCGAACCTAAGGTGCGAGTTAGAGCAGGAGACCGTCTTTAGAGCTTTCAACATATTCGGTCGAATTTGGCTGGACGGCAGGCTTGTATTTCATAATTATTTTTCTGCGTCGTTTCGGCTCTTGTTGACGGAAGGCGACCATACGATCGTTATAGCATTGAACAATCCGACCAACGACAGGTCGCTTCGCATCAGCGGCGCAGGTGCGGAGCAAGGGAGCTCTGCTGCACTTGCGCAGGAGCTTGTCGAACGTAATCTCAGGCATACGCTGCACTTGATCGGGGGCAAGCGTCAAGAGGAAGCGGACCCTCTGTTGGTTTTTTATTTGCTGCGGTTGGACCGTATCGGCATACCGGAGCAGGAAGACGTATGGGTCGAGGTCATGAACGACGAAGACAGTGTCATCGACAGGTTCAAGACGAAGCTGGAGCACCAAATTGTCTATGATATGACCCGAGCAAGAGAGCAGACGAACTATGTTGTTCGAATGGCGATTCATTATAAGGATACGGATGGCGGAGTGCATGTGTTTGAGCACAAGGAGCTTGTGCGGCCGGTGTCCGGACTTGTTCTTGAGCTGGAACGGCAGTATGAGGGATTGCTTGCCGAGAGGGCGCTTGATCAAGAGGATCGCACGAATTTGCAGGGACTGCTGGGGGACATTCGGCAAATTGCGTTGATGGAATGGAAACAAATTCAATTTTTTCAAGTCCGGGTAGTGAGTGAGTACTGGGCAGTTTGGCGGCAATGCCTTGAACTGCTCAAGCGGGGAGAGCACTACCTTGATATCGTTGCGGCCAATCGGCTGGGCGAAGGATACTTTTATTCCCGGCTGGACGGCAGTCTTGAGCGCTATACCGTATGCTTGCCGAAGCATTATTCCCGGGACCGTGTCTATCCGCTTATTTTTCTGTTGCCGGGCGTCAGGTACGAACTGGATCTTCCGGGTTTTCGCGACATGCAGTTTGGAACCCGGATGGATGAAGAAGCGATTTACGCCACCGTGTCCAGCCGCGGGGTGACTTTGGGCAGCTATATCGGCGAAGCCTCGTTTCTTGAGGCGTTTGACGTGATTAAGCAGCGGTTTGCCATTGACGAGAACCGCATTTATTTAACGGGATATTCCAATGGCGCCTATGCTTCCTGGGCTTTGGCTCAAGCGCACCCTTCCCGGTTTGCGGCTATCGCCGTATTGGCTGGAGAGCCTCATCCGGAGCAATTGCCGAATCTCGGCAACATGCCTGTACTGAACATATGCGGGGATCGGGATTATTTGGTCGAGGAAGGGTATCGGCACCCGGAATCCGTACTTGGCGGCGGTCTCTACGAAGGTATATTGGAGACAAACTCCAATCACTTGGACATTTTTCCGTACCATTATCTTGACGCGGTGTTCCGCTGGATGCTGCAATGGCGCAGAAACCCGTATCCATCCAAAATTGTGTACCGAACGGAGCGGGGGCGGCACAACCAAACGTATTGGCTGCAAATTACGAAAATGAACGAAGGCTCCCCGTATGCGCAAGTGAGCGGGGAAATGACCGGGGAGTCAACCTTTGTCCTGGATGCCGTTCATGTCGACGAATTCAAGCTTACCCTGCCGGACCGGCTTGAGTCCGCAGATGTGGAAGTGACGCTTCAGAATCAAAGCTTCTTCTTGGACGCAACGAATAAACGCGCATTTATTTTTGCGAACGAAGCGGGCCGTTACCGGCTTAAAGAGGAAACGACGGCGTCCTGCAAAGGATCGAACCATGGAATGGGCGTGCTCGGAATCTATATGGATTCGCTCCAAATTGTGATTCCCTCACAGTTCGCCTCGCCTCAAGAGGAAGAAAGCGTGCGGACGGCGGCGGCTGTGTTGGCAAGACCGAAGACGAATGCCTGGGACCCGAATATTGTCGTCCAGTATCCGATTGTCAGCGCGGACACGCTTTCGGATGAGGAGGCTGGGGCTTCCAATCTAATCTGCATCGCCACCCGTCTGCACGACCATGAGGTGCTCCGGCGGCACCAAAACAAGCTGCAAATCGCATGTGAAGAAACCGGATACGGGATGTACGGCTCTTTCACCAAAGGGGATTACTGCATCCTGTTCATACAGCCGAATCCGGCGAACCCGAACAAATACATGCTGGTTGTCGCAGCAAACCGGCCCGAAATGTTTAACCGGAATATTATAACGCGCAAGATGGTGATTCCGGGTTACTTCAGTGGGCTGCATCAATATCTCAACCGGGAGATCATCGTCTATGACGGGGCTCTGAAGGCAATGAAATTTCATGATGTTCGTGCCTCCAGTCAAATAGCATCCGAACAATAACCAATTGAAGGGAGAATGAATGATGAGAGAACGAATTATTCAAATGATTAGCGAGGCCAAGAACGATCCGTCACTGCTGCAATCGCTGAACGGCGATTCCAGCATATTGCATGATTCCGGCATGGAGTCATTGCAGTTGATTCACTTTATTTTGCGGGTAGAGGAAGAGTTTGGGGTCGAAATCGACTTCGATCAGTTTGATATGCGGCATTTGGAGTCTGTGGACGCTTTTTGCGCTTATGTTGCCTCGGCACAGCCACAACCTCAAGCCCAGCTCAGCGAGAACATCCAATGAGCCGGTCGGGTGCGCACAGAAAGGTTCACTGCGGCACTTTCGACGCGGAGCAGTATTGGCGAGATCCTAATCTCGCCAAGCTGCCGGGGCTGCCTGACGCGGACAATCTTCGGATCGTTTCGGCGATGGACGAGCTGTTGTTTGCGTTTTGCGAAGAAGGCGACGTGCTGCTGACGCGCAGCGCAATGGATCAAGCGCATTATCAATATTTAAAAGATATCGGGTTTGATTTTGCGGTCAACCGCCATGCCCTGGAACAGCATCACGCACAGGATAACGGGAAATGCGTCTTTCAACTGCTGTGCGAGGCCGATGCGCAGACCCTTGCGGGGCTAATTCCGGAGGGCGCGGAGCTGGAGCCCTTTGCGGCGATTCCGCTTGTCAGGGAGGCGAGCGAAAGGTTCGGCTTGACCTGCCGTATCCCCGGGATGGAAACGATCCGGACGGTCAATTCAAAGGCATATTCCACGCAGATGCGGGACCGACTGTCGATCCGAAACGATGCTTTGGAGGTTAGCGGAGGCGAGGACGTTCAAAGCAAAGGATGGGAAATGCTGCGTCAGGGTTCTTTTCTGATCAAGGATAATTACGGCGTATCAGGCAAGGGCAACCTGTTTGTCGACTCCGAAAGTATATGGGAGCGCATCGTCAGCTACGTGACTGCGCAGGAAAGGAAAGGGAAGCAGGCCCATTTTATTTTGGAGCCTTTCCTGGAGAAGGCTTTCGACTTTTCGTGCCAGTTTAGCATTGACGAACAGGGCGGGTACCGCCTCTTGTCTTTGCAAAAGCTTGCCAACGACGGGTTTGCCTACCAGGAGTCCTACACGCCGGAAGCGTCGTTTCTCGAAGAGCTGGAGGAGACCGGGTACTTCGATTTGATGAGGCGTACTGCGGAGGCGCTGTACCAAGACGGTTATTTCGGCCATGTTTGCATCGATTCGATGAAGCTGAAGGACGGCACATTTGTGCCTATCGTGGAGATTAATGCCCGCAAGTCGATGAGCTTGATCAAGCATCGGATCGATCGTTATCTGGAACCGCAGGGTGTGCAGGGCAATTTGCGGCATTATTCGCTCTCCATCAACAACCCCGGGCTGCAGTTCGAAGAAGTGCTGGCGAGGATGGAGGCGGCAGGTCTTCTGTTCCGGCCGGGTCAAGCGGGAGGCGTGATCCCGCTGACAGCCAATACGCTGACCATTAATCAGAGGGCGGATAAGCTTTACAAGGGGAGGATTTACGTTTCCGTGGTGGGGAGCGATGCGCAGCACCGCAAGAAGCAGGCGGATTCGCTTTTGGACTTACTCTCCGGACTTTCGCTGCAGCAAATTCACTGACAAGGGGGATCGATGTCATGACTTTAGCCAATAAACGGACCATTCTGGCCTCCGGATTCGGGCTGGGCTTCTACATGCCGGCGCTGCTGTTGAAGAGCCGGCTGGATCAGCGAAGCATCCCGTCCGAGGTAGTTGTCTTCGAGCATTTGCTGCAAAAGGACAAGAAAGGCAAAATCGCCGAGAGCCGCCGGGATTACCACGCGAACTTCGCCGTAGCCAAAATCGCGCAGAAACTGCCGATGGATATCCGGGACAGTCTGGATTTTGAAGCTGTGGACAGGCTGCTGGACGAATGGGAACGGGAAGGCAGGAGCGAGTTCGTCGCGCTTTCGGGACATTGGGTGTACGTGCTCGACAGGTATCGGGAGCGGATAGGGGCCGGGCGCTTGAAGGCCGACCTGCTGTATGTGGATGCGGCTCTCTCCCCCTCGTGGAAAAGCTTGCAAAAACAACTGCCCGATTACAGCGACAGGTACCGGGAAATATGGCTGTACGACACGGTAAAGCCGGATATCCTCTACAGCCTGCCCGTTTCGAACGAGGCGCCCGTGCCCTATGCGGAACGCCCCGAACGCCTGGTGGTTCATGGCGGCGGATGGGGAATGGGCACCTACCTCGGCAAAACGGCCGAATTGGAGGCGCAGGGATACGGCCTCGATGTTGTCGTCGCAGGAGCGGTCGAATCGACCGACCATCCGCAGCACCGTTATTATACGATCGATCCGTCGTGGGAGGCATGGAACAAGGAAGCCGGACAGACGGAGCACACGTTCCCAAGGGTGGGGCAGATTCGCCCGGGAGAGCCGCTGAAATTAGTCGGCAAACCCAATCACAACCTTTTGCACGATGTCATCCGGCAAGCGAAGGCGATCATCAGCAAGCCGGGCGGAGGAACGTTGATCGATTCGCTTAGTTCCGCAACGCCGGTCGTATTTTTGGAGCCGTTCGGACCGCATGAGCAAGTGAATGCTGCTTTGTGGGAGCAGCTTGGTTACGGCATTTCCTACGAGCGTTGGAAGCAGGCAGGCTTCCGGACCGATGTGCTGGAGCCCTTGCACGAGAGATTGCTCGAACATAAAGGCAAATATGAAGAATACGCCGATCATATGCTAGAGGAGCATCGGCTAAATCAAAGGATGGGGTGATTGTATGCAACCGAAAAGCAGTGTGGTCATGGATGATAAAGCATTCGATCTGATGAAACGAACAATGAGGAACATGGCGGTTCCTTATCGGGAACGCCTGAAAAATCCGTTATATAAATCGCCTGTGCCCGAATCGCTGGGCATTAAGCTGACCAACCGCTGCAACTTGCGGTGTATCCACTGTTTCCAATGGAATGAAGACGGGTACCACCAAAATATGGACAAGGAAGAACAGAACATGGACATCGATCTCGACGTCTTCCGCGGTTTGTTGGAAGAGACGCGGGAAGCCAAGTCGCGCTTGTATTTGTGGGGCGGCGAGCCGATGATCCATAAGCAATTTGACAAAATTCTCGATATGCTGGCGGAAGACCCGCGGGAAATGACGATTTGCAGCAACGGATTGCTGATGGATAAATACCTGGACGGCATTATCCGCATTTCTCCCCATCTCGAACTGTTGATAGCTGTCGAAGGGTTGGAGACGGAGCATGATTTCATTCGAGGCAAAGGGACTTTCGGCAAAACGATGAAGCAGATCGAGCGTCTGGTGGAGCTGCGCGATCAGGGAATCTATAAAGGCCGCATATCGGTCCATTCGGTTATCAATGAAGGGATGATTCCCAAGCTGTACGAACTGCTGGAGTTTTTCGAAGAGAAGCGGCTGGATCTGGTGATTCTGTGCTTCCCTTGGTATATCTCGAAGGAAACGTCCGGGCAGATGGACCGCTATTTTGCCGAGAAATTCAGCTGGCTGCGCCAATTGGACGAGAGTCAAATCAACTCCTGGCATGCGTTCAAATACCAGATGAATCCGGAGTATGTGGAAGCTTTGATGGCATCGCTCAAAAAAATCAACGATCGGGTATGGAATATCCGCGTTCGCTATCAGCCCGGACTCGATTACGATGAAATCGAATCCTTCGTCCGCGGAGAGGCGATGACAAGTCGCTGTGCTACTACGTGTCTGGCGCTGTCTACCCGTGCGGACATTTTGCCGACAGGCGAAGTCACTGCCTGCAAATTTTTCTCCGAGTTTGGGGTCGGCAATTTAAAGGAACAGAGCTTGAAGGAGATTTGGGATTCCGAGAAATACGAAAGAATCAGAGAAATCATCAACGTGGAAGGGCTGACGCCGGCTTGCTCCAAATGCAGCGTCCTGTATTTGCACGGAATTTAAGGAGTGACGTTCCATGAGCGAGAAGAGAGAACGGCAGCGCATCGGCGTGATCGGTTGCGCTGCCATCCTTCCCCGCGTGCTGCTTGATCCCGTCAAGGATATCGGGCACCTGGAGGTATACGGGCTGTCCAGCCGCACCAGAAGCAAGGCGGAGGCCTACGCCCAAACCCACGGCGTCCCTGTCGTGTACGATAGCTATGACGCCCTTTTGTCCGACGATCGCATCGATTTCGCATACATTTTGCTGTGCAACGATCTTCATGCGGAATGGATCGTCCGGTGCATGGAGGCCGGCAAGCATGTCCTGGTTGAGAAGCCCTTGTGCCTGACCGGCGAGGAAGTTCGGCGGATTCAAGAGGCTTGCCGGCCGGGCCGGGCGCATCTGCTCGAAGGGCTGATGGTGCAGCACCATCCTTGGCAGCAGGCGATGAAAGAGATGATCGAAGACCGGCGCTACGGCCGGCTTCGCAAGATCGAATCCAGAATCAGCTTTTTGCCGAAGGAGAGCTTCGCAGACAACTACCGCAGCGATCCGGCGCGCGGAGGCGGTTCCTTCTATGATTTGGGCTGTTACTGGCTGCAATTTCTGCAAGGGACCGTCGGGCTGCAGCCCGAATCCTGCCAGGGACATTCGAAGTTTGACGGTCCCGGGGGCTGCGACTGGACGTTTCACGCCGAGCTCCGCTATGCGGAGGGGGTAGAGGCGTCGCTTGTCACGTCTTTCGAGATGCCTTATAAGGCAGCGCATGTCCTCCACTTTGACGATGCTACTGTGAGCATCGACGATTTTTTTCGGGCAAATCTCGGTCATTACCGGATCATGCTCAAAATCGTGGATAAACATACGGGCAGCATGGAGAAAACGGTATTCGAACCGCAAAATTATTATGTCAACCAGTTGAATTTCTTTAGCGATGTGATTGAGGGCATCAAGGATAATGTTTCACCGGAAGCGTCATTCGAGCGGATTCTCCTGCAGGAGAGGATTTATCATTCGGCCCGGCAATCCGTATAACCAGAAGAGAAAGGCAGGCAGTCAGCATGTCGGCAATCGTCGTCCGTCATTTGTCCAAATCGTTTCGCTACTACAAGAAAGAAGTGGGGCTGGCCCACTCGCTCCGCAATTTGTTTTATCGAAAGCCGCTAATCAAGGAAGCCGTGAAAGATATCTCGTTTGAAATCGCCGAGGGGGAAATGGTCGGCTTTCTGGGCCCCAATGGCGCAGGAAAAACGACGACGCTCAAAATGCTGTCCGGCATTTTGTTTCCGACCGACGGTCAAGCGGCGGTGCTGGATTACGTGCCTTGGGAACGGAAGAGAGCGTTCAAGCGCCATTTTTCCATCGTGATGGGCCAGAAGAGCCAACTGTGGTGGGATTTGCCTGCGAACGAGTCGTTCCATCTGAACAAACATATCTACGAGCTGGAGGAAAAAACATTTCAGCGCACCTTGCAGGAACTGGCGGAACTCCTTGATGTAACGGATCTGCTGAGCGTACAGGTTCGCAGATTGTCCCTCGGCGAGCGGATGAAGTTGGAGCTGATCGCAGCGCTGCTGCATGAGCCCCGCGTGCTTTTCCTGGATGAACCGACCATCGGGCTGGATATTTTGTCGCAGCGGAAAATCAGGGAGTTTCTGAAATACTACAACCAACTGCGGAGAACGACCGTGATTTTGACCAGCCACTACATGAACGATATCGAGGATTTGTGCAAGCGGACGATTATCATCAATCAGGGACGCGTAGCCTATGACGGCGATCTCGCGAAGGTGAACCGGCTGATGGATCAGACGAAAATCATGAAGCTCAAGCTGTCGGGCGCCGTCGATGCCGCAGATCTTCGGACTTACGGGAAAGTCAGGGAATGCACCGGACTTGAAGCGGTGCTGGAGGTGGACAAGCAGGAATTGACGGAAATCTCGATTGCGGTGCTGCGGAGTTTGCCGGTTATTGATTTTACGGTAGAGGACGTTTCGATCGAGGAAGGTATTGCCCTGCTTTATCAAAAAGGCGATGTCGAACCATGAGAAGATGGAAAAAGTATGCCAAGACGTTCGCCATGGGCTTGCAGAATGCGATGCAGTACCGCATCAACTTCGCGCTCAGCCTGCTGAGCTGCCTCTTCCCGATCGTGATCCAGATTTTTTTGTGGAACGCTGTGTTTAACAGCCATAAAGGGTCCGACGTGTACGGTTATTCGGAAGGGCAAATTATCGCCTATGCCATCATGGCGGCGTTGTTTTCGAAGATGGTGGCTACCGGCTTTGAATACGAAATCGCCACCGATGTGAAGAACGGGCAGCTTAGTAAATTCGTCGTTCAGCCGATCCGTTACGCGGCGTTTCGCCTTTGTACTTTTTTAGGCGAAAAGATGATGCATTTGGCCGTCATCGCAGTTGTCGCTGCAATCATCGTTGCGGTGATGCGGGATGTGATTCCGCTGCGAACGGATCGCATTATGGTTTGTCTGGCGGCGCTCGTTTTGTCCGTTTTTATGAACTTTTTTATTTATTACTGTTTAAGTATGATCTCTTTTTGGCTGCTTGAGGTATGGGGAATCTTCCTGACATTCAGTTTGCTGGCCAATATAGCCAGCGGAGGGGTGTTTCCCCTCGATATGTTCGGCGATACGGCCCAGGTAGTGCTGAATTGGCTTCCTTTCAAGTACATTGTCTATTTTCCGGTAAGCGTGCTGCTGGGCAAAATCCCGTTTGAGCAGATGGTAAGCGGTCTGGGCTTCCAGCTTCTCTGGATCGCGGTGTTGGCGGCCGTTTCGATGCTGTTGTGGCGCAGCGGGATGAAGAAGTATGAATCGGCCGGGGGGTAGCGAAAGATGCGGAAGATGCTCAAGGAATGCAAAAGATACCTGCTTATCTACGGGGTGTTTGCCAGAAACAGTATCAGTTCCATGATGGAGTACCGGCTTAATTTTATATTCGGGATCATGATTGAGTTAGGCTTTTTGGCTGTCAAATTATCTTATGTGTACGTCATATACCGGATCGGCGTGCAGATCAACGGCCTGTCGCCTGACGAAATCGTTTTGTTTATCGGTACGTATACGATTATGGCGGGCGTGTATTCCACGCTGTTTTATACGAATTTTGTACAGCTTCCGGAACATATTCGGACGGGAACGCTGGATGTGATGATGACCAAGCCGATATCGCTGCAGTTCATGTCAACGATGCGCTCGATTGATATCGGGTTCTCGATCCCCAATCTGATCGGGGGAATCGCGATGGTGGTCTACGGATGGAACCGTTCGAACGTCCCGCTGACGCCGATGAATTTGATCGGTTTTATCGGATTCCTTCTGATCGGGGTCGTTGTGACCTATGCTGTATTTTTGCTGCCGCAGTTAGCCGCATTCTGGACAGTGAGAACGGGCGGGATCAATGAGGTTTCGAACGCTTTGTTCGATTTTAATCAAATGCCTATGGGGATCTATGGGAAAACCGTGCAGGGCGCCGGAACATTTTTGATTCCGGTGTTTCTGATTTCGAACTGGTCGCCTCTCTTTGTGCTGGATCGCATGAGTCCGGTTCAATTCTTGTGGGGGCTGCTGGCTCCGTTGCTGTTTATGCTGATTACAAGGGCAATTTGGAAAATCGCAATACGAAATTACACCAGCGCTAGCAGCTGAAGGGAGCGACTAAGATGAGTCCTACGGGAATGGAAAACCATAATGCCGGGAGCGGCGACGTATCGACGATTGTGGAGCAAAGACGGCTTGACGACGATCGATTGCAGAGTGTCATTCAAACGTACGGAACCCCGCTTTACATATATGATGCCGACTCGATTCGGCGTAATGCGGAAGATTTGCGATCTTGTTTTCCGAAAGAAGTGGATCTGTTTTATTCTTTGAAAAGCAATCCGCTCATCGGAATTGCCCAATTGCTGCGCAAGATCGGCTGCCATGTCGAAATCGCTTCCGGCGGGGAGCTTGCCTTGGCGCTCGCTGCGGGCTATCCGCCCGAGGAAATCATCTTCACGAGTCCCGGCAAGACGGTAGAGGAGCTGGAGTATGCAATAGCTACGGGGTTGTACAGCGTAAATGTAGAGAGTATCGAAGAGATTGCGATGATTCAAAGCATAGCGCAAAGAAATGGAGTTATCGCCGACATCGCGATCAGGATCAATCCGGATACGCAAGGGCAAGGGCAATCGGCCAGCATCCGCATGACGGGCGTTTCTTCCCAGTTCGGGATCGATGAGCGGCTCGTACCCGAAGCGATAGAAGCTGCTTTGCAGGCCGACCATGTGCGGTTGATCGGTTTCCACGTCTACGTGGGTACGCAAATTTTGCAGGAAGCCGCCATCATTCGGCAGTTCGAGGAGACGATTAAACTAGGACTGCGTTATATGGAACAGTACGGCCTGAGACTTGCCTTCCTGGATATGGGCGGCGGGTTCGGCGTGCCGTATTTTCCTCCCGAACAGGACATCGATTTGCCGCTGCTGAAGCAGGGAATTGCCGATGTATGGCAGCGGTACAAGGAGCGGTTGGCGGGTACCCGGGTAGCTATCGAGAGCGGAAGGTTCCTGCTGGCCGACAGCGGCGTGTTCGCCGTTAAGGTGCTGTACCGGAAGTCCTCCAAGGGCAGCACGTATCTGGTCTGCGACGGCGGCTCTAACCAGCATGCGTCGTCGGCTTTTTTGGGGCGGTACATCCGCAACAATTTCCCGATGCGGGTGCTTGGCAAGGAAGCGCGGACGGAGGAAGTCTATGTAACGGGGCCGTTATGTACGGCGACGGATATTTTAGGGCAAAAAGTGCAGCTGCCGGAGGCGGAAGCCGGTCAAATTGTTATTATCGAAAAATCGGGCGCCTACGGGCTTACGCACAGTCCGGCCATGTTTCTTAGCCATCCTCTGCCGGCCGAAGTGCTCGTAGACGGCGGCAATTGTTACCCGCTGCGCGAGCGGGGGCGTTTTGAGGACGCGCTGCGCGGGCAGTCCGGTCTATTTTGAGAGAGGAGGCGAGGGTATGCAGGAGTCTTTTTCTTTACTTCCGTGGCTGACTGCGGAACGCGATCGGGGGACGATTGTCTGGCTATGCAACATCGGAGCCGAGCAGTTCTGGCACCGTCAGAGCAAAGGGATCGTCGATCGTGAAGAGAACCGCGTTGTCGGGCGTATCGAGGAGATGAACTTGCTTCTTTGCCGCCGGCAGGATGTGCTGATCTTGCGCGAGCAGCCGGACGCCGCTTTTTTATCGGACCTTGCGGGGCGCGGTTTTGACATTCCGCGAATTTGGATTCCTGGCCAAACCGATGCGGAAACACCGATTTCTATGCTGGTGCTCAAGGACGAGCAACTGCTGCGAAAGCTGGAAGAGCTGCGTGACGAAAGCGAAGAAGTATATTTTGTCCCCTACGCAGTGACAATGCTGGAAGAAGAGATTGCACAGCGAAGCGGTTTGACGCTGGCAGGTCCCTCTTCCGCTTTGGGGGCGAGGGTCAATGACAAAATCTTCAATCGGCAAATGGCCGAAGAGCTTGGATTTCCGGTTTGCCAAGGCGCAATCTGCGGCACCGTAGAGGAGTTGCGGACGCAGTATCAGGCATTGAAACAGACGTGTTCGCAGGTGATCGTAAAGGAGCCTTACTCGGCATCAGGCAAAGGATTGTACCTGATCGACAGCGATGAGCGGTTCCATGCGCTCTGCAACCGGCTTTCCAGAATCGCGGGCCGTTCCGGCCACCCCGAGCATCCGTGGATCATCGAACAGTGGCTGGACAAGCGGGCGGATGTGAACATTCAACTGTTCGTTAACACCGACGGTTCGGTGGATGTGTTCTCGATCAAGCAGCAAATGCTTAACGGCACCGTGTACATAGGTTCCCTAACGCCGCCTCGGCTGGAGCCTGCTGCGATGCAGCGGCTTCAAGACTACGGAGTACGTATCGGGGCCTACTTGCACGGGATCGGTTACAGCGGAGTGGCCGGTGTCGATGCGATTATTACACGCGATGACGTCATTATTCCGATCATTGAAATTAACGGGCGCTTCACATTATCAACGTACTTGTCGTTCGTGCAGCGTATATTTGCCGGAAAAAAGCTGTACTCGCGCTATTTCCGGCTGGTCACCGATCATGCAGTCGATTATACCGCTCTGCGGCAAATACTGGCGCAGGACGGATTGCTGTACGAACAGGGAGGGGAAGGCATATTCGTGTACACTTCGGGAACCCTCCCTTCGATCAGCCTGTCCGGCGAGCAGCGCTATATGGGCCGCGTTTTTGCGCTGATCATAGCCGATGAATGGGAGACGGCGGAGCAGTTGGAGAATCGGCTGGAGCAGACCTTGCGCCGGTTATATGCCCAAACGCTTCCCGGGAGCCCGGCGGGCGGAGCCGCTTTTGCGCATACACAATGAAAACAGAAAGGGTGAGTGGAGTGATCGTTGTAGAGAGCAAGGAGCTAACCGAGGTGGTGGCCTCTGTTTTAGGAATCGACGCAGAGACGATGTCGGCCATTCATGAGAAGACCGATCTGCGGAATTACAATCTGGGCTCTATCATGGCAATCGAATTAGTCGTCGCTTTGGAAGATCGGTTTCAGATTGTCATCCCGGAAGAGGAGCTGACCTTCGAAAACATATGTACCCTAGAGAGACTGAAGCAGTTGGTTGAAAGACGCAAGTCTTCATTGGGGGAGGGATAGCAGATGTCCTCCGCGATGCTTCAAGTCCATATTCAACCGGGCACGCACTGCTTGTTCGGCAGCATCCGGAACGTGCTTGCTTCGAACTACGGTTATTCGATTTCCGAGGCTGAGCTCTATTTCATGTGCGACGGGATGAACGTAGAATATGACCCGGCGCACAGGCCCTTCTGGGTCGGCCGTTCAGGCGAGGCTATGCTGCAGCAGTTCGCTTTGCACGGCCCTGCGCGTTTGCGCTATGACTTTCGGATAGACGGGGAAGAGGAGAAAAGGGAGCTGCTGCGCGATCTGCGGCAAACGCTGCTCTCCGGCCACTTGGCGCTGCTGTTCGTAAACAGCAGCTGCCTCGGCTTTCACAAGGTATACCTGGAAAATCCGGGCCGGCAGCACGTAATTATTCTCTACGGACTGGATGAAAATAACGACGTGGCCTATGTCGGCGATTCCTTTCTGTTAGATGACGGAGGGACAGTGCTCACCTATAACGGACCGACTCCTCTTCAAAAGCTGCTGCAAGGCGTGTATGGTGCGGCCTTCATGGACGGGTTGCACACCACCGATGCTTCACGGAAGGAGAGCGTGACCGGGCTCGCGGCTGAACGAATCCGCCGGTTTATTTCCGGAAAAGCGCTCAAAGCCGGCGTCGAACACGGACATTCGGCTTACATGGCCCTTTTCGACGATTTGCAGCAGAGCATGCCCGCAGATGATAGCTCCTTTACGGAACGCTGCCAGGAAGTTTACTACTGCTTGAGAATCGGCGGCATCCTCCATCAGCTTCTATACACGAGGCAGTTTGCCGAGCAGTATCCCCGCGAATTTGCGGCGTCAGACAAGGATTGGCCGGCACTGCTCGAAGAGGAGGAGACCTTGTGGAAAAAGCGCCTCTGGCAGCTCTATAAACTTGGACTGCAGCGAAGAAAGGAGGGCTGGCCCCTGTTTCTGGAGCAGACCAAGGAATTAATGGACCGCGAGACCGGGCTCCTGCAGGAGTACGCCGGCCATCTGCAGGCCATTGGCTGATACGCGGGCAGCTCCCGGAGCGTGGCGCTGCGCTGCGTGACAGCGGTTGGCCGATATGAGAAGAGGACCGCCAAGTTCGCTTGGCGGTCTTCAGGTTGTCCAAAAAGCCTCGCGTCAGAGGCGATCGCTATCATCATCTGCCTGCTGCACGAAGAAAACCTGCAAAAATACATGAATTTGCATCCGTAATCGCTGGCCGCGAACAATTCCTGCAAAAGTGCAGGCTTTTCACCGAACACATGGGCTCCCGAGTCACTTTCAGCGAAAATTCCTGCACTTTTGCAGGTTTTTCGCCAAAATAAACGATTATTACAGAAAAAACCTGCATTTTCGCAGGTTTTCTCTGTACCAATCTGCTTTCTGCCCGGTTGCTTCCTGCCCAGTTGCGCAGCTCCACGATCTGCGCTTGGAGTGATGCGTGCAGGATCAAGATAACCCTGTTCGGATTTTTGGCGCTGTCAGCGGGGGATTCATATCTTTTGTGAATCATTCCGGTAGGTCTTTGTAAATCTGCCCGTCCGATAAAAACGAAGCTGTAAAAAAAATGCTGCGGCAAATCTGCAAAAAAAAGCCTTGCGAAAAATGTGTTTTTCGTATAAAGTATAGCCAAATGAATAGCTACACGGGTGCTTGATGAAGTCAGGCTGAGATAGCGGCCTTATGCCGCTGACCGTCAAACTGATCTGGGTAATGCCAGCGTAGTGAATGGTGTGCTTCTTCAAAGTTGCACTGAACTTATGCCTGCCGCATGCCCGGTGGGCTTTTTCGTGTTTGCCGGACATTCATTTTATGCATATTAAGATTGAAAAGGGAGTTGATGGCAAGATGGCGAATGCACAGTCTTCATCCAAAGCTTTAAAATTGACCGATATCCTGGTGACCATCGTCATTGCGGCGGTATTTGGCGTTATTTACAGAATTTGGGGCCCTATTTACGATATTCTCAAACCCATAGGGCTTCAGGCGGAGCAGCTCAGCTACGGGATGTGGTTTATTGCCGCCACGTTCGCGTTCCTGATCATCCGCAAGCCGGGCGTTGCGATTCTCGCCGAGGTTGCTGCCGCTACGATTGAAACGTTCTTCGGCGGCGAATGGGGGATTTCCACGCTGGTATACGGGCTGCTTCAAGGTCTCGGAGCCGAAATCGTGTTTGCTATCGTCCTGTACCGGAAGGCGAACGTAGGCGTGGTCGTGCTGGCTTCGATCGGATCGGCGCTGCTGTCCTTGATCGTAGACGCCTATTACGGCTACATCGAGTCTCTGACTTTCTGGAACTACTGCCTGTTCATCGGCTTCCGTCTGCTCGGCAGCATCCTGATCTCCGGCTTCTTCTCCTATTATTTGGCGGCGGCTATCGAGCGCACGGGCGTTCTCAACGCCATCCGTCCGGCGTCCCAAAAAGATTACGACCAATTGAGGTAAAGCTTATGATCCAAAATGCAGCAGTCGGCGTTACCGACCTACGTTTGAAATATCCCGGAGACGATGCCCCCCTTTTATTCAAGGGGGTTTCCTTTTCATTCCGCCCCGGAGAAAAAGTGCTGCTGCTCGGTCCGAGCGGCTGCGGAAAGTCCACCCTGCTGCAGGTGCTGAGCGGGATGGTTCCAAGCATCGTCGAGATTCCGATGAAAGCGGAGGAGCTCCGGGTCCCCGAGCGCTGGGGATACGTTTTCCAAGATCCGGACACCCAGTTTTGCATGCCGTACGTCGATGAAGAGATTGCTTTCGTGCTGGAAAATATGCAGGTTCCGCGGGAACAAATGCCTGCGCTGATCCGCCGCTATCTCGAAAAGGTA
Source organism: Paenibacillus sp. sgz302191 (assembly GCF_057749925.1). NCBI lineage: Bacteria > Bacillati > Bacillota > Bacilli > Caryophanales > Paenibacillaceae > Paenibacillus > Paenibacillus sp. sgz302191. The sequence goes on from NZ_JBYLHY010000008.1 coordinate 189,817, forward strand.
GGCCTTCATCTGGACGATATTCATACGCCAATTCAACAGCTTTCGCAGGGCATGAAGCAGCGGCTCGCAATCGCCAGCGTGCTGGCGCTGGAGCCGGAGGTGCTGTTCCTGGATGAGCCGACCGCTTTACTGGACGAGGAGGGCACGCGCCAGGTGTGGGAGACGATCCGGGCCGCAAGCCCGGGAAAAACGCTCCTGATCGTGGAGCACAAAATCGGCGGCATTCTCGATCTGATCGACCGCATCATTGTGCTTTCCCCAGACGGCGAGGTGCTGGCCGACGGCAAGCCGGAGGCGGTGTTTGCGGAGTACAAACCGAAGCTCCGGGAGTTCGGGATCTGGTACCCGGGAGTGTGGGACGACTATGCTGCGGGCCGTGCGGAGACCGCATGGGACGAGGGGCCGCCGCAGGTCAAGCCGCATGACGGGGAAGTTCTCATGGAGATGAAGGATTTTCAGGGTATCCGCGGCGGAGAAATCAAGATCCATGTGGATCGCTTATCCGTCCGTGCCGCGGAATGGATCGCCGTCGCCGGGCACAACGGAGCGGGCAAAAGCTCGCTGCTCCTGGCCATCATGCGCCTGATCCGGACCAAAGGGCTTTGTTCGATCGCAGGGGTCACGGGCAAGAAAGTGGAGGACGCCGCGGCCAAAGCGGCTTTCGTGTTCCAGAATCCCGAGTTTCAGTTCGTGACGGGCTCCGTGGAGGACGAAATCGCTTATTCCTTGGAGGACGCGCCCCCAAGTCTGACGGAAAAGCTGCTGCAGCAGTATGACCTGCTGGGGCTTCGCGGCAGGCATCCGTTCCAGCTTTCCATGGGGCAGAAGCGCAGGCTGAGCGTGGCGTCGGCTCTCGTGCGGGGGCAGCGCATTGTGCTGCTGGACGAGCCGACGTTCGGATTGGACGCGCGCAATACGTTCCGCATGCTCGGGATGCTGGAACAGCTGCGCAGCACGGGAACTGCGATCGTCATGGTGACGCACGACCATGAAATCATACGCCGCTGCGCGAGCCGGGTATGGCACGTTGCGGAAGGCCGCGTGACGGACCAATCGCCGCAGCAGTTCCTCGCGGCATTCGCCGCCGCCGCGGAAGGAGGGGCCGTCCTGTGCAACTGACGTTCACATATCGCGAAACATGGCTGCACCGGGTAAACCCGGGCATCAAGCTGATCGCCTCCATCGCCTTATTTGCGGTGGTGGTGCTAACTCATAATGTCAATGTTATGATCTATTTGACGTTGGGAACGATTCTCCCGCTGCTGCTGTTCACGGGCCATCCCATGAGGCGGCTGATGCTGTATATTTCTCCCTTCGCGCTCATATTCATTTCGTCGGCGTCAGGGATGACGATGTTCGGCAGCGGAAGCACGACCTGGTTCCGGTACGGGATTATCCACATCACCGAAGAGAGCTTTTACAGGGGCGTTCATCTTGGCCTTCGGGCGCTGCAGATAGCTTCGGTCGGGCTGCTGTTCAGTCTGACGACGCGGCCTGTCGCCCTGTTTTATTCGCTTATGCAGCAGTGGAAAGTGCCTCCCAAGTACGCGTACAGCTTCCTGGCCGCCCTGCGGATGATTCCGACGCTGATCGAAGAGTTCCAGACGCTACGTTACGCGCTCAAAATTCGCGGCCGCAAACGGCGGAATCCGCTTACCGGCTGGTATGCGACGCTGCGCATGTATTCGATTCCGCTGCTCGCCCAAAGCATCCGCCGCGCTCACCGGACAGCCGTCGCCATGGAAGCGAAACGCTTCTCGGTCGGCAAGCTGCGGACGTATTACTACACGATAGGCTATTCGGCTTTTGACGGATTGTATTTGCTGTGCATAGCGCTGCTGCTTGCCCTGTCTTATGTGCTGGGCACCGTGTGGCCGTTTGCGGCAATAAACGATGTGCGTTAGCATTCCCCTGCCGGCCGGTTTTCGCCGAACCGGCTTTTTTGCTTTTGCGGAGAAGAATTGATTTTCTGTTATAATAGGATCAATAAGTTTATGAGGGGGTTCGAAAACATTCATGTAAATCCCATTTAAACTATTATAATCTCTATAATATTTGTTATAATGTTATATTGGGATAAAAGATCATTTTGGATATTGGCAGCGGCATCAACTACAACAGATCGTTATAGTATTCAGTTGTCGATTGAAAGGAAAGCGGGCGAATAAAGCCAGGAAACTGCTCAAGGAGTTGATGGAAGATGATTTTGGCGAAAAAGGTCAGAATTCGGCCAACTCCTGAACAGGAACAACAGTTGTGGCGTTCGGCTGGAACGGCTCGGTGGGTGTACAATTGGGCGCTTGCCCGACAGGAAGAAAATTACCAGAACGGCGGGAAGTTCATTCCTGACGGAGACTTGCGGAAAGAACTGACGAAGCTCAAACAGACAGAAGAATATGCGTGGCTATACGAAGTGTCCAACAACGTGGCGAAACAAGCTGTCAAAGACGTTTGTGAAGCATTCAGGAACATGTTCAAGGGACATGCGGGGAAGCCGAAGTTCAAGAGCAAAAAGCGTTCCAAACCTGCATTTTATCAGGATACGGAGAAGTTGAAGGTCGGAAACGGTCAAGCGTTACTTGAGAAGATCGGCTGGGTAGCAACATCCGAACAACTTCCCGTTGGTGTGAAGTATAGTAATCCGCGCGTATCGTTTGACGGGAAGTATTGGTATGTCTCTGTGGGCATTGAACAGGAGCAGGAGAAGCTGGAACGATCGGGCGAAGCCATAGGTATTGATGTAGGGATAAAAGAGTTGGCGGTATGCAGTAATGGGATGGTGTTTAAGAACATCAATAAGTCTGCTGCCGTAAGAAAGACGGAGAAACGCTTGCGTCGGTTGCAGCGCAAGGCTTCCCGTAAATACGAGATGAACAAGGAGGGGAATCGTTTTGTCAAGACATGCAATCTTGTAAAAGTCGAAAAGTCAATGCGTTTGCTTCATCGGAAACTAACGAATATCCGTACCAACCACATTCATCAAGCGACAAGCGCAATAGCGAAAACCAAGCCGAGCGCTGTAGTGATGGAAAATTTGAATGTGAGCGGAATGATGAAGAACCGCCACTTGAGCAAGGCGATAGCCGGACAGAAGCTGCATGAGTTTGTGCGGCAGATGAAATACAAGTGCGAGAAGATCGGCGCGAAATTTTTGCAAGCTGATAAATGGTTCCCATCATCAAGATTGTGTTCATGTTGTAGTCAGGTTAAGCAGAATCTGAAACTATCTGACCGCATCTACGAATGCACTTGCGGATTAATGATGGATCGTGACTTGAATGCGGCGATCAATCTATCTAAATTGGCGGGCTGACACGTAAACGTCATCGTCAATATGTAGGATTCGTTGCATCCGAATTTACGCCTGTGGAGTGTTATATCAAACGCGAGTAGCTCTGGCAAAAGCGGACACGTTGAAGCAGGAAGCAAACAAGGATTTATAGACTTTTATAAGTTCTTGGCAACGGATGACTATGGAGTTTAAAAGTACGCGAGGCAAAGTTGATAAAATCGGGTTCATCGATACGGTATTGATGGGATTGGCGGACGACGGAGGGCTATTGATCCCGAGCGAAATCCCGCAAATCCCGCAGGACAAGCTGAAGCAAATGGAGCAGTTGTCCTACCAGGAACTGGCCTATGAGATTTTTTCGTACTTTACCAATAACGAAATTCCGCAGGAAGATCTGAAGGAGCTGATCCGTCAAAGCTATTCGACGTTCCGCGATCCCGAAGTGACGCCTGTCCGCAAAATTTCGGACAACCTGCATGTGATGGAACTGTTCCACGGTCCGACATTCGCTTTTAAAGATATTGCGCTGCAGTTCCTGGGCAATCTGTACTCTTACGTGTCCAAGAAGCAGAACAAAATTATTCATATCCTTGGAGCGACTTCCGGCGATACGGGCGCTTCCGCTATCGAAGGAGTCAGAGGCAAGGAAGGCATCCGCATCTGCATTTTGCACCCGCACCAAAAAGTGAGCCGAGTGCAGGAACTGCAAATGACGACCGTGCACGCGGACAATGTGCTCAACCTGTCGGTCAAAGGAACATTCGACGACTGCCAGGGAATCATTAAAGACCTGTTCGGCGATGTGGATTTCAAGAACAAATACCACCTGCGGGCAATCAATTCGATCAATTTCGTCCGTATTTTGGCGCAAACCGTGTACTACTTCTATGCGTATTTCCGCACAGCCAAGCCTTCCGGTGCTGAAAAGCTGAATTTTAGCGTTCCGACGGGGAACTTCGGGGATATTTTTGCGGGCTATTTGGCCAAAAGAATGGGGCTGCCGATCGGCAAGCTGATCCTCGCTACGAACGAAAACAACATTCTGGAACGGTTCGTCCATGAAGGAGTGTACAAGCCGGGCGAATTCGTCAGCACGTACAGCCCGTCGATGGACATTCAAGTGGCAAGCAATTTTGAAAGATACTTGTACTATTTGACAGGGGAAAATGCCGCAAAGGTTTCGGAATATATGGCCAAATTCAAAGCCGAAGGCGAAATCCGCATCGATGAGGAGCTGCTTCGTCAGGTGCAGGCCGATTTTGCCGCTCACGGCGTAGGCGGAGACGAGTGCTTGCGGACGATCGGCACGTACTACAAGGAGAACGGGTATTTGCTTGATCCCCATACCGCGTGCGGTGTAGCTGCCTATGAGAAATGCAACGGCGCGGGCGAAGTATGCGTGACGCTCGCTACCGCGCATCCGGCCAAGTTCAACGAGTCCATCGAAAAATGCGGTATCGAGCAGACGTACCCGGAGCAAATCGCTCAACTGCTGGACAAACCGCAGTACCAAGTGATCGTCGACGCTTCCGAAAGCGAAATTGTCGGACAGCTTGAAAAATTTTATACGCTGGCTTAAAAAAGTGCAAAAAGAAACGCCTCCCAAACCCGCAAGGGCCGGAGGCGTTTTTTTGTTGTCTTACTTCACGTGGACGTAAGTCGTGGCTTTGTCGCCGCTCGGCAGCACAGCGGTCAATTCGAACGAAGTGACGTTGCCTGTCACGCGGACAGTGCCGTCCTGATCTACCGATACGGTGCCTGCAGCCCCTTTGCTCGAGTCGCCCTGAACATCATTTGTAATCAGCAGCGAGCCCAGCGCAAAATTGTATTTCGGCACGTCCCCTTTTTCATACTGAATGCCGTAGTTGTCCGTGATGGTCAGGTCCATCGCCGTGAAGGCATTGAACGAAGCGGAGCCGGCAAGCGTGTAGTCGTAAGAAGTGTTGCCGACCTTGATTTGCTTGGCCTGGACAGGATCGGCTTTGACGTTGACCGTCACCTGCATGTTCTTCACTTCATTGTTGATCGTTTTGAAAGCGACGCTGACCGTTGCCGTGCCCGCTTTGTTGCCGAGGGCATAGCCGCGGTGATCGGCGGATACGCCTACTTTAACCACGCTCGGATTGGAAGAAGCGATCGACTGAACCATTCCCGGCATCGCGACTTCTTCGCCTGCGGCGGTTGTCGCTTTGATCACGATTTCCTTGGCAAGCTTGCTGACGGCGGGGTTCTCGGCATTTGCCCTTGTTTCCTGGCCGTTCAAGCCTGTAGCCGAAGCCGTCAAACCGCTGTCGATCACATTGCCCAGATCGTAAGTTTGAGCGGAGCTGTAATCGGTGCCGCCCGCCGTTGTGGAAGCGGCAATCGAAAACATGCGGGTAGCCGCCGTGTCAAGGCCGCCCAGCGTTACCGTGTAGTCTCCCGCGGTCAGAGCGCCGTCCTTCGGAGTCAAAACGGCGGATTTTTTGTCGCTGGACCACTCCGTTGTAGACGGAACGGCTGTCGTTCCTTTGCTCAAAGCAAGCGTGGCTTTTGTCGTGTCGACTTCCTTGTTGAGTGTGACTTGCACCTTCGTTTTGTCGCTCGAAGCCTGGACGGAGCTGACGGATACCGGGGTCGCCGTTTCCGCCGGCGGCTTCACCGGATTTGGCCGAGCAGCGTAGGAGCTCACGACGAGGTCCTTGCGGTCCGCAGCGGCATCGCCTGTTTTGCCCGCCGGATGAATGCCAAGGTCAGAAGCCTGCTTGACTGCGTCCGCAAACCAGGGGCTGCCGGTTGTGCTCACCTTTTTGCCCAAACCTTTCAAAAGAATAGTGTCCAACTGACCGGTCGTCACTTTATCGCCGGGAGCAAAAGTCGTGTCCGTTACGCCATCGATCAGCCCGGCTTTTTTGGCTGCTTCGATGTAAGGAATCGCCCAACCGTTGGCCGGGTCACCGGCGGTTACGTCCGTGAAGCTGGAAACCTTGACGGCAGGGTCTACCTTGATGCCGAAAATGAGCGTGGCCACTTTTGCGAACTGTGCCCTGGTCATATTTTCGTTGATGCCGAATGACGTGTCGGACACGCCTTCAAAAACGCCTGCCGCCAGCAGACTGTCGATCTTGGCTTTCAGGCTTGCGTCGCTATCTTTCAAATCCTGAAAATCAGCGGACGTTTTTGAGGCCGCGGCGGCAGCCTTTCCTGCCGGATCTACGAGCGCTGCAGCTGTATAGAAAGAGAGAGCCATTGTGCCGAGTGCGATGATGGATAAAGATTTTTTCATAAGTACCTCCTGAAAATAATGGATGGTTCGGGTCAAGCATAAGTATGAAACCCTGCAAATCTGCTGCTATGTGAGCTGGCGCGGGCTGACAGCCTTAATTATAGATTGCTACAATTACGCTGTCATTGTCAAATTGTTGTAATGAGAGTGAGAATCGAACCAACCGGAAGGGAGGCTCTTCTCATATCTCAATGCGCATGCGGCAGCACTCAACTGCCTAGTTATGGTGGCGCGAAGAAAACCTGCGAAAGTACAGTTTTTGCCCGATAGATACGCTGGCCGCGGCATATTCCTGCAAATGTGCAGGCTGCCCGAGCAAGTCGCGACACTCTGTGAGGGCTAGGGGAGCGAGTGCGGCTATTTGGAGGACAGCTGCCTTTTTTAGGCCCGCGCCTCTCCCGGTGTAGGTCGTGGAACTGCACAACTGGGCGGGAAGCAGCTTGCTAGGGAGAAAACCTGCGAAAGTGCAGGTTTTTTCTGTGGAGTTGGCTTGTTTTGGCGAAAAACCTGCAAAAGTACAGGAATTTTTGCTGAAAGTGAGTATGAGTCTATGTGTTCGATGAAAAGCCTGTACTTTTGCAGGAATTCTTCGTAGCCAGCGATCAAGGACGCAAATTCATGTATTTTTGCAGGTTTTCTCCCCACAGGGCAGCCTTGTGCCCAAACTCAGCGCCAAAGCCCGTGCAGGAGAAGCATGGGTTTCAGCAGCCTGAGATTTGCGGGGGTATTTAGGTCATACTTTTGGCGCTATTTTGATTAGCGAGAAAAAGAGGGGGTTACTCCACAGCCGGACTTTTACAGGTTTTTCTATGCGCAGGGCTTATCGGTGATGTGCCACCGGCCGGCATGTTTCGTTCATGAGCGTGCTCAGAGGTACGCTTTTTCCGGCAGGCCACCGAATCTGTTTGCGGGTATCGGAGGGGTTAGCCAATGCGAGGGGATCCCCCTCGAGAGCGGCCAGGCTTCCCGCATGAGCACCGCGCACAGCTCCCGGCGCGCGGTGTGTGCCACATGACAGCGGCCGACCGCATATGGAATAAACGTATGGGCGCTTGTTTTTGTTGCACGCATTTGCGAAATGCCGCGCATTCGTGCACAATATAGTAGATGAGAATGTTTATCACTGAGATGAGAAAGCGGGAGTGAATGAAGCTATGGAAATAAAAGAAGCCATCCGCCAGCGCCGCAGTGTCGGAAAAGTGAAGCAGGACCCGGTGCCGGTCCGTTTCATTGAGGAAATACTGGAAGCGGCCGTATGGGCGCCGAATCACGGGCAAACCGAGCCGTGGCGCTTCTGGGTCATGACCGGCGACGGCCGGAAGCTGCTTGGCCGCGGCTACGCGGAAGTCGCGGCCGCTGAGGCGGGCGCGCTGCCCGGGGAAGAGCTGGCGCAGCTGCGCAGCGCGCAAGAGAAAAAAGCGTTCCGCGCTCCGGTCGTGATCGCGGTCGCCGTAACGCCGGCCGGCCTGGCCGGAGTGCCGGCGATCGAGGAATACGCCGCGGCGCACTCCGCGGTGCAAAATATGCTGCTGACAGCCCACGCGCTGGGGCTTGGCACGATTTGGCGGACGGGTGCGCCGACCTACCATCCGAAGATGAAAGAAACGTTCGGCCTTACAGGAGCGGAGGAGCTGGTCGGTTTTATCTACATCGGCTATCCCGAGGGAGACGTGCCGAATTCCAAACGCACACCTTTTGAGCAAAAGACGGTGTGGGTCACGGAATAGCCCGCGCACAAAAAAGATGCTGGCTTAGAATTAAGCGCAGCATCTTTTTTTGGTGCGGAGCAGCGAGTCAATCGGCCTTGAAACGACGCGGCCCCGCTCAAGCTTATTTTTGCTTCAGTGCCACGGCGATTTGCGCAGCGACTTGTGCGTTGTGGTAGACGAGGGCGATGTTGGTCGCGAGGCTTCTGCCGTCGGTCAACTGTTTGATGCGGGCCAGCAGGAAAGGAGTGACCTTTTTGCCGGTAATGTTCTGCTCTTTGGCTTCGTTCAGCGCCTGGCGAATAACGCCTTCGATCTCAAGATGGTTCATTGCCGATTCCTCAGGCACCGGGTTCGCGACGATGGCGCCGCCTTGCAAGCCCAGCGACCATTTGGTCCGCAGCATGTCGGCGACTTGTGCCGGCTCGTCCAGGCGGAAATCGACGCCATAACCGCTCTCCCTGGCATAAAAGGACGGGAACTCGCTTGTTTTGTATCCGACAACAGGAACGCCGTGCGTCTCCAAATATTCGAGCGTGCGCCCGATATCGAGGATCGATTTGGCTCCGGCGCACACAACGGCTACGTTCGTTTGCGCCAGTTCCGTCAAGTCGGCGGAGATGTCCATCGTCGTTTCGCCTTCGCGGTGTACGCCGCCGATGCCTCCGGTCGCAAACACTTCGATTCCGGCAAGTGCAGCGCCGATCATCGTAGCGGCCACAGTCGTAGCGCCGATACGGCCTGACGACAGGATATAAGGGAAGTCGCGACGGCTCACTTTGTCGACATCCTGGCTGGTCGCGAAAGCTTCCAGCTCCTGTTCGTTCAAGCCGATTTTGATTTTGCCGTTCATGATGCCGATCGTGGCCGGAACGGCGCCGTTATCGCGAATGATCTGCTCCACTTTATTCGCCATCTGGATATTTTGCGGGTATGGCATGCCGTGGGAAATGATCGTCGTTTCCAGAGCGACGACGGGCTTGCCCGTGTCCAGCGCTTCTTTTACTTCGTCGGTAAAAGTCAAATAAGAGTTCATGTTCGGTTACTCTCCTTTTAAAATGAATGTTTTTGTACGATATCAAGCAGCAGTTGGCCGTTCAGCCCGCCTGCGGCGGATTCGTTGGTTTGCAAAGTGATGTGGGCTGCGGCGATGCCGAATTTGCACGCTTCGATAAACGATTGTTCCTGCAAAATACCGTAAGCGACGCCCGCTACGAAAGCATCCCCCGCGCCTGTAACTTCAACGACTTCCGTCGGTATCGGGGAGAATTGCACGCTGCCTTCCTCGCCATGGTAAAAGACGCCTTGCTTGCCGAGCGTAATCAGGACATGCTGCACGCCGCGCTTGCGGATGGCAGCCGCCAGTTCTTCAATAAAAGCGGGCTCGGCTTGTTCGGTAATGGCTGCTCCTGCCAACTGGCAAGCCTCTTCCAGGTTCGGGAAAATCGCCGTTACCCCCTGCAGCTGTGCGGGCAGTTTTTTCGCCTTTTCCGAAGAGACGGGATCGATAAACAGCGGAACCCCTTCCTCGGCGCAGCGCTTGACCAATTCGCCCAGGCAGCTCTCCGGCAGGTTGGTATCGGCAATTGCAAGCTTGGAGGCGGCAATATGCGGCCATTTTTCCTTAAGCAGCTCCGGGGTAAACGTATCGTAAATTTCCATATTGGCAAAAGCTAAAAACATATCGCCGCCCGCATCGAGCAGCGCTGTATAGGTGCCTGTATTCTCGCCAGGCAGCACAACCGATTGGCTGACGTCAACGCCGCGCTTCCTCGTCTCCTCAAGCACCCACATCCCGGCTTTGTCGTCGCCGACAACGGTCATGAGCGCGGTCCGGCATCCCAGTCCGGCGAGATTCTCGGCGATGTTGCGCGCAACTCCGCCGCAGGACTCCGTCAGCGTGACGGGGTTCGAGGAAGCCAGGCGAATCGGCTGCTTGCTCGCCGCCTTGCTGTCCAGATTGGCGCCGCCGATGCACATCACGGCACCCTCATCGGCGATCACGTAAGCGCGTCCGCGGATGAAGCCCTTTTTCATGAGCGTGGCGATATAACCGGCTACTGCAGAGCGCGAAATGCCGACGCTGCCGGCGATATCATTTTGCGAAATGAACGGGTTTTGACGGATAAGCGCCAAAATTTGCTGTTCCCGGTCCATGGCATGCTCCTTTCTGTGCAGGTCTGCTTTCATTGTAAATCATTTATAAACATATGTCCATTGAGTAAACTTTTGTTTGCAGCCCGCGAATGCAAAAAAGAGCATAGACCTGTTTTGAAGGTCTTGCTCCTTTTACCACATCTTCGAAAGCTTCGATAGAGGTTTATCTCATTCGACCCGGCTTCGGCTGTTCCGCGCGCGGGGAAGCCCGATAAGGCCGAGCAGCCCGAGCAATCCGAGATAGCCGCTGCGACCCGCTGCGGAATGTGCGGCAGGCTCCGGCGGACGTTCGGAATAACCGGCGTACGAGGGCGGAACGCCCGAACCGAGCGGCGAAGCGCCGCCGCCGGCTGCTTCCGGGGAATGGCTATGCCCTGCTCCGACAGCGGCGGCAAAGCACAAAAACGATAGCAGCGCCAACTTCGTATACAGCCGCGGGATCATCATGCATACCTCCGAATCGCTCAAAAGTGCGTCAAAATAGGCAGATTTACTATTCCCATCCCGCAGGAAATTTATTCGGCCCGGCGAGATTCCAGTTGCGGACAAGGTTGTCTGTTCCGGTCGTTCCTCACCGTTTTACAATGTTAAAATTGTCCTCCAGCAGCAGCCAGTTTTGCGGAAAGCTGAGACCGAGCTTCCAATAACTGATGCCCCTTAGACCCAGTTCTTTCAGCAAAAGAAATTTCGCCTGAATCGAGCGGGCGTCTTCAAACCAGACGGAGTGTTCTTTTCCGGACGGATCCCAATAGTGAAAGTGCGGGGCTTGCGCCCTATGATCGTACAAAATATTCGCTCTGTGCCTGCGAGCCAGATCGATCGCCGTCTGCGGGCTGATCGCTTTGGCGAACTTCCCGCCATGCACGTAAGGCAGCGTCCAGTCGTAGCCATACAAATTTTGTCCCATCATAATTTTCGAGCCGGGCATTTCGCTGAGCGCATACTCCAGCACTTTGCGCACCGGCCCTATCGGCGAAACGGCCATGGGCGGCCCCCCGCTGTAGCCCCACTCATACGTCATAATGATGACGAAATCGGCGATTTGCCCGTGCGCTTTGTAGTCGTGCGCCGTATACCATTCGCCTGTCTGCGCGGAGCTCGTCTTGGGGGCCAGCGCAGTCGACATCAGATACCCTTCGCGGTGGAGCTGATCCGCCGCCTTCCGCAAAAAACGGTTGTACTCCAGACGGTCATCCGGCCGCAGGTGCTCGATGTCAAAATGAATATCCCGGAAGCCGTACCGCTTGGCGGTTGCCTTAATATTTTCGAGCAAACGGTTCTGAATCGTTAAGTCGTTCAAAATCAAATGCCCAAGCTGCGGGCTGAACTGGCTTTTCTCCAAATTCGTAACAACCATCATCAGCGTGACCTGCGACTGCGCGGCAATCGATTCCAGGCCGTTCAAAGGGGGCGCCTGCAGCGAGCCGTCGCGTAAAATCCGGAAGCTGAACGGGGCAAGATACGTGAGATGGGGAGCCGCATCGCGGGCCGAATTCAGCAGCGGCGCAGATACATGATGCCCGTGAGGTTCCAGATAAGCATTGACCTCGGCATCGCGCCTTGGCGCCGGCGGAATGTACAAAGCGGAGCCTGCTTCAAGCGGCTGATCCGGACTGAGGTCGTTGAGTGAGGCGAGCGTTTGCGCGGCGACGCCCAATTTTTGGGCGATCGACTGTAAAGTGTCGCCGGGCATCACCCGGTAATACGAGCCGACGATCGGAATAACCAGAGCCTGTCCGATGACGAGCGACTGAGCCGCAGCTATTTGGTTGGCCTCCGTAATATCCTCCACCGTTACCCCATAAGTTTGAGCGATTCTGTATAATGTCTGACCACGTTGAACTACATGAATCTGCATGCGGAAATTCCTCCTGACGTTCCTGTACTTCATTACTTTTATCGTATTCCGTCTATCCACAATAGGTGTATGTCTAGCCCAAATTATGCTTGCGATTGCTTCAGTACTATTTAAAGTTAGTACTATTTGAATCGGCCGGTCTGTCCTACAATAAGTTCAAGTAATCGTACATAACGCGTTGCGGCAAGCAACCTGATGGAGGAATGGAAGATGGATACAAATCGGAAAAGAAATACGGCAGCATTTTCGTTTATGGCATGGGCATCGTTTATCGCCGCTTTTTTGGCGATGTTCATCGGGATTTATACATTGGAAGAATCGCTTAGCGTAAAAGGGTATTATGCGGTCAGCGCATTATTTTTGACCATGTCGGCATTCGTTCTGCAAAAAGTCGTCCGGGACAACATGGAAGACGGGCATTCTTCCCGTAAACGCAATACGGCAGCATTCACTTTCATGGCCTGGAGCGCTTTCGTTTGTGCACTGCTCGCGATGTTTGTCGGCATCGTCAACCTTCAGCAGCCGCTATCGGTGCAAGGCTATTACGCAGTCACGGCTTTGTTTCTGACGATGTCCTCCTTCGTGCTGCAAAAAACGGTTCGCGACAACAACGAAGACGGATCTTGGAACGCAGCCGCGCTTGAGGACTCAATTGAGCAAAAAGAAGCTCGTTCCATGGATATTTTCGCGCAATAAGGGAATATTGGGAGAATATGATTTATTCCCGAAGGGTGAGAACGAATGATCTTGGGGCGCATAGTGCTCGCGGCTGTCTGGATAGTATGCCTGATTGCGGCTCTCCTGCTGGTGCCCAGAGCCCGGGTGCGCGAGGCGGTGCTCGTATTTTTATCGAGTCAGTTCCTGACCTGGATCTCCAGCCTGCTTCTTGTGGAAAACAATTTCATCGCGAACCCGGTGCGTGAGTTTCCGCAGGCGACGGGCGGCAATTTTACGAACAATTATGTGCTGTTCCCCTTGATTACTGCGATTTTTTATTTATATTACCCGGAGAAGGGCAGTTTGCTTAACAAAGCCGCGTATCAGGCGCTTTTTGTTACCGCAAGCTGTCTTTACGTTTATTCACTAACCTTGTTTACACAGCTTGTCAGGTATGAACATTTTAACATCTGGCTGAATGCCGCCGTTTTTTTAGCGGGAATGAACCTTTCGCGGATGTACGGCAGATGGTATTTTCAGAAGACGAAGTGGCAGGAGGATGACGGGCGTTGACGGCGGAGCGAATCATTTTTGCGGTCGTATGGTTGATATGCGTGACGGCGCTGCTGTTCGTTCCCAAAGATTGGCGGAGGGAAGCGCAGGCCGTATTTCTGTTCCAGCAGCTGGTCAACTGGATACTCGGACTTGTCGTTGTCCAAATGGGGTGGCTGACTTATCCGGTCAGAGGGCTGCACAAAAATATGACGAGCTTCACTTTCGAATTTTTGGCTTATCCGACTGTTGCCGTCTTCATGAATATGCTTTATCCGGAACAAAAGCGGCGCGTAACCCGTTTTCTTTACATTACGCTATTCTCGCTTGGCATCACGATCGTGGAATCGCTCATCGAAAAATATACGAAACTGATCGATTACTACGCCTGGAAGCCGATCTGGACGTTTCTCAGCGTGTGGGCGACGCTCTATTTATCGCGGGTTTTCTACTTATGGTTCTTTCACCCGGAACATTCGCCGGCAAAGCCTGCGAAAGTGCGGCAAAAATAAAGGAACCCCCCGGTGCGGGAGGTTCCTTTGCTTTTGCATTATACGTTGGTGATGTATTGGTTCACCGTAGCCTTGATCAACTCGAGGCGGCCGGATTGGTTGACGATGCTGCCGTTTTGCAGCGCATAGGCTTCGAGCGTCTTGAAGTTCGCTTTACCGGACACGATATCCGCGCCGATGCCGGATTTGAAGGAAGCGTAGCGCGTGTCGAGAATGTTGTCGAAGACGCGGTCTTCGATCAATTTGGCGGCAACCTGCAAGCCGCGTGCGAAAGAATCCATACCTGCGATGTGAGCATAGACGACGTCGGACGGTTCAAAGGAAGTACGGCGCACTTTGGCGTCAAAGTTCACGCCGCCGCGGCCGATGCCGCCTTCGTTAAGCAAAATCTCGTACATCGCCAGCGTCGTCGCGTACAGGTCGGTCGGGAACTCGTCGGTATCCCAGCCGAGCAGCATATCGCCCTGGTTCGCATCGATGGAACCGAGTACGCCGTTGATCCGCGCTACGCGCAGCTCGTGCTCGAAGGTATGGCCCGCAAGCGTCGCATGGTTCGCTTCAAGGTTCAATTTGAAGTGAGGCAGCAGGTCGTACTTTTGCAGGAACGAGAGCGTCGTCGCCGCATCAAAATCGTATTGATGCTTGGAAGGCTCCTTCGGCTTCGGCTCGATCAGGAACTGCGCGTCGAAGCCGATTTCTTTGGCGTAGTCGACGGCCATGTGCAGGAAGCGCGCAAGATTGTCGAGCTCCAGGCCGAGGTCCGTGTTGAGCAGCGTTTCGTAGCCTTCGCGGCCGCCCCAGAAAACGTAGTTTTCAGCGCCGAGCTCTTTGCCGTGCTCCAGCGCTTTTTTCACCTGCGCTGCGGCATAGGCGAACACATCAGCATTGTTCGTAGTAGCTGCGCCATGAACGAAGCGCGGGTTGGTGAACATGTTCGCCGTGTTCCAGAGCAGCTTTTTGCCGCTGGATTTCATGTTGTCTTTGATCAGCGCGACGATCTCGTCGAGGTTCGCGTTCGTTTCCCGGAGCGAGTCGCCTTCAGGCGCAATGTCGCGGTCGTGGAAAGCGAAGTAGTCCACGTCCAAAATGTTCAGCAGCTCGAAGCAAGCTTCGACGCGCGCTTTTGCCAGATCCATGCCGGTGTATTCGTCCCAGGCGCGCAGCGCAGTACCACTTCCGAACGGGTCGGAGCCGTTGGCGGAGAAGGAGTGCCAGTAAGCGATTGCAAAACGCAGATGCTCCCGCATGCTTTTGCCCAGAACGATCTGGTCGGGATTGTAAAATTTAAAAGAAAGCGGGTTCGTGGAAGTCTTGCCCTCATACTTGATCTTTTGAATGTTGTCAAAATAGCTCATCGACTCTACCTCCGGAATCATAAATTAATAAATGCTTATGCTGTAATCATATCATCATTCATAAAGTTTGTAAATTCATTAAACAAACTTAGTCCGTGCAATGAGCAGACGATCGTGTTAAAATCAGTTCATACTAAAAAAGGCAGACGAATAGCGCACAGTTGGGGGCTTGTCATGAAGCAAACAGGGGATTTGAACCTGGTTAAAAAAATAAATAAATCGATCGTGCTGCGCCATATCCGCACGAATTCGCCGATCTCCCGCGCGCGGATTGCGGAAATGACAGGGCTGACGAAAGCGACCGTATCCAGCTTGGTGAACGAGCTTATGGAAAGCAGCCTGGTCGGGGAAATCGGGGCGGGCGAATCGAGCGGCGGCCGCAAGCCGATGATGCTGCTGTTTAACGGAGCGGCGGGATACGCCGTCGGGATCGACCTCGGGGTGGACGATTGCCTGGCCGTTCTCACCGATTTGACCGGCAAAGTGATCGAAGCATACACGGTGCAGCATAACAACGATACGGTGGACAACGTAGTGGAAGTGATGAAAGCGAGCATCCGCGAGCTCATTCGCCGGGCGCCGGACAGCGTGTACGGCATCGTCGGCATCGGCATCGGGCTCCCGGGCATCTGCGACGAGAACGGCAATCTGCTGTTCGCGCCGAATCTCGGCTGGGAGAACGTGCCGCTGCAGAAGATGGTGGAGGCGGAGTTCGGCATCCCGGTTGTGATCGACAACGAGGCGAATGCCGGGGCCGTAGGCGAGCGGCAGTTCGGCGCCGGCAAGGAAGCGGCGAACTTGATCTATATCAGCATCGGGATCGGCATCGGTGCGGGCATTATTATTAAGGGCGAGCTGTACCGGGGAGCGAGCGGTTTTGCCGGCGAGATCGGGCACATCTCGATCCAGCACGACGGTCCCAAGTGCCGCTGCGGCAGCATGGGGTGCTGGGAGCTGTATGCATCCGAGCTCGCGCTCCAAAAGCACGCGCGGGATCTCGGGCTGATCCGCGGTGAGGATGGAGCGGATGTGGACGAGCTGCTGCGCCTGGCGGACGAAGGCAGCGAAGCTGCCGTCCGGCTGTTCGAGCGGCTCGGATACTACCTCGGGGTTGGCGTCATAGGCGTGATCAACGCCTACAACCCCGAATTTATTATTCTCGGCGGCCGGTTGGCCGGAGCCGAGAAGTGGCTCAAGCGGCCGCTGCTGGCGCTGCTGGAGCAGCGTTCCCTGCCGCATCCGCGGAAGCAGCTGACGGTTGAGTTCTCGCAGCTTGGCGTGCGCTCGGCCGTCCTCGGCGCAGCTTCCCTGGCGACGGCGAAGTTTTTCGCCGACGCGGAAGTTACGGTGGACAGAAGCTAGACGTCTGTCCGAATATGCAAAATGACGGATTCTATGCAGCGCAAGCGGCATAGATGTAGACTCCTGGCGCCCAGTTCGGACAACGGGCGCTGTGCAAGCGCGATTGGCATGAGAGCAGCGGGTGCCAATCGCGCTTTTTGACTTGGCAGGCGGGAGGACTACGCGCGCGCAGAAAGCCTGCGAAGTCGGACTGTCGAAAAACTGGCGCGCCAGGCGGGAGTATATCTGCTTGGCAGGGCCGCGCGCAGAAAGCCTGCAAAAGTGCAGTTTTTTGCTCGATGAGGCACTTGAAACGAAACATTCCTGCAAAAGTGCAGGCTTTTCAGTGAATACACGTGCTTAGACCCATTTTGATCAAGAATTCCTGCACAATTGCAGGTTTTTTCTTAAAATGAACCATTTTCACGGAAAAAGCCTGCACTTTCGCAGGCATTTCGGGGATTCGGCTTGCCAAGCCGGTTCGCGAATGGCAGCGTCCCCAATTGAGGGTCCCGTTGGCTGCCCATGCTGCTTATCGAACGGCTGCGCCATCTTCGGCGTCAAGCAGCTTTGCGAACGGTTGCAGTTCCTTGGAGGTACAGCCTATTAGCCCCACGTTTAATTTTGTAAGGAAGAAAACGGCGGAAACCTGTATACTGAAAAGAGAAACTTTTCCAGATTATGCTGCGAACAGGAGTGGGCCTATGCCGGATTGGTCCTATCATTCTATTTTTCGGCCGTTGCTGTTTCGTCTTTCGGCGAAATTGGCGCGGGATTTCACGCTCCAAGCGATGGGGGCGCTCAGCCGGATGCCGGGCGGCGCGTTCGTGATTCGAACGATGGGGCATGTGGAGCTGCCGCCGATTTTGGCGGGAGACTTTGCGGGCGTGCCGATTTCTTGCCCCGTCGGCCTGAGCGGCGGGCTCGATCCGCATGGCACGGCGCACAAAGCGCTGTCCCAATTCGGCTTCGGCTACATCGAAATCGGGCCGGTCACGGTCCGGGAGGTGCGCAGCGCCGCACCGATCGTCAGGGAGGCCGGGGAGGAGGCTATCGTCTACCCGGATGGCTACGAGAACGATGGCGTCGACCGCATCGTTCAGCGGCTGCGGCGCGGCGCGGGGCACCGGCTGCCGCTGTTTTGCCGGCTGCGTCCGATGCCCGGACGGACGCCGGAGCAGGCCCTCCACGAGCTGCGCGAGCTGCTCGTGAAGCTGGCGCCTTACGCGTCGGGCTTCAGCCTCGACGCGCTCGCCGAAGGATGGCCGCCCGCTGCGGCGGTGGCCATCCTTCGGCGAGCGCAGCAGCTTGCGGACGCGGTAGCGCCGGGCAAGCCTGTGCTGCTCTATGTGCCGCCGGACGCTTCGCAGGCGGCACTGCAGGCGCTTGCCGCCAGCGAGGCGCTAAGCAGCTGCGGCGGTGTAGTGCTCGGCGATTCGGTGCGTCTGGAAGACGGCCGAATCCGGGTCGGGGCCGGCGCGCTCGGCGAGGCGACGGCCAAGGTCCGGCAGCTGCGCGGGATGCTGGACGCGCGGCAGGCGATCGTCGCCTGCGGCGGGGTGCATCAGCCGCAGGATGCCCGGGAGCTGCTGGCCGCGGGCGCGAACTGCATCCAGCTGCACAGCGGGCTGGTGTATGCGGGGCCCGGGCTGTCCAAACGAATCAACGAAGCGGTCCTCTATGACCGCATTCGGGAAACACCGGAGCCTGAGCCGCCGTCGTTCTGGGCGAACTGGGGCTGGATGAACCTCCTCGGCATCGGCATGATGCTCGGAGGCGTGCTGGCTTGGCTGATCGCGCAGACGAGCGTGCTTTTGCCTTATGACGAGAGCTTCCTGGGCGTGGGGCGCGGCGACATTTTACAATGGAACCGGCGCGTTCTGCATTTCATGTCCCACGACCGGATCACGCTGGCTGGGACGATGATTTCCATAGGCATCTTTTATTATCAATTGGCCCGGCATGGGCTTCGATACGGTTTGCACTGGGCCAAAACCGCGGTATTTGCCTCCTGCGCGGTCGGTTTCAGCAGCTTTTTTCTTTATCTGGGCTACGGTTATTTCGATCCGCTGCATGCGACAGCGGCTGCTATTTTGCTGCCGATGATGCTGCTTGCGCTGAGAGGGCTGAAAGATCGGCCGTCCCGCAAACCGCCGGGCTGGTATAACGATACGGTCTGGCGCAGGGCGCAATGGGGGCAGTGCTGTTTTGTCGTGCTTGGCGCCGCTCTGGGGATTGGCGGACTGACGATTTCTTTCATCGGCGTGACCCATGTGTTTGTGCCGACGGATTTAGAATTTCTCGGCGCAAGCGCTGAGCAGCTATCTGCTTGGAACGAGCGGTTGGTGCCGCTGATTGCCCACGACCGCGCGGGGTTTGGCGGGGCGCTGTTTTCGCTGGCGGTGGCGATAACCGCTTCCGCTTTGTGGGGAGTGAACAAGGGGGAGGGCTGGCTGTGGTGGACGTTCCTGGTTGGCGGTCTGCCCGGTTTTGCGGCGGGATTACTGGTTCATTTGCATATCGGCTATACAAGCTTCATTCATTTGCTGCCCGTATACGTGGCCATCGCTTTATATGCGGCGGGGCTGTATCTCATGTATCCTTTTTTGGTGCGTCCTGCATCAAATACATAACCGGGCAACCGGGTTCTGCTGCCGGTACAGCCGGCGCAGCCGGGAATATTCTTTTTGATCGGAGGGACTGGTATGGAAACGGAATTAACGCTCAGGCAATTGCAGCAGTATATCAAAAAAACGGATTATGCCCCCGATAACCGGCTTCATTATTTTTATAAGCTGATTGAGGAGACCGGAGAGCTTTCGGAAGTTTTGCGAAAAAATCAAAGGCTGGCGGAAAACGGAACGATCAAAGGCACGATTGAAGAGGAATTGTACGATGTGCTCTATTATGTGGCTGCGCTGGCCAATGTGTATGACATCGATCTGCAGGAATGTTTTCGGCTCAAGGAGGAGATCAACAAGGTGAAATGGAACAAGTGAGTCGCAGACTTTGCTTTGCGGGGAAAAGGGGGGAGATTAAGTGATGACCGGCAGTTTAGTCGTCGTATTCGTATTGACCTTGATCATCCATACGGCTGAGACTTTATCCTATTCGGTGCGGTTTGCCGGAGTCAAACTGAACAAAATAGCTGTGGCTCTATCGTTGACCGGGATTATCGTGCTCGTCTCCAGAACGGCGAATTTGATCCAGGCCCCTTTGACGGCCAAGTTTGTGGACTATGCCAATCGTCATCCGGATTTCAACTTGCTGGACATTTTGCGCATGATCATGTTTGCGTCATCCATCGGTACAATTATCGCAATCGCCATGTTTCCTACGTTTGTACATCTATCAGGACGGGTCATTTCGCGGCTGGAAGTCGCCGGCTCCATTCCGAAGCTGATTACCAGCGTTACGATAGGGCAGTTGAAAAATACGAAGCATTACCTCAAAAAACCGTCTCTACAAATGCTGCTGCAATTCCGATATCTGGACATTCCCAAAAGGTTCGTGCTGTTGAACGTGCTGGTCACCGCATTTTATACGGTGGGTGTGCTGGCATCGCTCTATGCGGCTCATTTGCTGCCGGAGTACAGTACGACGGCTTCGCAGGCATCCGGAATTATTAACGGGATTGCGACGATTTTGCTAACGCTGTTTATCGATCCCCAATTGGGGCTGATCACGGACAAGGCCCTGCATGAAGAAGCATACAAAAACCAACTCGGCAAAGTGTACGTGCTGCTGATGACGAGCCGATTTTTCGGCACGCTGCTCGGTCAATTCGTGCTGCTGCCCTCCGCCTATTTGATTAGCGCTGTCGTCAAACTGATATAAAATCACTCAAGGGAGAACTGTATGAAAATTACCGTGCAACAAGCGCCCTATGCGGAAAAATCGATCTTAAGGAACCTTACCGAGCTGTATAAATATGATCTTAGCGAGTTCGATCCCGAGGACGATGTGAATGAGTTCGGTTTGTACGAATATATGTATCTGGATCATTACTGGACGGAAGACGGCAGGTACCCGTATCTGGTGCGGGCGGACGGAAGCTTGGCCGGTTTTGCGCTCGTACGTGAATTGGAAGCGGGGATTTTTTGGAAAAAAACGATCGGGGCTTACACGGCAGGGGACTACCGGGAGATCCGGGAGGCGGATTGGGACGGACCGATTCTTGCATTTGCCGCGGGAGCTGAAAACCGGCAAACCAAATAAGCAGCTATCGCAGAGGCTGCTCTGCGATAACTGCTTTTTCTATCGAACTTGCCCGCGGATTATACCGTCTGCAGTTGACTGAACGCCTCAAGCGCTTGCCGAACTTCGGCCGGCGTGTCCATGTCCAGAATACGTTCCGCCAGGGCGGCGCATTCGCTGCGGTCCATGTGGGTTATCGCTTTTTTCACTTTGGAGAGCGCGGAAGGCGCCATGCTCCATTCATGAAGTCCCAAGCCGAGGAGCAGAGGGGCTGCGAGCGGGTCGCCGGCCATGCTTCCGCACATGCCGGTCCATTTTCCGCTGCGGTTCGATGCGTCGATGACCGTTTTGATCAAACGAATGACTGCCGGATGGAAGTAATCATAGAGATAAGAAACCTTTTCGTTCATGCGGTCGACCGCGACCGTATACTGCACCAGGTCATTGGTGCCGATGCTGAAGAAATCCACTTCTTTGGCAAAGCTCGGCGCCATCAAAGCGGCGGAAGGAATCTCGATCATGATGCCCAGCTCGACATCGTCCGCGAAGGCGATTCCTTCGAGGCGCAGCGCGCAGCGCGCTTCTTCATAGATGGCCTTGGCCTGCCGCCATTCTTCCATCCCCGAAATCATCGGGAACATGATTTTGATATGGCCATATGCGCTTGCTCTTAAAATCGCTCTAAGCTGGGTAAGGAGCAGCTCTTTTTGATCCAGGCAAAGCCGAATCGCTCTATAGCCGAGAAACGGATTCATTTCCTTGGGCAGCTCCAGGTAAGGCAGTTCCTTGTCTCCCCCGATATCTAACGTGCGGATCACAACCGGGCGTCCCTGCATTGCTTTC
The DNA here is from genome assembly GCF_057749925.1 of Paenibacillus sp. sgz302191. Classification (NCBI taxonomy): domain Bacteria; kingdom Bacillati; phylum Bacillota; class Bacilli; order Caryophanales; family Paenibacillaceae; genus Paenibacillus; species Paenibacillus sp. sgz302191. The sequence continues at coordinate 211,552 of NZ_JBYLHY010000008.1, forward strand.
GCTACGTCACGATAGGCTGCGAATTGGGTTTCCTCGCCGGGCATATGCGATTGTCCCATGAACAAAAATTCGGTCCGGTACAAGCCCACGGCTTCGGCTCCTTGATCCACCAATGTCAGCGATTCTTCCACCGTGCCGATATTGGCGGCCAGTTCCACGCGGAAGCCGTCTTTGGAAACCGCTTCGCGCTGCGCATAAGCTTGCAGTTCGGCCTGTTCTTCCGTTTCTTTGCACATTTGCACCCGATAGGCTTCTGCCGTCTCCCGGGAAGGGTGCACGATGCATCGGCCTGTCGAGCCGTCGATGATCAGCTCGTCGGCCTGCCGAATGGAATCGATCCCGTCGCCGACGCCCAAAATGGCCGCGATTCCGAGAGAGTTCGCCAATATCGCGGTATGCGAGGTTTTGCCGCCTATGCGGGTTACAAAGCCCAGAACCAGGCTTTTATCCAACTGAACCGTGTCAGAAGGCGTCAAATCGTCCGCTACCAGAATCACCTGCTCCCGAATATCCGACAGCTGCGTTCCTTTGCGTCCGGACAACTGCGCGAACAGCCGATTCCCTATGTCGCGGACATCCGCAGCCCTCTCCTGCATGTACTCGTTAGCCATGCTTTCGAACAACCCGGCTACTTGCGTTACGATTTGATCGACCGCAGTTTCTGCCGTCCACTGTTCGTTCAGTATCAGCTTCTCCATCGGCGGATAAAAAGTCGGGTCCTGCAAAAAACTGATCTGTCCTTTCAGGATGGCCGCTTTATCCTCTCCCAGCTTGCTCTCGGCGAGCCCGATAAGCGCTTGGAGCTCTTCCAGGCATTGCGCCTTGGCCTGTTGAAGCCGCAGTACTTCCGCTGCCGGATCCTCCGTTTTTTTCTTCACGATATCGGTAAGCCTGGCAGGCGCATATACGAATGCTTTACCGGTTCGTATGCCAGCCGACACTCCAAGCCCTTGCAGTATAGTTTCAGACATGGCCTTTCCTCCTATCCGTCTGCGCCCTAAGCGCAAGCATTACGCTTCCCCAAAACCGCTCTCCACCAATTCGACCAAAGCATCGAGCGCTTCTTGCGCATCGGGACCTTCCGTTGCAATTGTAATGACGGAACCTTTGGCCAGTCCCAAAGTCATCAATCCAAGAATGCTTTTGCCATCCACTTCGGTGCGGTCAGGCGCGTTATCGGTAATGATCTTGATCGCCGATTGGAAAGCGGCCGCTTTCTCCGTAAAAAGCTGGGCAGGGCGAATATGGAAACCGGATTCGTTCCGGATTGTAACCTCTTTTGACAGCATGACGTTCATCTCCTCTTAGATCGCTTGCAGGATATTTTTCAATTGCTGGGGTTCCGTTACGGCGAGCAAGCTTTCACGGAACTGCTCGTCGATCAATTTGCGGGAAAGAGCGATCAAAATTTGCAGATGTTCGTTCCCTGCAGCCGCTTCCGGCACGGCAATCATAAAGACGATCGACACCGGATTGCCGTCCAGCGAATCCCAGTCGAGCGGTTGCGACAGCTTGGCAAAAGCAAGCCCCGCTTTGCTTACTCCAGCGGACTTCCCGTGAGGAATGGCGACGCCGAAGCCGATCCCCGTCGATCCCGTTGCTTCCCTTTTCGTTACGGCATCGAAGTAAGCGGCTTTATCGCTGATGCAGCCCGCGGCTTCAAGCCCGTCAATCATGGACCGGATGCAGCTTTCCTTGTCGGATGTTTCCAACGGAATCAAAATGCTTTGATCGTGCAAAAGCTCCTGAACATTCATGATTATTCCTCCTAAAATATATGGAGAGAGCGGTCGGTGCCCTCTCCGATGTGTATTTGTATCCGTCAGCCTTTGGCGGGCTTTTTCAAAATATTCAACATGATTGCCGTAACAATTGTTCCCGCTACGATGGACAGGGCATACATCCCCAAGTGTCCCACCGCGTTTGGAATCAGCAGCACGAAGATGCCGCCGTGAGGTGCGCGAAGCGTTGCATCGAACAGCATGGACATTGCGCCCGTTACTCCGGAACCGACCACGATCGAAGGAATGACGCGGAACGGATCCGCGGCGGCGAATGGAATCGCTCCTTCGGTAATAAACGCGATCCCGAGCACGGAAGCAGCTTTACCCGCATCCCGCTCTTCGTTGCTGAATTTCTTCGGAGCAAGCAGCGTAGCGAGCCATAACCCGAGCGGAGGGGTCATTCCGGCAGCCATGACTGCCGCCATTGGACCGTACACGCCGCTTCCGAGCAGCCCTACGGCAAACGTATAAGCGGCTTTATTCACGGGTCCGCCCATATCGAACGCCATCATCGCTCCGAGCAGCAGGCCGAGCAGGATGGCATTCGTCGTGCCAAGCGTTTTGAGCCATACCGTCAAAGCGTCCATGACCGCCTTCACCGGTTCGCCGATGACGTAGATCATCAACAGTCCGGTTATACCCGTTGCAATAAGCGGTATGAGCAAAATCGGCTTCAAGCCTTCCAAGTTTCTCGGCAGCTTGATATATTTTTTGAGCGCTAGCGCGACGTAGCCTGCCAGGAAACCGGCGATGATGCCGCCGAGGAAGCCGGCGCCGATCTGCGACGCAAGCATCCCGCCTACCAGACCGGGAGCAAGACCCGGTTTTTCGGCAATGGAGAATGCGATGAATCCGGCCAAAATCGGCACCATAAGAGCGAATGCCGCTCCGCCGCCGATATTCATTAATGCGGCGGCCATCGTGCCGGGAACTTTAAACGCCTCGATGCCGAATACGAAGGAGAGCGCAATTAGCAATCCGCCCGCTACAACGAGCGGAAGCATGTTGGATACGCCGGTCATCAAATGCTTGTAAGGACCGGAGCGGGTAGCGCTGCGCTGGGCCTTGGATTGCTCGACCTGCTTCAGATAATCGTCCGATGAAGCTGCTTCTTTGTTAAGCGCTTCTTCGAGAAGCCCGGCGGGATTTTTGATTGCTTGGGCTACGGGAACTTTGACAACCGGCTTTCCGGAGAACCGGGATTCCAGTACATCCGTATCCGCGGCTACGATAATGGCATGTGCTTCGGCTATTTCCTGCTCAGTCAGCTCATTCTCAACGCCGACCGCCCCGCGGGTTTCCACCTTGATAGGAATATCTTTTTCCTTGGCGGCTTTTGCGAGCGATTCGGCGGCCATGTACGTGTGCGCTACACCGGTAGGACATGCGGTTACCGCAAGAATCTTTTTCATAGTCTAACCTCCTAAAATGATTTTCATTTCAGTTATGCAAGTTTTGATATCGTTACGCCGCCCAGGTTAGCTTCCACCTCTGCCAGCGTGCAGACCTGTGTGCCCGGTTTGGAGGCTGTTACGGTTCCCGCCGCCGACGTCCAGCGGGTCATCTCCTCCAGCGTTTTGCCGTGCAGTAAACAATAGATCAAGGCCGCTACCATCGAATCCCCGGCTCCTACGGTACTCATCGGTGTGATGGGGAACGGTTTCGCGCGGTACGCTTCATGCCCGCTGACCAGAATCGAACCGTCGCCGCCCAAAGAAACGGCCACGCATGCGATTCCTTTGCCGGTAAGCTTTCTCGCTGCGGCTATAATTTCTTCATCCGTACGAAACGTTTCGCCGAACAACGCTTCCAGTTCGTGAATGTTCGGTTTCACCGCATAAGGGACGGCTTCGATGCCGTGAATGAACGGCTGGCCGTCAGCATCCAGCACGGTGCGTGCTCCGGCTTCGTTCGCAATGCGAATCAGCGTTTTATAAAAATCGTTCGGCGCTCCCGGAGGCAAGCTTCCTCCCAACACGACAACAGGTACGTCCCTGACCGCTTCCCGATAAGCGCTGACGAACTCGCCAAGCGTCTTGTCGTCGGCCGTAAAACCCGACTCGTTCAGCTCCGTCGTTTCCTTCGTGCTCTCGACATACATTTTCAGATTCGTCCGGGTCTCGCCTTCGGTTTCGATAAAGAATCCGGGAATGCCCAGCTCTTGCAGCTTCCGCGTAATCATCTTCCCTTGGTGCCCTGCGGACAATCCCCAGGAGACGACATCGATCGAGAAGTGCTTGAGCACCTTCGCGACGTTAATCCCTTTTCCCCCGGCATCGGTTCTCCATTCTTTAATACGGTTCAAGCCGCCGATAACAAAATCTTCGACCGTGACGGTTTTATCGATCGCAGGATTTAATGTGACTGTAAGTACGTTTGCTTTCATGCCTTCTCCTTCCCGACAGGGACCACCGTGACCGAAACACCGGCTGCGTTTAAATCGTTCAGCGCATTCTCCGAAATCCCGTCATCCGTCAAGCATTCGTCGATGTCCGACAAATCGGCCACTTTGGCAAACGAAACGATTCCATATTTGCTGTGATCCGCAAGCAGAATCACTTGTTTGGCGGAACGGAGAATACTTCTTTTGGCGGCGGCCTCCAGCATATTCGGCGTCGTCAGTCCGGCGGCCGGGTCCACGCCATTTATAGCCAGAAAAGCTTTATCCACATACATGGATTCCATTGCCTTTTCGGTTAGCGGGCCTACCATAGCCAACGTCTCATGGCGCAGCATTCCGCCGGTCAGCACGAGATCGATGCCTTTATTGCTGGCAAGCTCCTGAGCTACCATCACAGAGTTGGTGACGACGGTCAACTGCTTGAACGATTTGAGCTCTTTGGCCAAATAGTAAGTCGTCGTGCCGGAATCCATAACAATGGTATCTCCTTCGCGGACCATGGCCGCAGCTTCCTTGGCGATTGCCTCCTTTTGTATCCGATAGCGGTCCTCTTTCTCAATAAACGAAGGCTCCGAGTTGTCGCTTGACATAATCACCGCGCCCCCGTGCGTTCGCCTGAGCTGGCCGGATTTTTCAAGAATCCTTAAGTCACGGCGGACGGTCGATTCGGATACTTGAAAATGCTGGGCCAGTTCTTGAACGGAAGCCCGCTCTTTCTGCTGCACATAATCGGCAATCTTCTGCTGGCGTTCTTCCTCAAACAGCATAAGAATCCCTCCTTAGCTACCATTCAGTGACTTTCTTGCGAAATTGACCACTTTCGTGCTCGATTGTTGTCGAATATGATTATATATGACTGATATTTGTTTGTAAAGCGCTTTCTGGTGGTTATATTTTCTTTAAATGATCACGTATGAGCATGGCTGAGAGTTGCATTTTTAGATAGCATCCCCTCGGGCCGATCATGTTAAACCTCCGCCAGGGCCGTTAACATGCTCTTGAAGCCGGATGGCGGATTCCGTCCTGATTATGGCAAATGCGCCCTTGTGATATAATGGGATAAAACAGAGGTTCCAATTGACGATGGAGGTGTAGGGGGATGGATTCTTCCAAGTATGAAAAGCATTTTTCCAACGACCGTTTTTGGGACAAGGTCAAGAAGACCGCCAAAGAGGCGGGAGCTAAAGTCATATACAGCGGACTGCTGCTGTTCTATGCGTTAGATAGCCCGAAAACTCCGCTTAAGGCCAAGATCCAAATTTACGGGGCGCTCGGGTATTTGATTTTGCCTCTGGATTTGGTTCCGGATTTGCTGCCTGTGGTCGGCTATGTGGACGATTTGGGCGCGCTGGGGCTGGCGCTCGGCGCTGTGGCGATGAGCATCGACCAGGAAGTGAAGGATAGAGCGAAGAACAAGCTCAAAGATTTGTTCGGCGAAGAAGCGGGGAGCAGCTCGGATATCATCGATATCGACGCGCAACTGGTGGAAGAGCAGCCGGCTTCGGAAAGCGGCGGGCATCGGAAGAACGCGGAGCGTTGAGGAGGACAAACTGCCTGAGGAGAGCAGTTTTAACTCGTTGCCATGAGACGGTCTATTGCAGTCCCTTTTTGCGCTTTTCTGTATGATTTTTCGCATACAAAAGTCATCTTTACCGCTATAGGCAGTATTCTGTTCGATTTTTCATACCTATTTTTCGATTTTACGAAATCAGTACAATTTCTGTACGAAATTTCGAACAGAAGCCCCCAGTCGAACTGGGGGGCGTATGCCAAAACAAAGAAAACCCCACATCTGATAGATATGGGGTTTCTAAACGGCTCTTAATGCTCCTGCAGGTTTGCCGATTGATCGATTCTGCAAGCGCCTGGATCAGTCTGACAAAGCATGCTCTTGCGGCATGCCTTCTTTTCTTGCTTCTTGTCTTATCCATGAAAATAATAATAACGAGGCCGTGACTGCAATCGCTACACCGATCGTCCCGATCCACGGGATGGATGATAAAGATACCCGATCCACGGCGAGGCCGCCGATTCCCGCTCCTGCTGCCATCGATAATTGCATCGTTGACTGGTTGAGCCCGAGCATGACTCCCGAATAATTCGGCTTAATTCGGATTAAATTATATTGCTGCGTAGGACCGGACGACCACGCTGCAAATGACCATAATACAAGAACGGCGACAACGAGCACCCAAGAACCCTTTAGAGCAACGGCAGCAGATAGTAACAGGAAAGCCGCGATGTGCAGGAGCATTCCCCCGACTAACGTGAAAGGAACTCCCCATTTATCCGTACTGTAGCCGCCGAATTTGGAACCGATTAAGCTGGCCACGCCGAACACCAACAATACTCCGCTGAGCACTTCTTCATTTAAGCCCGCAACCTTGAGAAGATAAGGAGAAATGTAGGTATACGCTATCGAGTAGCCGCCGAGCCAAAAGAAAGTGATCGATAGTCCAAGAGCCACTTTTCTGCTTTTGAGAAGAGCAAGCTGCTTAGATAAAGGTACAGGGGCATCCCCTTTTACTTGCGGGATCGTTTTATATAGAACAAAGATGGCCAGAAACCCCATTATGGCAATGAAACCGAACACCGATTTCCAGCCGTATGCCGCAGCGATCATGCGTCCGAGAGGAACCCCGATAATTAATGAAGTAGTAAACCCCATCACTACGGTTGCAATAGAGCTGGCTTGCTTACCTTCGGGCGCGATTTTCGCTGCTATATCCAAGGCGGTTACAACAACCATTCCTGCGCCTAAAGCCATGATCACGCGAGCAAGCACAAAAAGTCCGAAGTCCGGCAGAACAAAAGACAAAATGTTGGCTACCACGAAAATTCCCAGCGCTCCGACAAGCAGCTTTTGCCTCTCGATTTTTGCCGTCAAAGCCATCAATATGGGGGTGCAAATGGCATATACAAAGGAAAAAACGGTCACAAACTGCCCGGCCAAAGTAATGGAAATCCCCAGCGTATCCGAGATTTGGTCCAAAATACCTGAAATGACATACTCGGATGTCCCGACCAAAAAACTGACAATTGCCAAAAAATAAACCTTCCAAGTGCTTGCCTTCAACTATACCACTCCTTATTTGTTTCACATCTATATATAATGAATTATCGATGTGTTATACATAAAAAATCTACATATCAAAATATATCGATATGTAGCTCAGAAACAAACCGAATTCTTAGAAAGCATTCAGCTTGTTGTCATTAAATTTCATTATTGAAAAATGCACCGATTTCGCGTATCGCTTCCTCGTTTCTTTTGAAGTACGTATACTTACCGATCCGCTCCGCCGTGACCAGACCTGCCCGCTGGAGTATCGATAAATATTGGGAAGTTGTGGACTGTGTCATCTTCAACGTGTCCGTGACTTGACATACACATACCCCGATTTTCCTCATATCAATCCCTTCGTGGGGCGTAAAATGGTTTTCAGGTTCTTTCAACCAATGCAAAATTTGCAATCTCGACTCGTTGGACAGTGCTTTAAAAATTTCAATTGGCTCCATACACATAATCATATCGAAAATTATCGATGTGTCAAGTGCAACCGCCGCAGTTTTCAAGTGGGGATAACATCGACGCTGTAATAACTAAACTATTAATGCCAAAAGACGCCTTCAGTGCCACTGTATTAGCGGTAATGAGGCGTCTTTTTGTCAGAGGGCTGACTCCGCAGAAGCTAAAGCTTCTTTTGGACCAGTCCCTAGTCTCTTAGGCGATCCGGACTGAATTTAGTTCAATTTGAACCTTCCGATTAATTCGAGCAGATCCTCCGACATTTTGGACAAGGCTGCGGATGAGCTTGTAATTTCTTGCATGGTCGCAAGCTGTTGTTCGGCGGATGCCGATACGCTGTGCGTTCCCTCTGCCGCTTGGTCGGATATCGCCATGATCGATTCGAACGAGACGACCAGTTGTTTCGTTTCGTTCGTCATTTTCTGGGAAGAGGAGGAAACAATTTGTATTTGCGAGGTGACTTCGTGAATCGCCTCTTTGATTTTGTCGAACGCCTCTCCGGCTGTATGTACGGCTTCAATGCCGGTTTTTACTTCCTTCGTACCTTCTTTGACCGTTTTTGCCGTGATGGACACATCCTGTTGAATGCCGCTGATGACTTCGGTTATTTTTTTGCCGGATTGCGACGTTTGCTCCGCCAGCTTGCGGATTTCCGAGGCAACGACGGAGAAGCCTCTTCCCGCCTCGCCGGCCCGTGCGGCTTCAATCGCCGCATTGAGCGACAGCAGGTTGGTCTGGTTGGCGATGTCCGTAATAAATCCGATGATCTCGCCGATTTGCCCGGTACGCTCGCCAAGACCTTGCACGACATCAGCCATGCCATGAACGGTTTGGTTGATGGAATTCATTTGGCTGATTGCCGTTTTAACGGCTTCATTGCCTTCCGTTGCCATTCGCGAAGCGTGCTGGGCTTGATCGGATACGGTCATCGCTTCGACGGCAATCTGGCTGGCGGCTGAGTCCATTTCCTGAACCGAATGCGTGCTTGCCTGAATCGTATTCACTTGCCGTTCCGTGCCGGCAGCGACTTCTTCCGAGATTTTCGCCACATGCTCGGTTACTTGACTGGTTTGATCTGCGCCGGCGGTCAGCTCCTCGGCGGATGCAGCCACCTGTTCGGCATGAAATCCTACTTCCTGTATGACCTGCCGCAAGTTATTCGTCATTTGATTGAAAGCTGCAGCCAACTGGCCGATCTCATCCCGGTTTTTGACGGAAATTTCCTTGACCGTCAAGTCGCCGGAAGAAATTCGGGCAGCGGAAGCGGACAGCAGCAAAATGGGTTTGGAAATGGAACGGCTGATGAAAAATGCGATTCCAATCCCCAGGATCAGCGTGGCCGCGGTAATGATGGCTAGCGATATTTTCAACGAAACGATCAACTCGGCGATGTCGCTTTGTTCCTGGGCCATGAAGGTTTCCTGATTGCTGACCAGCTTATCTGCGGCCTGGTTGATTTTTTGGATCACCAGCTCCTGGCTGTTCGCGGCTTGAATGTACTGGTCCGTCTTGTTTTGCTTCTTGGCGTCGATCATTTGATCCGCGGCGCTAGTGTACTTTTCTTGCAACAGTGCGAGTCCCTGCAAAATTTCCCACTGATCCGGTTTGGTAACCAGTTGTTCCGCCTTTTTGATAAGCTGGTTGAACGTTGCCTGCGCTGTTTGGTAGTCCTTCAACTGATCGGCATTTCCCGTTAACAAATAACCGAAAACGCCGGTTTGCTCATCTCCGACAGAGGCATTTAAATCTTTGATGAGGCCTACTAGGGCTACGCGATTGTTCATGAGCTCGACGTAGGTATTGTTAACCTTGGCGATGAAGAAGAAATTGGCCGATGCAATGATGATGAATAGCAGCAGGATGGCAGAGAATCCGCCGTACAGTTTTTTGCCGATCGTCAGTTTCATGATCAGTGGCCCCCTCCCATGTTTCCGCTCAAAATATTGTTGGCGTTGGTGCGGAAGTCTTTGGCTGCAGCTTCGGGAGCTTTTTGCCCGCTTATGATATAGTCCGATTCAATATTGTACACGGTCGCCACGTTGACGCTGGCTTTGGGCGAGGGCGGATCGATCGGCTTGGCATGCGATTTCACGTAGTCGATGATTGCATACTGCTCTTTGTCGGCGTCATTCAATTTGGCCGTCAGACGGTCTTTGATCTTCGAGGAAACCGGGACACCGCGCTCGCCCGACAAAATATCGTTGGCATCCGGATCGTTGATGAAGAAATCGATAAATTTGGCAGCCGCTTCTTTGTGCTTCGAATAGTTGGACACGGAGAAGAACATGGACGGCTTGAGAAATTTGGCTTCCTGGCCCGCGGCAACGGCCGGCGGCGGCAATATTTTGATCAGGTGGCCGGCGTTTTTGCTTATCGTACTTACCTGGTTGCTCGTTGTATGATAAAATGCGGCTTTCCCGCGCGCGATGAGCAGCTCGTTGCCCGATGTAGTGGGCGATGGAGCGATAAGCCCCTCTTCCTTCCATTTTTTCAGCGTCGTTACATATTCAATGAAATACTGGTCGTCATCATAGCCTAACGCAGTCCCGTCTTTATTATAATAAGAGGCTCCTTTGCCCCGGAGATAATACGAAAAATCGGGGAGATTGGCCAGCGGATAAAAGTCCTTATCCTTGATTTTGGCTTTCAGACTAAGGGCGGTCCGGTGCAAATCGTCAAACGTGTACTCAGGCGGAGGGACAGGGACTCCCGCTTTCTCGAACACGGCCGGATCGTAGGCCATTGAAGCCACGTTGATGGCCAGAGTGACGGCAAACAATTGCCCGTTCGTTTTACCGCTTTCGGTGTAAGAGGGGTCTACATCCTTCAGATTCAATATGCCGTCTTTCACGTAGGAATCAAGCGGCGCGATGAGCTTGCGGCTCGCGTATTGGCTCATGAAGTTATAGTCCGTCTGAATAATGTCGGGCAAATCCTGATCCACCGCTTTCATAGCCAAATCAGTCGTAAGAGGCTCGGTTCCGGCGAAGCTGGCCGTTTGAATTTTGATCGACGGATTTTTTTGCTGGAACAACTGCACCACTTTCTCTGTCATCTCGCGGCGCTGATCATTTCCCCACCAGGCAAGTTTTAAGGTGACCGGCCCTTCAATTCCTTTGCTCTGTTCTTCACTTGCGGTTTTGCCGCAGCCGGGAGCGCTGATCAGTACGGTTCCAAGCACTGCCGACAGGAACGCGAACTTCAAATAACTTTTCATGTTGACGCCACCTTCTTTTCTGTGTTGTTTTGAAATTGTAAAAATCAGGGATTTCACACCCTTCAAAGTATTCATCGGCAAAAAGTGATAGAAATGTAAGCCGTTTCTGCATGTAAGGTTCATTATTGAATGATTTTCCCCCCCCATGTTCATCGGATTGCCTGTCACAAGCGGAGAGTTCTTTCTTATACAATGGACATATCGCACCCTTTGCAGGGGAATATTTGCATAGTGAAGGAGAAATGTTGATGTTCTGGACTGTGGAGAAATTGCATGCGCGCATCAATGATTTGGAGCCGTACCGCTATCGCGATGAACGGCATATCGATACATTTCGCATCAAACTCGATGCTGAGGGCAAGATCGGGGCGTATCCGCGGGAAGATGGCGAATGGCAGGAGATCCGTCTGGGAGATCGCTGGACGGGTCGCGACGTATACTACTGGCTCGCTGCCGACGTGTTCATTCCGGACGAATGGAAAGGGAGAAAAGTGCTCGGCCGGTTTCGGCTCGGACATACCGGGGAAGGAACGAACAGCGGGTTCGAATCGCTGCTGTTTTTGAACGGGGAGCCGTATCAGGGCGTCGACTCCAATCACGAAGAGGTGTTTATGCCGGATGAGGCGATCGGTACTACGGCGCAGCTTCGCTTCCGCCTATGGTCCGGGCTTGGGGGATATCAAAGCTATCTCATCATGGAAAGCCGGTTGGAGCTGGCCGCCGTCTGCTGGCTGGATGAAGCCGCGGACGATTTGTTTTACACGGCCAAAGCCTTGCTTGAAACGGTGCGGACTCTGGACGAGAAGCGCCCGGAACGGCATGAGCTGCTGCATATGCTGGATCAGGCCTTCCTGATGCTGGACTGGTCGAAGCCGGGGAGCGGCGGTTTTTACGGCTCGGTTGCAAGTGCGCGGGAACAGCTGCGGCAGGCGTTAGCGGCTGCGCCCAAGCTGCACTCGGTCGTGGTTCGGTGTATCGGCCACACGCATATTGACGTTGCCTGGCTGTGGCAGTTGAAGCATACGCGGGAGAAGGCGGCGAGATCGTTTTCTACGGTGCTGCGTTTGATGGAGCAGTATCCGGAGTATGTCTTTTTGCAAACACAGCCGCAGTTGTATGCATATATCAAATCGGATTACCCGCAAATCTACGAGCGCATCAAGGAACGCGTCCGGGAAGGCCGCTGGGAAGCCGGGGGCGCGATGTGGCTGGAGGCGGATTGCAATCTGGCGTCCGGGGAATCGTTGGTGCGGCAGCTGCTGTACGGGACGCGGTTTTTCCGCGAGGAATTCGGCGTTGAGTGCAAATATTTGTGGCTGCCGGACGTGTTCGGCTACAGTTGGGCACTGCCGCAAATTTTGCGCAAAGCCGGCATCGAGTCGTTCATGACGACGAAAATCAGCTGGAACCAGTACAACCGGATGCCTCATGACACGTTTAAGTGGCGGGGGATTGACGGGACGGAAGTGCTGACTCATTTTATTACGACGCCGGACCCGGGTACGAGCGAAGGCGCTTTTTATTACACGTACAACGGAAAAGTGACGCCGGCTTCGGTGCAGGGGATTTGGGAAGGCTACCGTGACAAGACGCTGAATTCGTCGCTGCTGCTTGCATACGGGTTCGGCGACGGCGGAGGGGGCGTCAACCGCGAGATGCTGGAGATGCGGCGCAGGCTGGACGCTATTCCGGGCATTCCTTGGGTGAAGACGGGGCGCGCAGACGAGTACTTCGACGAACTGCAGCAGCGTGTCGACAGCGCCGATTCGTACGTGCATACATGGGACGGCGAGCTGTATTTGGAGCTGCACCGCGGCACGTATACGAGTCAGGCGCATAACAAGCGCATGAACCGCAAGCTGGAGCTGCTGTACCGGGAAACGGAGTGGGTGCAGGCGCTGAGCGGCATTTTGCAGGCCCCGGACCTCGCGGCGGAAAAAGAAGCGTCCCTGGCCCTTCATGAGGGCTGGAAAATTATTTTACGCAACCAGTTCCACGATATTATCCCGGGCTCGTCGATTCGCGAGGTGTACGAGGACAGCAGAATCGAGTACGATGAGGCGCTGGCCATCGGCGAGCAAGTGTGGCGGCAATCCGTTTCCCGGATGACGGAAGGCAGGGGGAGCGGGCGCGAAGTGACGGTGTTCAACGGCGCTCCGTGGGAGCGGACGGATATCGTGTGCATCCCCCGGGAAGAAGCGGACGCACAGTGGTTCGATGCTGCCGGAAGCCCGCTGGAGGCTCAGCTTGTAGGCGGAAGCTGGTGGGTCAAGGTGGAGCGCGTTTCCCCGATGGGATACGCGGTAATCCGCAGCGGGGAGCTAGGCGGTCAGTCTGCGGCGGTGCCGGTGAAATTTAAGGCGACGGCCCAAGGATTAAAGACGCCGTTTTATGAAATCGAGTGGAATGCCGCCGGTCAAATTGTCCGCCTCTACGATCGGATAGAGCGTCGGGAGATACTTGTCGAAGGCCAGTCGGGCAACCGGTTCGAAGTGTTTGAGGATAAGCCGAAAGGCCGACACGAGGCGTGGGACATCGACATTTTTTATACGGAGAAAAAGCAAGAGGTAGAGCGCCTGACCCGCATCGAAGTGACGGACATCGGGCCGTTGGCTGCAGTTGTCCGTATGGAGTGGACATATATGGACTCTACCGTCGTGCAGGATATGGTGCTTTATGCGCACAGCCGCAGAATCGATTTTCAGACGCATGTCGATTGGAATGAGCGCCGCAAGCTGTTAAAAGTGGCGTTTCCTTTGCAAATCCGGGCGACGGAAGCGACCTACGACATCCAATTCGGCAACGTCAAGCGCCCGACGCACTGGAATACGAGCTGGGACTACGCCCGATTTGAATCGGTCGGCCATCAGTGGGCCGATTTGTCTGAGCGCGGCTACGGCGTCAGCCTGCTGAACGATTGCAAGTACGGCTATGACATTAAAGATAACGTAATGCGGCTCACCTTGATCAAGTCCGCGATGGTTCCTGACCCGACGGCCGACCAAGGAGCGCACGAATTTACGTATTCGCTGTACCCGCACGCCGGAGACTGGTACGACGGGGGAACGGTGCCGTCCGCGTGGTCGCTTAACAATCCGCTGACGTTCGCACCCGGCAAGCCTGCCGCTGATTCGTTCGGCTTGTTCCGGATTTCCTGCGATCATGTAATGATCGACGCAGTCAAAAAAGCCGAGGACGAGGCTGCGGTCATTGTAAGAATTCACGAGTTCGCCGGCATCAGCGGGACCGTGGGCATTTCCAGCGACGCCCGGATCATGTCTTGGCAGGAGTGCGATTTGCTCGAACGGCCTCTCGGAGAGCGGCAGTACGAATCATTCATCGAAGTTCAAACGAAGCCTTACGAGATCAGAACGTTCATCGTTCATTTTCATTAATTGTCGGGGACGGGCAAAGACAAACGAGTCGAGTCGCACTTCGAACGATCGTTCGAAGTGCTGAAATCGGCCGCGGGCGGCAATTAGCACCGATGCAAAAGAGGCCGTCGAAAAACTTGCTCGCTAAGGCAGCGCCGGGAATGCGCAGAAAACATGCAAAAGTCAGGCTGCCCAGAATCCCGCACGCCGGAGCCGCTAGCAATAACCGCCTGGTTGTGCGAAGAAAACCTACAAAAGTGCAGGTTTTTGCCTGCTAAGACCCGTGCTGCGGGAAATTCCTGCAAATGTGCAGGCTTTTCGGCACGAGCATCGGCTCAGATCCGTTTTCATCGAAAATTCCTGCACTTTCGCAGGTTTTTCGCCAAAACGGGCCACCTTCACGGAAAAAGCCTGCACTATTGCAGGTATTTGAAAAAACCTCTTTTCGCAGGCTTTCCCCTGACCAGGTCCGCCAATCCGCTTCATGACCGCCCGTTGCACAAAGTCGCAACCCGCACCGGAAGTGGTGCGGTCGGGAAAGTGCGGCTGCGCCCGGCGGCGCAGTTTTTACGCCCGGCACCTTTGCAGTTTCGCTGGCTCCGCCCGATCCCTGGAGCGGAATCGCCGGCTCCGCCCGGGCCCGGAAGCGATTCGCCGGCTCCGCCGAGCCCAAGCGTGATTCGCCGCTCTCTCGCTGCAGCGGGCGACTCCGCATCTGCGCCGCCCGGTTATCAGGTCAACCAGAATTTTCTGGTAGGCCTTTTTTTCAACATTGGGGACGCGTTTCCGCAACACAGTTGATTTGTCATACGGACACAGTTGAATAGCCACTCCCGCATTTTCACGCGTTTGTACTATGCTTGAAATACAATAACCTCAAGAAGGAGATATACTATGCGCAAAAGGTTTTCTCTTTTCAATTCGTATGTGTTTATTTTCCCCAGCCTGTTTTTAACACTGGCGTTAGGGATATATCCGCTTGTGTGGGCGTTTCGTTATATGTTCTACAGTTACCAGGGATACGGGCAGGAGAAATTTATCGGGCTCGATAACTTTGCGAGGCTGATGCGCGACGGGGAGTACTGGCATTCCGTGTACAACACGCTCATTTATGCGGGCGGGAAGCTCATCATCGTACTGCCGCTGTCGCTCATCCTTGCGGTTATTTTGAACCGCGGGCTTAAAGGCAAATCATTGCTGCGGGCTATTTATTTCATGCCGACCATTATCAGTACGTCGGTTATGGCTATCGTATTTTTTACGATTTTCAATTCGTATAACGGACTGTTGAACCAATTTTTGCTGAAATACGGCTTGATTTCCAAAGCGATCGATTGGCTGGGGCCGAATTATGCGATGCTGACCGTGATCATCACGGCGATCTGGGGCGCGATCGGCAACTACATGCTGCTGTTCATCGCCGGATTGCAAGGCATTCCCGACGATCTGTACGAGAGCGCGTCGATTGACGGAGCGAATGCGTTCCAAAAATTTTGGAGCATTACGATTCCGATGCTTGGCCCTGTTTTGCAAATGATCATTATGCTGGCCATCATCAACTCGCTGAAAGGCTATGAAAGCATCATGGTCTTGACCGAGGGAGGACCGTTCGGCAAAACCGATGTGATGTACCTTTACGTCTACAAATTATTTTTCCCGGTTTCGGCGCTTAGTCCTACTGTACAGGAAATCGGCTACGGCAGCGCGGTCGGGTTCGTGACGGCTTTGATTGTCGGACTCGTTACCGTTGTATATTTCTATATGTCCAGACGTCTGAATCAGGATTAAATAAAGGGAGGGTGAATGATGGATACTAGTCTGAAATCAGGCGGTTTCAAGGGCGGCTATTTCATCGCTCAAATTATAAAATGGATCTTTTTGCTGGCTATAGCTTTTTTTACGCTGTTTCCGATTATTATGGCTATTCTGGGATCGTTCAAAACGAATGCGGAATTGACGACGGGGGCGACGATACTGCCTTCGGTTTGGAAATTTTCCAACTATGCCACGGCTTGGGAGCAGGCGAATTTTGCGCGGTTTACGTGGAACAGTCTGTTTCTCAGCGTAGTAGTGACGGTCGGAACGCTGCTCGTCGCGACGATGTCGGCTTATGCCGTTGACCGGACGAAGTTCCCCGGCAAAAAATTGTACGTAGGCTTGCAAGCCAGTACGATGTTCATTTCAATCGGCGCGGTTGTACTGATGCCCCAGTTCAACTTGATGGTCAAGCTCGGTTTGAACAAATCGCTGTGGGGCGTCATCATCATTTTGATCAGCGCGCATGCTGTGGCCTATTTTATGCTGATCGGCTTTTTTAAGGCGATTCCCAAAGATTTGGACGAGGCGGCCTATATCGACGGCTGCAATTTCTATACGGTTTATTGGAAAATCGTGCTTCCTCTGCTGCGCCCGGCTCTCGGTGTGACCGCATTGTTCACATTTCGCGGCGCGTGGAACGAATACATTTTGCCGCTTGTATTCACGATGACGAACCCGAAGCTGCAGACGCTGACGGTCGGTCTGGCCAATTTGCGCTACGGGGTCGGCGCGGCGGCGGAGGCTCAGCTCATGATGGCCGGTGCGTGCTTGTCCTTCCTGCCGATTCTGGTCGTATACGTGTTGGCGAACAAATCGTTCGTGCAAGTAACGGCAGGCAGCGTAAAAGGATAAGGGGCAGAAGAGTGGTTTTCCCCCACCTGGAAAGTTGGTTTGTCCTTCACGGTTCCGGCTGGCGAAAGGGTATTATGAAAACAGTTGCATGATTACTTCGCATCATTTTTAGAGTATGCTAACCAAACAGGAGGGTTTACCGACATGAAGAAAAAGATGGCAATGACCATGCTGCTCAGCATCACTATGGCAGCAGCGCTTTCCGCTTGCGGCGGCGCAGCCGATAAGTCTCCGAATGCCAGCGCCGGCACAGGCGCAAGCTCTGCGGGCGGGGCGAAAACGAAGCTCACCTACTGGACCGTTGACCGCCACGATGCCGATTACATGAAGGAAATTATCAAGAAGTTCAACGAAACGAACAAAGATAATATCGAAGTGGAAATGACGGTGCTGGCCGACAACTTCAACCAGTCGGTCGATGTCGCTTTTGCGAGCAATCAGGCGCCTGACGTTTTCCGGACGAACGATTTTGCCGGTTTTGTGAAAAAAGGCTACATGCTGCCGCTCAATGACCTGTTGACCGATGACATGAAGAAGCGCTACAGTAATTTGATGGTGGAAGAAGTCAATATGATGGACGGCAAAATTTATTCGCTCCCGAATACGGGACAATATTGGAGATTGATCTATAACGTCGATCTGTTCCAAAAAGCCGGCATCAAAGAACCGCCGAAAACGATGAAGGAATTGGTCGAGGATGCCAAGAAGATTACGGAAGCCGGCAAAGATATCGGCGCTTACGGCTTTGCGGAAAACTTCAAAAACCCAAGCTCCGCCTTCGGTCGGATCGCCAACCCGGTCGGTTCGCTCAGCGGAACTTCCGTAGTGGACGGCTACAATTACAAAACGGGTCAGTTTGATTTTATGGCCTATAAACCGATTGTCGAGGCGCTTCGTCAAATGAAGCAGGACGGCAGCATGCTGCCGGGCGTCGAGTCGCTCGATATCGATCCGCTGCGCGCGCAGTTTGCGGCCGGCAAAATCGGCATGTATTTTAACCATTCCGGCGAGCCTGCCGTATACCAAAGCCAATTCCCGACGAAAATTAATTGGAGTGCAGCACTTCCGCCTACGATCGACGGGAACCAAACGGGAGCGGTCGCTCTCAGCAACGCCGGCAGCTATATCGGGATCAACAAAAACACGCCTAACAAAGACAAAGCCTGGAAATTCCTACAATACATCTACAGCCTGGATTTCCAGAAAGATTACCATGAAAAAGGCTTCGGTATCTCCATTGTGCCTGATGTGAACGCCGTTGCGAAGAAACCGACTATGCCGGGTATCGAAGGCTTCCTGCCGACCAAATACGATGCGCTGTACGCTCCAACGCCGGCCGGTGTGACGGAAACGAAGGTTGAAGGCATCAAAACGGGAAATGCCATCATCAAATATATGCTTGAAGGCGGAGATTTGGACAAAATATTGAGCGATTTGAACACCCGCTATAATGCGGCGCTTGAGAAAGCGCGGGCTGCAGGGGAAACGAAGACGAAAGCGGATCCGAGCTTCGATGCAAGCAAGCTGCAGGGAAGCCTCGCAAAGTAAGACAGTATGATAGGGCAAGGGGCGCGCGGCCGAAAGCAGCGCGTCTCTTCGCTTTTACTGCCGCGGCGCCTGATTCGCGGGTTCATCTATCGGATACAAAGAGGGGGCTGGCAGATTGAAAACATGGTTTTATCGGCTTTCGCTCCGCCGGCGTTTGTGGATTTCGGTGCTGATGCTGACCGTCCTCTCGATCGCACTGACGGGCACGATGTCCTATTGGATCGCTTTTCGGTCGACAGAGCAGGAGGCGTTCATATCCAGTCAGAATACGCTCAACAAATCCGCGCGCGTGCTTGACGAAAAGCTGCGGCACATCGTCGTATCAACCTCTTCCATGATGCTCAGTGATCCGTTCAGACATGCCATGGAAGACGTATACGCCAATAATTCGGCTTCCTATTATACGCGGCTGTCTTCCCTGCAAATTCCTCTCGGGCAAATGAAGCTGATCGAACCGTCGATTCAATCGACTTTAATCTATACGCCGGTCGGCGAACTGTTTGCCACAAACGATCTTCGCAACAGCCAGGTCCGTTTCAAGGACACGATTTTTGCCCGCTATTTGGACAGTACGGACCGCGTCGTATGGGTGGAGGATCATGAAGATCCTTTATTTTCGGGGAAGCAAAGAGTAATTTCCTTGATTATGAAGCCTGTCGCGGAATTCGACATTCGCGATGTGTATGTCGTCGTGAACGTCAAGGAAGATGCAATCCGGGACGTCGTCACCGATGACCTGCTCGATCATGCCAACGACTATTTTCTGTTGTCCCAAAACGGCGACAGCGTACTCCCGATCAGCAGCCGAACGTCACAGTTCGAGCATGATCCGGCTTTCTTGAAGCAGGTGAAAGGCCGGCAGGACCGGGGATTTTTCAAATACAATGTCCAAGGTAAGCAATATTTGATCAACTATTCGCGTCTGACGATGGCGCCCAATTGGACGATGGTCAGCGTGCAGACGCAATCCGAGCTGCTTACGCAGGTGAACCGCATCAAAACGACTACGCTGTGGATCATGCTGTGCTGCGCGGTACTCGCTTTCGTGCTGTCCAATGTCATGTCGAGCTTATTGCTGAAGCCGCTGCACAAGCTGCAGGGGCTCATGAAAAAGGTCGAGCAAAACAACCTCGACGTGCGGTTTACGAGCAAATACGAAGATGAAGTCACACAGGTCGGGCTGAAGTTCAACCGGATGCTGGAGGAGATTTCCTCGCTCATTGAGGACGTCAAGGCCGCCGAGTACGAGAAGCGGAAAATGGAGGTCAAAGCGCTCCAGGCGCAGATCGACCCTCATTTTTTGTACAACACGTTAAACACGATTCTTTGGAAATCGGAAACTTCTCAGAACCGGGACGTTTCGGCGATGATCGCCTCGCTGTCGCTGCTGTTCCAGCTTGGGCTGAACGGCGGGAACGACATGCTGACGCTGGCTCAGGAAATCGATCACGTCAGGCATTACTTGAATCTTCAGCAAAAATGCTACGAGGATCTGTTCGAATATACGATCGAGGTAGAGGACGAAACGCTGCTGAACAGGCCGGTTCTGAAAATATTGCTGCAGCCTTTGGTGGAAAACTCCATTCTCCACGGCTTTCAGGAAATGGAGGGGATGGGCAAGATCCGGATTTCCGCGTTTCGATGGAACGACAGTCTGCGGCTCCGCGTCGAGGATAACGGCGCAGGCATGAACATTCAGCAAGTCGATGCCGACATGCGGATGGATCAGCCGTCGAAAAAAAGCTACGCGCTTCGCAATGTTTACGGGCGGCTGCGGCTGTATTACGGCAGCGAAGCCGAAATCAGATTGAGCAGCGAACCTTACGTATCGACTTCCGTAACAATAACAATACCTTGGGCAAGCGGGTGATGAGCAGTGGCGACCGAGCTTAAAATGTGCGTAATCGACGATATAAAAACCGTAGTGCAGGGCATCGCGAACCATATCGATTGGAAAACTTACGGCATTCGCATTGTTGGGACGGCGAGCAACGGCGAGCAGGGCATCGAGCTTATTCGCGAAACCGAGCCTCACATCGTTTTGACCGATATCCGCATGCCCAGAATGGACGGGCTTGAAATGACGAGGCAGGTGCTGGAGATGCTGCCGCACACGAAAATCGTTTTTCTAAGCGCCTATACCGATTTTGAATATGCGCAGCAGGCCGTCCAACTCGGCGCCTTCGATTATATTGTAAAGCCGTTTACGCCGCAAAACATTACCGGAGTCGTCTTGAAGGCGAAAACATCGATCGAAGAGGAACTGGACCGCATGCAGCGTTACCGCGAAATGGAACGCAAGCTGCGCGAAAGCTTGCCGTATTTGCGGCAGGAATATTTTCAACTGCTGCTGCAGTTCAAAACGACCCCTGAACAAGCGGCCAAACGCTGGGATTTTTTGAATATCGGGCTGGAGCGGGAGCGCTTTGTCGTCATGCTGGCGGAAATCGACCAGTTTGCCGAACAGACGGAGACGCTGCCCGTGCAGGAAGTTGAACTTATCCGCTTTACCGTTCATAATATTGTGGAGGAAAGCTTGCAGCAGTATACAAAAGGGTTTGTTTTTCGCGATAATACGAACCGGTTTGTGGCCATCTTCAATCCTCCGGCCGGCTTGAGCGCGGAAGCGATGGCGGAGAAATGCCGCGAAAATGTCGAGAAAAATTCCAAATACACGGTATCTCTGGGACTCGGGGAAGAAGTGCAGGCGATACACCAGATTTCTTACTCCAACGCCCAGGCGCTTACAGCCCTTTCGTATAATTTTTATACCGGCGGCAATACCGTGTACAGTTACCGGAATATGAATCCTGTCCATCAGGCCGCGCCGCGCTATTCTCCGGAAAAAGAGAAGGAGCTTTTTTACTGCCTGCGCTCGGGGAATTTGCACAAAGCGTCCGCCATTGTGGACGAACTGTTCGAGGAAACCGTCTCCGCATCCGTACCTCCGGCTCCCGGCATGGTCAAGGGCATGTGCGACGAATTGGCCTTTCTCATCAGCCGCGTGTTCTCGGAAAAGCTGACCCGCGAAGAGAAGGAGCGCATCGATCGTCATTTGCTTTACATCAACAATCTTACGTCGTTCAAGCTCAAAGAGCTCCAGGAAAACATCAAGGAAATGTGCAAAGCGGGATGCGAGCTCATTCAGAAACGGCATGCGGAAGATGTGAACAGAGTCGTGGAGCAAGTCATCGCTCACATTCGGCAAAATTTGGCCTCCGACATGACCGTCAACGATTATGCCAAGCTGGTTTATTTGAGCGGCAGTTATTTTGCCAATCTGTTTAAAAAGGTGACGGGCATGACCGTAGTCCAGTTCGTCACGACGGAGCGGATGGAACAGGCGAAAACGATGCTGGTTGAAGGCAAGCAGGTGCAGGAGATCGCGCAAGCGCTCGGTTACGAAGACAGGCGGCATTTCAGCGAATTGTTCAAAAAACATACGGGCATAACCCCGTCCGAATTCAAACAGTTATATATCCAATAAGCGAGGTGCGCGAAAATGTCGCAAAAATTCCAGTATACCCCTCCCCAAAACGGCTATCCCGAGTGGAACAACAACCCGGAAATTTTCCAATTGAACCGGATGGCGGCGCATGCGACGCTAATGCCTTTTGCTTCCGTAGAGGAAGCTTTGAAGGGCGACCGCGGCGCATCGGGCTATACGGTGTCGCTGAACGGCACCTGGAAGTTCAGTTTTGCCGAAACGCCGGACAAGCGTATCGTCAATTTCTACGAAGCGAATTACGACACGGACGCCTGGGACGACATTCAGGTTCCGGCGCATTGGCAGCTGCAAGGCTACGATTATCCGCAGTATACGAATGTCAAATATCCGTGGGAGGGCAAGGAAGATATCAAGCCTCCTTTTGCGCCGACCGGGTACAATCCGGTAGGCTCTTACGCGCGGACGTTCACGGTCCCGGAAGCATGGCAAGGGCAGCACGTCTATATCAGCTTTCAGGGTGTGGAGTCGGCTTTTTACGTTTGGGTAAACGGCGATCTGGTCGGTTACAGCGAGGATTCGTTTACGCCGGCGGAGTTCGACCTGACCCCCTACTTGCAGGAGGGGGAAAACAAGCTGGCCGTCGAGGTGTACCGCTGGTGCGACGCCAGTTGGCTGGAGGACCAGGATTTTTGGCGGATGAGCGGCATTTTCCGCGATGTGTATTTGTACAGCACGCCGCAGGCGCATGTGTACGATTTCAGCGCCGTGGCGGATTTGGACGGCGAATACCGGAACGGCCTGCTGGAAGTGAAGGCGACGGTGACGAATGCGTTCGGCGAACCGCTGGGCCGGCATACGCTGGAGGCGTCGCTGTACGATCGGGCCGGCGGGCTTGTGTTGGTTGTCGGCGAGGCTGATGTGGAGCCGGACCGGGAGAAGCAGCAGGCGGTGGGGCTTTCCGCGCAGGTTGAAAACCCGCTGAAGTGGACCGCCGAAACGCCGCACCTGTACACGCTTGTTCTTACGCTGAAAGACGCGTCCGGGCGTTTCGTAGAGGCGGTAAGCTGCCGCATCGGGTTCCGCCGGTTCGAGCTGAAGGACGGGCTGATGAAGATCAACGGCAAGCGCATTTTGTTCAAAGGCGTCAACCGCCACGAGTTCAACTGCGATACGGGCCGCGCTATCGGCTATGACGACATGGTCCGCGACATACAGCTGATGAAAGCCCATAACATCAATGCGGTCCGCACCTCCCATTATCCGAATCATCCGCTTTGGTACGATCTGTGCGACGAATACGGTCTGTATGTCATCGACGAGACGAATCTTGAGACCCACGGGAGCTGGTCCAATTTTCAGGAGGAGGAGGGCTGGACGATTCCGGCGAGCAAGCCCGAATGGACGGCCAACGTATTGGACCGCGCCAATTCGATGCTGCAGCGGGACAAAAACCATACGTCGATCGTCATCTGGTCGCTTGGAAATGAGGCGTGGGGCGGAGACAATTTTGTGAAAATGCACGATTTTTTCCGCGCCGAAGATCCGACCCGGCTCGTTCATTATGAAGGCGTCACCCGCTGCCGCAAGTCCGACGCCGCCTCCGACATCGAAAGCCAGATGTACACGCTGCCGCACAAAGTCGAGGAGTACGCGCTGTCGAATCCGAAAAAGCCGTTCATCCTGTGCGAATACAGCCATGCGATGGGAAATTCCAGCGGCAATTTGTTTAAATATACCGATCTGTTTGAGAAGTATCCGATTTTGCAAGGCGGCTTCATCTGGGACTGGATCGACCAAGCGATCCGCACGAAAACGCCGGACGGCATCGAATATTTGGCATACGGCGGCGATTTCGGCGATACGCCGAATGACGGCGTCTTTTGCGGGAACGGGCTTATTTTTGCCGATCGCCGGGTAACGCCGAAGCTGCATGAAGTGAAGAAATGCTACCAGTCCGCCAAGTTCGAGGCGGTTGATTTGCTGGAGGGCCGCATTCGCGTCGCCAACGGGTATTTGTTCACGAATTTGAGCGCTTATGAGCTGCTGTGGGAAGTGGCGAAAAATGGCGTGACTGTCGCGGACGGAAGCGCCCCGCTGGACGTGGAGCCGGGGGAAGCCGTCGAAGTGGCGCTGCCCTATAAGCTTCCTGCCGCCGCTTCGGCCGGCGAAGAATATACGCTGACGGTTCGGCTGGCGGAGAAAACCGGGAAGGCTTGGGCGCCTGCCGGCCACGAGGTGGCGTTCGAGCAGTTCATCCTGCCGGTCGAGACGCAGGCCGTGCCGGCCGCCGCGAATCCGCCGCTGCAAACGGACGAGACGGATTTTGCCTTTACGGTTTCGGGAGCCGGCTTCAGCGCGGTTTTCAGCAAGCGGACCGGTGATTTGATTTCTTATGTGTACAAAGGGGTCGAACTGCTGAAAATGGCTCCGGTACCGAACTTTTGGCGGGCCAGCATCGACAACGATAGAGGCAACAAGCTGCCGGAGCGCAGCGTGACCTGGAGGGAAGCCGGGCAGAACCGCCGGTTGTACGCTTTGAACATCGTATCCTATCCCGATAAGCTGGAGGTTGAGGCGGAGTTTGCGCTGCCGACGGCGCAGATTTCATTTTGCAAGCTGCTGTATACGGTTCTGGGCAATGGCGAGATTTGCATCCGCGAGGAGCTGCACCCGGGGCCGAACTTGCCGGAAATTCCGGAAGTCGGGGTGATGTTCCAGCTTGATAGCAGCTTTGAAAACTTGCGCTGGTACGGCAACGGGCCGCATGAAAATTATTGGGACCGCGCCGAAGGCGCACGTCTCGGCATTTACAGCGGCAAGGTCGAAGAGCAGTACGTGCCGTATTTGCGTCCGCAGGAATGCGGCAACAAAACGGGCGTCCGCTGGGCCGAACTGACCCGCAGCGACGGGATCGGCCTGCGGGTCGAAGGCGCTCCGGCCGTCGAGCTGAACGCGCTGCCGTATACGCCGGCCGAGCTTGAGGCGCACGACCACGGCTACAAGCTGCCTCCCAGCGGCAAGGTAGCGCTGCGCGTCAACTACCGCCAGATGGGCGTCGGCGGCGATGACAGCTGGATGTCGAAGACACATCCGGAGTTTACATTGTATGCCAACCGCAGCTATGCATACAGCTTTTCCATCAAAGGCATCTCTGCGCTTTGATGTGCATTCAAGGAATTTAAGCACGATACAACACTCTTCGTTGCCTTGAAGGGGACTTAACTGTAGTAGGGCTCGCTTTTACTAAGGATGGCGTAAACGTATGGAGAAGCTTGTTGACGCAAGCTACCTATCGCGGCCACCTTTGTAGGGCTAGCCCTCTTTTTGTATCTTCGTGTGCGTTCCGTCGAAGCCCATATTGTACGGGCGAGGTGGTTCAGGAAATTAATGGATCATTTAAAGTCGAGAGTATATACTGGGATTATCTGATGGCCCGGTGCCTGGTAAAACCTGCCCGCCCGATAAAACCTGCAAAAGTGCAGGCTTTTCGATGAAATCGGCCGGTTTGGCGGAAAAGCCTGCGATTGTGCAGGAATTTCCGATCAAAACGGGTCCGAGCGCGATCCCGGGCGGAAATTACTGCAGATTTGCAGGAATTTTCCGGGAAGAGCTCATCAAGGAGCAAAAAAGATGTACTTTTGCAGGTTTTTCCCCGTTGTGATGCAGATGTGGCGTGAGACTTCGGCAGGCGAGTTTTTTAACAGTTACGAATGTGAAAGCTGGGTTGACAGATATCTATTTTGTTCGCGAGAGGAAGTGACGTATGGGAGTATTGGCTACACCCTTTGAGTCCGAAAGCTTTATTGTCGACGAAACCAAACATTCCGAAATAGAGGAGTTACAAGAACTTTATGAATCAAGCAGCAACACTAAGCAATGGGATGGGAATGTTCCTGATAAGAACTACATCAGTCAATGTTATTTTCAGGGTGATTTGCCCCCAAATGGCAGGAAGGAAAACTATAAACTACTTACAATAAGGGCTAAATCCATAGACAAATCTATAATTGGTATGGTATCTATTTACCATGGTTTTCCAGCGGGCGATATTGCCTACATAGCTTTCATGTGTATTGGGGAGTCGTATAAGAATCAAGGCTTTGGACTAGAAATTATCAAGCATTTGTCCTCGGAGTTAACTAAAATCGACTATAAGGAAATTAGGATCAACGTAGCTTTGAAAAACTGGTCTGCTCTAAGATTTTGGCATAAAACCGGCTTCGACAAGATTAATGGTATTTTTGGAGACAAAGAGTATTCTGAACAAACATATTCGAGTATTGAACTCGTAAAATATCTCTGATTGCTATGTTGTTATTCAGGCGTGTGTGCTGGTGAGACTTCGGCGGCGATGTCTGTTATGCCAAAATGCCAGTTCCCCTCATGACAGGACTGAACTGGCATTTATTCATTCACTTGTTATCCCCGAATACGGGAAAACGCAAAGTGAGGACGGTTCCCTTTCCTATTATCGTTTCCACCACAATTTCTCCCTGGTGAGCCAAAATGATTTCGCTCGCGATGCTCATCCCAAGCCCCGTTCCGACCAAATCTTCGTCCGTATTCGTTCCCCTGTAATACCGTACGAACAGATTGTTTTTCGTTTGCTCATCCATCCCGATCCCGTTATCCTCCACCTGAATCCGCGCCATGGCCCCTTCTCTCGACGTTCTGAGCGTAATTGCCGTACCCGGAGGATTGTGTTTGATGGCATTTGTAATCAAATTATCAAGCATCCGCAAAAACCATTTGGGGTTAGCTTGTAAATATACCGGCGGTTCTTCTCCTTCATAGAAGAAGGATGATTCCGAGTGCGTAGCGTCGTTCGCGTATCTTAATACCGCGCGGCGGACGAATTCGTTGAGCTCTATTTCTTCCATCGGAAAAGTCAGCGCTTTGTTTTTTAACTGGAACGTGAGGGAGAAATCGTTGATAAGCTCAAGCATATAGAAGCTTTTCTCGCGGATCATGCTGCCCATCTCTTGCAGCTCCGGAGCCGTCCAATCGAATTTACCGCTCTCCAGCATATGCCCATACCCTTGTATCGTGGATAATGGCGTCCTCAGATCGTGGGAGATGCCCGTCATCCATTCCTCACGAGTCTTTTCCAGCCTTTTGCTTTCTTGATCGGCGGACCCCAGCTTTTTGGCCATATCGTAAAAACCATCGATAACTTCTTTATAAAGCCGATATTTCAGACGCAATTTGCCATTTCTGCGAAACACTTTTTTCTTGTCCTTTTCTCCCAATGCTTCATGGTATTTGCCTTGTCCCATCCGCTCAAACCAATCCATGAAAAGCAGCAAAGGACGCCCGTACCGATAGCCGTGCCAAATGGAAAAAGCGGCCGCCAGCAGTATGGCGATGATGCCAATAACAATCATGGCGTTAATGAAATCTTGCAGAATCGATTGCTTCTTATAATCTTTTCCCGCTTTGGGCTGGTATAACGCCCAGGTAAAGCCGGAAACCGGGTCATAGTGCAAGGATAGTGCATTGGCAAATCTTCCAGGCTCCGCTTTCATTTCTATAAGATTCAGCGGACGATAAAACTGCGATTCCATTCCTGTACCTATCGATTGAATGACCCGGCCATCGGAATCGATGACTTGAAGCTGCCCGTTCAAGCCGATGACCTGCTGCTCAAGAGCCGATACATCCGTCTGGCGAATGCGTCCGTTATCTCCATGATCGCGGAACCAAGTACGAAGCTGTTCTCCCCTCTTATCTTCATAGCCCAGCAAGTAAAGACATACCTCATTATTGTTGTCAGTGCTTACTTCAGTAAAGATGTAGTAAGACCCGAAACGATGCGTTTCTTCAATTTGCAGCAGTTCGCTCATTTTGTACGCTTGAGGCAACGCTTCCGGCGTGTTTTCGGAGTGAAAAACCGCACCTTCCTTATCAACAATTTGCAGCCACAATTCGTTCTGCTTTAATAGCTCCTTCCATGACGAAGGAATAGTCACCTTGCCATCCAAGTTGACGGACGCTGGAACAATCGAATCCAGAGCGCCCGAAGGAAATGTCCGCTTTAGATTTTCATTTCCGAGGTATTGAGCCAAAAGAAAGAATAGTATGGTAGATACCGTCATAACAAACAGGAACAAGAGTATGAATTGGTAAGCAAAATGCAAAGCGAGCCTTCTTCGTATGCTTTTCATGAGGATCTGTCCTTCACAAGCTTATATCCGAGACCCCGAACGGTTACCAGATACACGGGATTGCTTGGGTTAGGTTCGATCCGCTCCCGAATTCTTCGAATATGTACCATAACGGTGTTATCGTCAGCGATACCGTCAAATCCCCAAACCGCTTCGTACAGCTGCAATTTGGAAAATATTATGTTCGGATGCTTACAAAAGAATAGCAGCAGTTGAAACACCTGCGCAGGACAAGCGACCGTTTCCCCGCCAACGATCAATTCCGCGGCATGCTCATCGACGACAAAGCCTCCGAAATCGTACCGCGAATGATTGCTTTCCGCCTGTATCGGCGGCAGCTGCGCCCCTCGCCGCAGCCTTGCCTTGATTCTGGCCGCAATTTCAAGGGGATTGAACGGTTTGGTTACATAATCGTCCCCGCCCATGGCAAATCCCGTCAAAATATCCAGGTCAGAGGTTCGCGCAGTCAAAAAGATAATATGCGCTGAAGTGATCTCTCGAATCTTGGGACACAGCTCCAGACCCGATTGATCGGGCAGCATCACGTCAAGTATAACAACATCCGCACCATGCTTGCGAAGAAGCTCTAACGCCTTTTGGGCCGAATTCGCGCTGTATATATGCCGGAAGCCTTCTTTTCTAAGAACCATCTCGGTCATCCGGACAATTGATTGTTCGTCGTCAACAAGCAGTATGATTGCATTTTCCACAATACCCCTCCTTCCCCCATCATAGCATAGCCACCTTAACACGAGTTTAACTGGCCGCAAATCATTTAAGAAAATGTAAGCAGACGGTTACGTTCCGATAAGCTAAGGGTGTTATGATCAATCATAAAGAATTTCTTAATGGATATTGGAGGTTCCACGTATAATGTCACAATCACCTGCAGTCGATGTCCGTAACGTAAGCAAAGTTATTGGGGGCAGAGACATTATTAAAAATATATCTTTCTCGATTCAGCCGGGAGAAATATATGGATTCTTGGGCCCGAACGGGGCCGGTAAAACGACGACCATTCGGATGATGGTCGGTCTGATTTCGATGACGAGCGGCGACATTTTCATTAATGGGCACAGTATTCGAACGGCGCGGACGCGAGCGCTGCAGCGCATTGGAGCGATTGTGGAAAATCCGGAGCTCTATCGTTATATGACCGGAAGGAAAAATTTAAAGCACTATGCGCAAATGTACGATAAACCGGTCCCTAACGACCGCATTGAAAAAATCATCCGTCTTGTCGAATTAGAGGACGCGATTGATCGCAAAGTCAAAACGTATTCCTTGGGCATGCGCCAGCGTTTGGGCATTGCCCAGGCCTTGCTGCATAAGCCTTCCATCCTCATTTTGGATGAACCGACGAACGGTCTGGATCCTTCAGGCATTCGCAAGCTTCGGGATTATTTGCGGAGCCTTGCTCTTCATGAAAATATGTCAATCCTGATATCCAGCCATCTTATATCGGAAATTGAGTTGATATGCGATCGTGTCATCATTATACAAGATGGCCGGTTGGTCGATGAAAGAACACTGAGGCGGAAGGAGGAAGAGCAAACCAATCTGGTTGTGGAATTTGAAGTAACCGACGTGTTGAAAGCTGCGGAATCGTTGGGGGACAAAGGGACCGTTCAGGTCGGCGAAAGGACTGTAGCCATTGAAACGTCCAAAGACCAAATTCCCGAAATCGTACGCAGGCTAACACAGCTCCAAGTTGGCATTTATCGGATTAATACGAAAGAGACAGCGCTTGAAGATGTATTTTTAGATGTAACTGGAGGCTCGCGTGAACATGACATTTATACGGCTGGTCGATAACGAATTGATGAAGATCAACAGCAAGAGGAACACTTGGATATTTATCATATTTCTTGCTGTGGTCATCACTGCGATTGGTATTGTGATAAAGCTTTGGATCAAAGAAGCTGCAGAAGGGATGAACTATCTTAGCTTTTCGAGCATGGCCTTATCGGTCCTCTATCTCTTTGTTCTGATATTTGCAATTGTTTTAGGAGCACGGACATTAACCGAAGAGTTTAAGGACGGTACGATCAAACAGCTTTTGATTCGCCCGGTTAGCCGGAGCATGATCTTATTATCGAAATATGTATCCATCTTCGTTGTGATATTAGGTGTTCTGCTCTTCTTGATGTTGTTTAGTCTGGCGCTGGGGGCAATTATTTTCGGCTGGCATGCCCAGGATGGGATTTATTGGATGGTTTTGCTGAAGACTTGCCTGTATAAGCTTCCGTATTTAATTTTCTTCATTACATTTTCATTTATGATCGGGGTCGTGACCAGGAGTATGCCGCTGTCCATTACGATATCGATGGTGGCTAACTCTCTAGGGTCTGCCTTAACGTTCTTGGGCTCCAAGTATGCCTGGACGAAATACGTTATTTTCAACAATTTGAACTGGCAAATGTATGAAAAGGAATCGGCCATGAACGAAGGGATTGGCCCGAGTTTTCCAGGCATGTCGCTATCGTTTTCCATCGCCGTATTTGCCGTATATATATTCGTCTTTTTGTTCGTTTCCATGTTCATTTTACAGAAGAAAGATATCAAATGAATGAATACGCAGGCCAAAGCATGCATGTTAAAAAAATATGAGGCGTATAGTTATCAGGTTGCCTTTTATTTGCTGCAAAATGAAATCGAGGCCAGGACAGCGGCAGAACAAGCGCTGCTGGCGTTATTCGCCCAACAACGATTCTTTGAGCTGCCGGATTTGCAGAAACGCTGCGAGGTGAAATTATTAGCAATCAAACATTCGTTGGAGGTAAAAAAACAACGGTTATGTCAACAACACGAAACCGCTCGATTCTGTTCACAATCTTCCTAATTTTAATGGTGAAATTCAAATGGATGTTTGCCTTCTTGAAAGGGACTAAATTCGGCGGCACTTTGATAACGATGGGGTTAAGCCTGGGTACGTAATGCGGCGAGGTCCGACTGGGAGTCGGGTCTTGTGTCAGGGTAAGTTGGAGACGAAATGGGGACATACGCATAATGTATGTCCCCATTTTCAATGCTACATGGAGATTGCCGGATACATTTCCATTCGTTGAAGATCGATGACCATGTTGCCGGCTTTAAGTATGTCTAGACCAATGAGTCCGTTAATGTAATTAATACCATCGTGGAGTACGCCAAAATCAAGGCTTATATCTTTCATGACAAGGTTACCGAGTTGGACTCGATCTACCCGCTTTTGGAATGAAAACTCTTCTCCGCCAATTCCAAAGCTTCTTACAAGCTCATCTTCGTTCTCGAATTTAATGCCGATTTCGAAAACGATATCGGAGGATAGAATGGAATGCGCTGCGCCAGTATCGATCACTAATCTGTCGATAGTTAAAGAGCGTCCTTTATAACAAATGGTCATGGATGTTTGGAGTAAATTATGAGCATAATCAATCTGCATTTCGTCTACTCCTGTACAATGGGTTATGTCTAAGCAGGATGGTTATTTTCTCTTTGCCGGTATGATAGACGATGTTGTTGTTCTTGCACTTGAATAATTCTTTCGTTGCTTCGTCCGGGTCTTGAATGGCTCTAATCAAGGCGACTTCATCAACGTATTGGATATTATCTTCTGTATGGGAATTCAGGATTTCAAGCAGAACGTATTGGTTGGGGTAAATATTCCGAACTTCTTGCCATTGCATAGCACATACACCTCACTTACAGTATTTCTTACTTAAATTATACCATATAAAACGAACAAAAGAGCAGTAGCGATCTTAGAGAAGGCCAAGTTTCCAGGTCTTCTCTTTTTGCTTTTACAGGCTCCATTCTGAAAGAAAGAACGTGAAAACTGATGAAAAAACAATGTAACGAACCACAAATCGAACGCCGCTTTGAAGGGGAACTAACCTTGTCCGTTATTTTACGCATCTGGCTTAAAACCATTTCAAGGGTGACGCGATATGAGTTATAATCGGAGTCACCAAAGCAGCCTTATAGTTCCCTCTAACGATAAAAAATTCGGGAGGGAAAGACATATACGTAGCGACTTATGTTCGTTTTAATCAGCGGACGGAAAATGGCCAGACAACAAGGTATTATTACAACGGTCAGGATTTAATCGCCGAAGGAATTGTTAATGGAGGTACAGTAACCCAAAAGGCAAGCTACATTCGTGGTCATGGATTAGCTGCAAGATTGGATGCAAACGGGAATAAAACGTATTATTTGAAGAATGGTCATGGCGATATTGTTGGGTTAAGAGATGGTTCGGGGAATACGCTCAACAGCTACAGTTATGATATTTGGGGCAATCCGCTAACGACGAGTGAAACCATACCGCAACCATTCCGTTACAGCGGCGAGTTTTATGATAGTACAACATGCCGCTTTCAATGGCCTATCAGCTAACAAAGCTATTGTTAAAGGGACGGGTAATGGTGCTGACAATATAGCACAGTATGAAAAGCTCAAAACCCATCTCCAACAGGTAGATAAGTATGGCAAAGCTGAAGTAAATGAACTACCGGACGGTAGAATACGGTACTATGGAGAAGTAACTCCTGCTACAAAGCCAGGTGAAATGGTAGGAAGAAGAGTAGTTAGAGAGTGGAATCCAGGAACAGGTTTTAAAAGAACGTGGCATGAGACTTTAGACCAAGCCGGTAATATTAGACAGGTTAGACCTGATACTAAATTTACTGGTGGTAATAAGGTTCATTATCGATTCGATAGTAATGGAAACTACACGGGACAGTGGTGATTAATTTGGAACAGCCGACAAAAGAAGAAGTACTTAGAAAATTACGGTCAATTTTACATGGGAGTTTATCAAGGGAAGAAGTAGCTGATTGGGCTTCTGAATTCGTAATGCAAGATGAGCCTGTTGTTACTGATGATGAAGTGTGGGAGCTTTTGAAAATAGCTTCAGGAGTCGATATAAAAGATTCACCAGATGAATACTTGCATGTAGAACAAGATATTATCGATTGGATAAATAAGTTCAAAAGTTAAGAAATGCTTGGACCTTGATTGACCCTCGTACCTTTCAAGGTTCTTTTTTTCCAGAACTCATGATGGTAAAATTCACGATAAAAGCTAGTTTTTACGAAGTACCTCATGAAGGTAAATTTGTCGGTAAAACAATTTCCAACTTGAGGGGACGATTTCAGAATCACAAGAACCAGGAGCCCCGGTAATGCTGACACTCTAATGCCAAAGATGGTGAAAGCACCGAGAATAGCGTTTGCGAACCGCAGAACCAAAGCTCGTGAGTCTGACAGGCAAGATCGCTATTGTCACCGTCACTGGATTATGTCATACTAAGACCACCAATGGTGGTCAGTAGTCCGACAGCCGAGAGCAACTTCGTAAACGATCAAACTTAAAGCACTTGGAACCCTTCACCGGATTTCAAGTGCTTTTTTCCGTCCGCCATATAATACTTATTAGTCTCGTAACTATTAAATTTTATATGGTACCCAGGCGCGCACACCAACAACAAGTCCAAGATAAAGGAGTGCTAATGCCATGTTAGCTTCATGCGACGTTTGGTCAACATTGTGTACGGCATGATGAAAAACAAGACCGCCTACCAACTACCGACACAGGTAGAAAAACAGGCGGTATAACGGTAAAATAGGTGATGGTACAACCTCATTTGTTATTGAAGGACACCACACGACAGTTGCAAATACAATGCTTGGACGAGGTGGTAGCTTTAATATGAATACTCCCACAACACAGCTACCTTCAGCGACAAATGTATACTGGACCAAACAATGGTTTGAAATCTGGAAGAAGTCAATTAAAGTACTAGACTAATTAAAACGAATGTAAATGATTTTTGAAAGAAGTGAGATATTTTGAAGAAAAATAATATCTATGGTGAAATATTATATATAGGGCTTGTAGCAGAAAAAGGTCGAGTCTTTAGCGAAATGTGGAAATTTAATTATAGAAAAACATTAAAGATACATGTTGCTATATGGCAAAGAATACTCATGAGAATGAGTGACACTGCATACACCAAAGAAGATGAACAATTACTAAGAGACTTTATTGAATTATGTAAAAAAAGAAAGGATATAGGGAGATGTTATAACACTCTAATTGAATCATTTTCTGAAATTGAACAAAAAATAAATACTCGTATTGAAAACGTTCATAATACCAAAGAGGACACAGTGATCATAAGCTTGATGAATGATTTAGTCTTGGAATTAACAGAGTTATTGAAACCAAAATTAATAGTGGATAGAAAAAAAATACATCTAACGATAAGAGTTCTTCATAATCTTCCGAGATTTTTTTTGCAAAATCCACAAACGTACATTTATGGATTAAAAAATGTTGCTTCAAATTTTTATGATGTCATTGAATATTCATTTGGAAATATGAATCAAGAGATGAAAAATCGTTATATTAAATACAAAAATACTTAATCGGCAAACGGATGTTGAGTTGTCAATACAGATGTTGATTACTTTTGCTAAAGTAAAAAAGAATCTCCAAATGCTTGAGTGTCTTTTAATATCATGAGGGCTTCATACAGAACATTATTCGGATTCCTTGAGAAATGGATAAAAGTACTTCCTGAATTCTAATCTTAAGTCAATAGAAACCTTGATTGGCTTCATGTCTTTCAAGGTTTCTTTTCTTGTAGGGGATGGGTGACGAATGAACCCATCATTCAACTAATAATACATATAACCCATGTAATGCCCGTATAAAGATTTCGTCAATACGGTTGTACGCACATCAACGCTTGAATTTTTTTAATATCTATGCGGAGAATCAAATCTTTCAAGAAACAGGACATTTGTTTAGTGATGCGGCGAGGTCATCTTATATGGAGTCAGGTTCTCTAAAAGGAACATACGATAGCACAAAGACAATCCATTCTAAGTGGATCAATACTTGGGGAAGTGAAGCTGAATACGTTCAAGCACACGGATTATTAAGGAGGGGGTCCTCCCTTCAAGTTATCGGGGTGTTTTAATGAAAGTAAATAACTTTGAATTTAGAGAAGAAAATATAGACGGTCAAATATTGTACCTGCCTGAAATAGAGGTGTGGAAGGAACTTCTAGATAAGAACCCAATAATTGATGGAGAACATCTGTTAAAACATTCAGAGATGCTTAAACCATTGCTCGATAATTTAGAGATAATGAGTAAATATCCGTATGTTACTCTTGCATTTTATCGTGTCTCTCCATTAACACATAAGTGGTGGAGTTTCATTAACCTTATTAAAATAAACGAGGAATGGCAAAGGGTTCAACTGGAATTCATTGCTTGCAACTCATGTGATTGGAAGGGAATATCTGCAAATCCTACAATAATTGATTTATATTTTGGTCTACCGAATAAAAATGAGATGTTGGAGAAAGTATGGAAACTACCTTCAGTTATGTGCCCAAGATGTTCGGGTGAACTTCCAAGACGTTCAATTTGGGTCGAATGCTAGTCAGAGAATACTTGGTGGGACTATTATTTAAGAAATGGGAAATAACACATGTCGAACTCATTCAAACATTGGGTTAATCTTGTAACAACTTTAACAGATAACTCGTTGAACCTTTCATCGTTATGTTGTCCGGATTGTAGAGAGAAAAGGATTGATTTTCAATATGTTGGCGATCCTTTAACGCGTATAGGTTACTTAGATATTTGGTGCAATAACTGTTTTCGTGGAATTCATTTGTCAAGAGTGCGAGCGCCCGAATTTGTAGATATGATAAAGTTCGAAGATTATGACGATTCGATTAGACGGATTCCAAATTTCATGAAAATCTCTCCATAAAGTTATTGCTAAAAGGTTTTCCTTAAAGGAAGGTGATTTCCATGAAAACTATTTTTTCAAATGTAATGCTTGATAAAATAAAATTTATTGATGACAGGCATGATATTAAATTTGAGTTCTATGACTCTGGGAATGGAAATGATTTGGGTTGTATTATTTGCAAAAATATATTTTTATTTAATTGTCATACTGCATTTGAACCGAATGAGGATAGTTTTCCATGTTTTATTTTAGATGTAAATGTTGTGATTCTTGAGAATGATGATATTACTTTAAAATTTAAAGAATTAAACTATGGGTATACCGATAGAGATAAGCCAGTTGTTCCTAAAAGCAAGGATTATTATTTACTGAAAATTGAAGGCGGGCCAGTTGATATTTCAGTAATCTGCGAACAGATAGAAGTGAATAAAAAATAGACTTTTGCTTGAATTTTCCAAGACTACTACCTGCATTGTGTTTTTTCGGTGTTTTTTGCCTCTCTCAAGGGATTACTATGGAACTATCGATAGGAAAGATGATATCATATTTCCAGGTATGTTTTTGTCGAACTGTCCTGTGGGGCGGTTCTGCAGTCACTTGATACAAGGGAGACGCAGCCGTGGATATAAGGCTTTGGATGTCTATATTACTTTTCCTCGCAGCGGCGCTGATGGTGTTCGTCTCCTACTTGTCCTACCGGAAACGCCATCTGCCTGTTGCCAAAACGATGGTTCTGATCATGCTGGCAGCGGCTTTTTACGCGCTCGGCTACGGGTTTGAGGTGTTGAGCCGCAACCTGAACGAAGTGAAGCTGTCGCTTCAAATCGAATATTTGGGCATACCATTCGTCACTACGCTCTGGTTCTACCAGGTTATCCAATTTACCGGTACAGCGGCTCGCTACCGCAAGCATTTGGCGGTGGTATTGTTCGTTATCCCCGCAGCTGTGTTTTTCCTCCATTTGACCAACGACTGGCATCATCTGATTTATGAGCGTTATATCCCGAATGTGGACTCGTCGGTCCCATTGTACTTGACGGAAAAGGGACCATGGTATAAGGTGCACACGGTCTATAATTATTCCATTTTGCTGTGCGGGATGCTGCTGTTTATCCCGATGTATTGGCGGGCTTTGCCGATCGAGCGAAAACAAATCGTCGTCCTCCTTTTGGGTGCGATCGCGCCGATGTTCTTCAATTTGTTTTTCTGGACCGGCAATACCGTTGATCTGACGCCGTTCGGATTCGCCGTATCTGGGGTCGCCTACGTGTGGGGGATTTACCGGTTTAATTTGCTTCGACTAACGCCGCTGGCAATGGCCAAAGTGTTCGAAACGATCCGGGACGGGGTTGTCCTGTTCGATTATGAGGATCAAATCGTCAGCTATAACAGAGCTGCTGAAGAGGTGCTTCCTGAGCTCGGGTTGACGAAAAGCTATCCCGCCGATATGGTGAAGGTTCTGCCCTCCAGCCCGGAGCTGCTGGAACGAGTTCGCGCCGCAAGCGACGGGGACGAGCGCTTTCCGTTTCACAGATTTCATGGGAGCCGGACAAAGTATTACAACTGCAGCTTGTCGCTTATCTACGATTCGGGCGAGGTTCTGGTCGGTAAAATTTTGATGTTCAACGATATTACGGAGTTGAAGGAAAGCGAGGCCCGGTTGCGCGAGAACGCCCGGCAGCTGTCCGAATTGAACGCGTTCAAGGACAAGCTGTTCACCGTCGTGGCGCATGACATTCGCGATCCGATCGCACTCCTCGTCAGTTTGACGGAACTGCTGGGCGACGAACTGACCGCCGCTGATTTTGAGCATGCCGAATTAGTACGGGAACTCAAAGGACAGGTGCAAAGCACGTTTCATCTCGTCGAAAATTTGTTGGATTGGTATCGCAGCCAAAAAGGGAAGGTTGTGTTCCGCCCGTTAGGCTGGAATTTGCAGCAGGTCGTCAGGCAGGCATTGCTGCTTGCAGGCGCAAAAGCCGATATGAAGCAAATTCGGATGACGGAGCGAATCGACGAGAAGCTGACGGTCAGAGCCGATAAAGAGATGCTGGACCTTATTTTGCGGAATTTGCTTTCCAACGCGATCAAGTTTACCGGAGTCGGCGGGGCGATTGAGATCGGGGCCGTTCTGGATGGCGATCTGATCATCGTGTCCGTTCGCGACAACGGAGCGGGAATCGACGATCAGACAGCGGAGCTGCTGCGCCTGGAGGAGCCGTTTTTCAAGATGGCGGCTGTCGGGGACGATTCGGCGGATACGAGATTCGGGCTGGCGCTGACCCGCGAATTCGTTCGCATCCAGGGCGGCAAGCTTTGGTTCGAGAGCGAGCCGGGAGTTGGCACGACGTTCTCATTCACATTGCCCGGCTCGGCTGGTGTGCGGGATTCGTTTGATGACGGCGGAATGGGGGAGGAAGTATATGAAGGTTATTTTGGTGGACGATGAGCCGGCGATGCATTTGATTTTGCGCAAAATGCTGGACAAGCTGCCCGGGGTTCATGTGGCGGGCGCTTTTACGGATACGAAGTCCGCTGCTTCCTTTCTCAAAGAGAATGCCGACGTCGGTCTGGCTTTCGTAGACCTCTCTATGCCGGGCGAGAGCGGAATGGAGTTCGCCACTCA
This sequence comes from Paenibacillus sp. sgz302191, assembly GCF_057749925.1. Taxonomy (NCBI): domain Bacteria; kingdom Bacillati; phylum Bacillota; class Bacilli; order Caryophanales; family Paenibacillaceae; genus Paenibacillus; species Paenibacillus sp. sgz302191. The sequence continues at coordinate 250,068 of NZ_JBYLHY010000008.1, forward strand.
AATTGAAGCTTCGGATACTCCGCTGCAAGTTGTTTTCGTCACGTCGCACAAGGAATATGCTCTGGAAGCTTACGAATTGTCCGTGCTGGATTACTTGGTCAAACCCGTTTCCCAGGAACGGCTGCAGCGGGCGGTAAATCACGCAATGGCCAGCCGGAGGGTCGTCCATTCGCCAGCGCCGTCGGCTGCCGCAAATTCCGGCAGGGTCGTCCTAACGGTGCTCGGCGATGTCGCGGTGAGCAGCGAGGCGGGCCGCGTCAAGTGGATCTCGCGGAAATGCGCGGAGCTATTCGCTTACTTGCTGCTTTACCGCGGCAAACGAATACCCCGTTCCAGGCTGGTTGTGGATATTTTCGGGGGGATGAACCAGGCTAATGCAGAGAATTACCTGAATACGACCGTTTATCAATTGCGCAAATCTTTGGAACCGTTCGGCATGCGGGAGGCCGTACGCTCGGAGAATGACGGTTATGCGCTCGAATTAAAGGATCCCGTTATCGATTGCATAGAATTCGAAAAGCAAGTCGAACAGCTGCAAACCATCGAGGCCGGGAATGTAGAGAGGGCGCTGCAAATCGAACGGATGTATACGGGCGATCTGTTCGGGGACAAGGCCTATGTGTGGGCCATTCACGAAACGGAGCGCTACGCGGAATTGTACGCCTCATTCGTAAAGCGGCTTGCCGCAGTGCTCATTTCGCTTAGAGATACAGCCTCCGCATCGAAGCTGCTGCTCAAGCTGAAAGAGCGCAATCCGCTGGACGAATCGGTTATGCGCGATCTAATGATGATCCGCGAGATGACCGGGGACAAAAAAGGATTGACGGCGCTGTACACCGATTATGTCCGGCTTCTCAGCCGGGAACTCGGCATTCGTCCGTCCGATGAACTGATACAAATATACGATTTGTTGATAAGCCGTTTTTCCGGCAAAAAATAAATATTTCCGTTCGTTGATAAAAACCGCGAAGGCTTGATGCCGCGCGGTTTTTTTGGCTTTTCACAGCCGGGTTTTTCATTATTCTTTTATTTAGCTGCTGTAAACTGGCATTAAGTGGAGCCGAGTTCCGGCGGCGTCCCTTCCGTTCCGGCGGATATCGCGGATATTGGAAAGTGATGGATCGAGAGGAGAAGAGGAATGCGAAAGACAGGCAATAAAGCAGTGGCCCTGATGCTGGCTCTGATGATGGTGTTCGGCGCCATATCCGGAGGGGAGCTCGGAAGCGGCAAAGCTTTTGCGGCAGGCGATTTTTCAGGAGACGGTTCGTCTCTCGACCCTTACCTTATCGGAACTGCCGACCAGCTTGATAAAGTCAGGGGCAGTTATTTGGGTGCGAACATTTATTTCAAGCTGACGGACAATATTGATTTGAGCGGCTACGCAAGTGCGGGCTGGGTTCCGATTGGTGACGCGAATACTTCATTTCAAGGCCACATGGATGGCAATGGGTATAAAATAACGGGACTTACGATTAATAAAATGAACGACGATAATATAGGGTTATTTGGCCGCATTGATGCCGGCAGTTCCCTTACGAATATGAAGCTGGAAAATGTATCTCTAAACGGGATGCAGTTCGTAGGCGGTCTGGTAGGTTATAACGACGGAGGAACCATTACCGATAGTTACGCTTCAGGGACTATTGGCGGAACATATAATACAGGCGGCTTGGTTGGTTACAATGCCTCTGGCAAAATAAATACCAGCCATGCCTCCGGGAATGTGAACGGGAATGCGAGCGGAACCTTCGGCTTAGGCGGGTTGGTCGGTAATGCCACAGGGCTTGGCGGGACCATCAGCAACAGTTATGCCACAGTGGATGTAAGCGGCGGAAGTAACAGTTCGCTGACAGGCGGTTTGGCTGGCGGGATGTCCGATGGCAAGATCAGCGGCAGCTACGCCTTAGGGAATGTGAGCGGTGGAAGCAATAGCAAAGATGTAGGCGGTTTGATCGGCAATAGTACTTCTGTAACAATCAGCAGCAGCTACAGCTCAGGGAATGTGAGCGGAAGTTCAAACGTCGGCGGCCTGGTCGGCAACGAATCCGTTGGCGGCGATATCAGCAACAGCTACACATTAGGGACCGTGAGCGGGGGAGAAAGTGTAGGCGGCTTGGTTGGCCGGAAAAATGGCGGGACCATCAGCGGCAGTTACACCTCGGGAGGAGTAAACGGAGAAAGCAACAGTTATAATATAGGCGGTTTAGTTGGCGAAAACTACTCTGACAAGATCAGCGATAGCTATACAACAGGGAAAGTGAGCGGGGGCGATAATAGTTTTTATATAGGCGGCTTGGTTGGCTGGAACGGAAGCGCAGATATTAGCAACAGCTACGCCTCGGGGGATATGAGCGGAAGTAATAACGGCGTTTTTGTAGGCGGCTTGGTTGGGGGCGATGACGGCAATGGAACGACGACCAACAGCTTTTACGACGAAGAAACAACCGGACAATCCGCTTCAGCTGTAGGTGTCGGCAAACTAACTGCAGAGATGCGGAATCAAAGCACTTATGAAGCAGATGCTGCTCATATTTGGGATTTCTCGAATATATGGGCGATAGATTCGTTACATAATGGCGGGTATCCTTATCTGCGGGCTGCCCAGGCTTACCTGGACTATGACGGGAACGGCAGCACCGGCGGGACTGTTCCGGCCAGTCATTCTTACATGCCGGGAGCAACGGTCAGCATTTATTCGGGGACACTAACAAAGACCGGGTATATCTTCGATGGATGGAACACGCAAGCAGGTGGCAGCGGCAATTCATATAGACCGGGTGATTCATATATAATAACGGCAAATACGATCTTGTATGCGAAGTGGAACGCACCAAGCACGATCGCCACGCTGACCTCCGCGATAGGGACCGTAAGCACAGGCGGAACGGCGAATGAAAGCATAACGAATGTTCCCTACGGCACAACGCTAGCAGCGTTGAAAACAGCTATTACACCGGCAGCGGGTGCGACGTTTGAGGTCTATGATGCGGACGGAACAACTGTAGCAACCACATTAGAGACGGGCAAAAAAGTTATCGTTACCGCCCAGGATGGAACAACGAAGGTTACGTATACCGTAACCGTTGCGGCGAACAGCGCGAAGGACATAACGTCCTTCAGCTTCGAAGGGCTATCCCCAGCGGTGATAGGCACGATTAGCGGCACGGACATTACATTGACCGTACCGAACGCAACATCAGTAACGTCGCTCGTTGCGACGTTCACGAACTCAGCCGCATCCACGGTAAAAGTAGGCACCACCGTGCAAGTGAGCGGCACGACGGCGAACGACTTTACTTCGCCCGTAACGTACATCGTAACCGCGCAGGACGGAACGACGAAGAACTACACCGTCACGGTTGCAAAAACCCCAAGCGGAGATGCGACTTTGAGCGGGCTAACGCTGGCAAGCGGCACCCAAACGCTAAGTCCCGATTCGGTAACGGGAACAACCTATGTTTATCATGTAACGAACCCAATATCGAGTGTTACCGTTACGGCAAGCGTGTATGACAGCAGTTCCACTATAACGGCAAGCGTGTATGATAGTGACAATGTGCTTGTGCGGGGGGCCTTCAGCTTACCCAGCGGCCAGGCATCGAGTCCGCTTCCGCTCCAAGTAGGCGGTAACCGCATCGAGTTGACCGTAACCGCGCAAAACGGCTCCAGCATGACTTACAAGTTGAATGTAAACAGAGCCTCTGAAGCAGACAGCAATGCCTATTTGCAATCCTTGCAAGTCAATAAGGCTATTTTTGATTTTAATCAGAACATCCCTGCTTATACGGTGTCTGTGGGCAATAGTGTGGATGTCATCACATTAAATGCCGTTCCCGAAGAGAGCCTGGCTCATGTAAGAATCAACACTGAACCCGCAACTTCCAAAGAAATCCCGCTGCATGTCGGAAGCAACCTCGTCGCCATAGAAGTTACGGCACAAGACGGCAAAACGACAATGACATACAACGTGACCATCAAAAGAGCGATAGCGATCACGGCTGATTCCATCACACCGGTTCAGGTAACGACGGAGCCTGTCACGATTACCGTTCCGTCCGGCATCACGAATGCCAGGGTTGCTCTCTCGCCGGTTACGGCAGGATCAAATAAAGAAGCCGTACTCCCGTTAGTCGAAGTCAAAGCGGCAACCTCGCTGGGAGTTGTGGAAGCGGTGATTCCGGAAGGTACGAAAATTACGGCCCCTGTCGCCTGGGACGGCATCATGAAGCTGCCGGAAATGCAGAGCAATAGCAGCGTATCGGTCACTAACGGTAACGTGAGCGCAGTTATCGAATTTGGTTCCGCCGATGCAACGCTGACTTTTGACAAAGCGGTGCGGCTGCTATTTCCGAATCAGGGAGGAAAATTAGCCGGATACGTACGAAATGGCATTGCAACCCAGATTACGGGCTCCATTACAGCAGACACCCAAGCAGCGGCAGACCGCGAGATTGCCGCAGGCGGGGATGCGGTATTGACGGTCGGCAGCGACCTTGTCATTTGGACGAAACACTTTGCCCGATATTTCTTCTACTTACCAGTCACTCCTGCGAACAACGGCGGAAGCGGCGGAGGCAGTGGAGGCGGTGGGGCACCGGCTAACTCCGGGACGATTTTGGCGGCTGCCGGGGGGACGCTCATTTTGAACGGAGCTACAGTAGTAGTTCCGGCCGGAGCTACGGACAGCGACATTCGGGTTACTGTGGATAAAGGAAGCGATACATCGAAACTGCCCGCTGACCCTGCTTTGAAGTTAGTAAGCGACGTCTACGAAATTACGAAGGATAAAGCAGGGGATTTTACCAAGCTTGTTGTTATTACGCTGCCTTTCGACAAGACCCAAGTCGACTCTACAAAATCTTCGGTTGGCCTGTATTGGCTGAACGAACAAACCGGCAAGTGGGTGCGGCTGGACGATCAGAAAGTGGATCAGACCAACGGGACGGTGTCAGGAACTGTCCGGAATTTTTACAAATTTGCTGTTCTGGCTTCGGATCGACAGGAGGTAATTCCGCCTCAAACGAAAATCGTCGACCTCAAGGGGCACTGGGCCGAAACGAACGTTCTCGAACTGATTCGACTAGGTGTGATTACCGGTTATCCGGACAACACCTTCAGGCCGAATAATCGGATTACGAGAGCCGAATTTGTGACCATCATCGTAAAAGCTTTTCATCTCCGGGCGCAAGCCGGCAAAAGTTTTGCCGATACCGGAGCCCATTGGGCCCGAAGCGCCATCGAGACTGCCGCTGCGCTTGGCGTCGTTACCGGGTACAGCGACAGCGTCTTCGGTCCTGACGACCTGATCACCCGCGAACAAATGGCGGCGATCGTAGTTCGCGCGGCCGGGCTCAATGCCGCGAATCAGAGCCGCAGCTTCACGGACAGCCCGGATGTATCCGACTGGGCTCGAACTGTCCTGGCTACCGCGGCTGCCAAAGGCCTAATCAACGGTTACGAGGACGGTACCGTTCAACCTAAAGCCAACACCACACGCGCTGAAGCGGTGACGGTTATTTTAAGAGCGCTGCAGCTAGCGAAGTAAAAAAAGAAAACGATCAAGTCCCGTTTCACGAAGAGGGATTTGATCGTTTTTTTTCGTGCCTGGCCGTCAGACCCGGGGGACGAGGTCTTTGCGCCGATACACGCTGAGCATCAAGCCCATCGCAGCCAGTTGGACAACGACCACCGTGCCCGAGTAGCTGATAAACGGCAGCTGAAAGGAAGTCATTGGCGCCCACCCGAGCGACATCAGCATGTTCCACAAATATTGGATGGCAAATACGCTTAAAAGCCCTGCCGCCAACGCTTTTCCGTACCGGTCGCCCACGATAAATGAAATGCGCGCGGCCCGTACGATGAACATTACCGCTCCCACAAAAATGGCGACGCCCGCAGCCCATCCGAAGCAGTAAATGAGAAAAGGATACATCATCTCCGCGTGAAGTTCAGGCAACGATTTGAGCAAAGACCCGTAACCGTGCCCCCACCAGCCTGCGGATTGAATCGCTTTCATGGATTGGACCGTCATGTAATTCATACCGTACGGATCGTCCGTCGGATCCACGAACGCCAGCAAGCGCTGCATGCGGTAGGGGCTGTTGACCGCCAAGACAATAAAACCTGCTGCGAACAGCATACAGTGGGCTAAAACTGCGTACAGTTTTCTCAATACGATTAAAATGATCATGCAGCCGAAGAAAAAGAGCAGAAAATCGGCTATAGAAGGGATGGACAAAATCAGGGCGCCGGGAAGCAGTATCGCGCCGACATATTTCCAGAGCGTCCGCAGCAAGGATGTTCCATCTCTAGCCCCCCGGTCAGCCGCCCATATGCCCGCTAACGAAACGAGCAGCAGATAAGGGGAGACGGCACCCGCATTAAAGCTGGCAAATCCGAATCGAATGAACGAAGACGCACCATTCACCATATTTCCAAACAGATTGACATAGGCCAGCATGATAATCGTTATGCCGTAGAGAGGCCACGAGAAGGCCATCAGCTTGCGGTAGTTTGCAAAACAAATCAGCAGCATCAAGCCCGCGCCTGCACTTACAAACAACACCTGCTTCATTTGGAAATAATCTCCGTACCAATCGGGTAAAGAGAACCGAGCCGCATACACGCCCAGAAAGCCGACCATGATAAAGACAGCCGTCAGGGCAATCAATCCCCAATCCATCCTGGGGCGATGCGCTTTGTGAAGCTGTTCTCCGATGACGGCGGGATCGCCCATTTTCTTGATCGCCGTCCGGACGGCCTCGTCCGTCCCCAACCCTTTCGCAAGCTCCTCGTCCACCAACTCCTGTAAATGGTTCTCCAATTCCAGCCTTATTTCCCGATGAACTTCCCTGGCCTTGATGGGCCTGCATACTTGCTGCAAAAAACGCTTAATCTCATCATGATTGCGAATTGCGCTCATGCGTTGCCTCCTTCCAAAACCTTATCGACTGTGCTGCGGAAAAGGACCCACTCCTGCTTCCTCACATTGAGCTCGGCTCTGCCGTCTTTCGTAATCCGGTAATATTTGCGCTTGCGCCCTTCATGCTCGTTCCAGTAAGCTTCGACAAGCTTCTCGGATTCCAGAGTGTGCAGAAGCGGGTAAAGCGTGCCTTCCTTCAAAGTAAACACGCCGTCCGAGCCCTGCTCCATTTCTTTGGTCATCTCGTACCCGTACATATCCTTCCGAGCCAAAAGGGTCAAAATCAAAATAACGGTACTGCCTTTCATCAGTTCTTTGTTAACTTTCACAGGCCCGCGCCTCCTCGCTCAAAATCAAGCCGACATACCTCGAATATATATGCATCGAAAATCTATGTATAAGTGTAAAAGAAAAGCCCGTAAAGGGCAAGTATTCTTTCCAAAAGGTACCGGACGGCTCCGCCAAAGCCTTCCCCGCCCCCCGACTCGACACTCGGCCGCGACCAGGGGGAGGCTGAATCAGCAGGGAACATTCCAGCCAAATGTATCGGCAATGATGCCGTTTTGGATGCCTGTGAGGGTCTCGTACAGTTTCCCGGTAACGGGTCCTGTCTGTCCATGATTGACGGCCATCGTCTGGCCGTTCCAGTGCAAGCTGCCGATCGGCGAAATGACCGCCGCCGTGCCTGTGCCGAACGCTTCCTCCAGCGTGCCGTCCGCGAAAGCTTGAGCGATTTCGTCGATCGAAATTTTCCGCTCGCTCACAGGCATTCCCCATGCCGCGAGCAGATGCATGATGCTGTTCCGGGTAACGCCGTCGAGAATGCTGCCGTTTAGCGGCGGGGTGACAATTTCCCCGTTCACCTTGAAGAAAACGTTCATGCTGCCGACTTCCTCCAGGTACTTTCTCTCGGCGGCGTCCAGCCACAGCACCTGGGAGCAGTTGTAATCCTTGGCGAGCATCTGCGCTTTGAGACTGACGGCGTAATTGCCCGCTGTCTTCGCGTATCCCATGCCTCCCTGAGCGGCTCTGGTGTAGGTTGTTTCCACATGAATGGCGACAGGACGAATGCCCTCCTCATAATAGCTGCCCACCGGCGAAAGAATGACGGCAAAAAGGTAGCGGGAAGAAGCGCGCACGCCAAGCCCGGGTTCCGTAGCGATCATAAAAGGGCGGATGTACAAAGAAGTTCCCTCTTTCCTAGGAATCCAATCCTCGTCCACGCGAATGAGCGCTTGCAGCGCCTGAACGAAAAACGCCTCGTCAACCGGCGGCATATTGAGCCGTTCACACGATTGATTGAACCTTGCCGCATTTTTGTCCGGACGAAAGAGCGTGATTTTATTATCTTTGGTTCTGTAAGCCTTAAGCCCTTCAAAAATAGCTTGCCCATAGTGAAAGACCATGGCGGACGGATCAAAAGACAGCGGAGCGTAAGGGACGATGCGGGGATCGTGCCAGCCTTGCTCCGTTTCATAATCCATCAAAAACATATGATCGCTAAAATATTTCCCGAAACCCAGCGCTGCGTCCTGATCGGGCACAGCTTTTTTGTGGCTGCATCGTTCGATGCGAATTGTTCCATACATGCGTTTTTCGCCTCCGTCGTATATTTTGCCCTCATTATAACCCACTATAAAGAAATGGCTTTCATTGATCAATTCCAATCTATCGATTAAAATAATAGATACCATCTATGATTTGGGGGCGAGTTATGGAGCTTAGGCTGCTGGAATATTTTTTGGCTGTTTGCGAGGAACTGCATGTGACGAAAGCTGCGGAAAAACTGGGCATCAGTCAGCCGACCTTAAGCCATCAAATCCGTTTGCTGGAGCACCGTTTGGGGGTGCCGCTGTTTCGGCGGATCGGCAAAAAAATTTATGTAACGGAAGCCGGGGACATTCTTTACAAGCATAGCAGAAACATTTTTCACGAGATGGAGCAAGCCAATGCGGCAATCAATGAAATCAAAGGCATGCAGCGGGGAAGCTTGCGGATCGGCTGTTCCGGCAATCATTTGCTGACGGCGGCGGTCCAGTCTTTTCACGCGCGGTATCCGAGTATCGAGCTGTCGGTTACGGAGCTTGCGACGGAAGAGACGCAGGAGGGGCTGCTCAATAACCGGCTGGATTTGGGCGTGGTCTTTTTGCCGGCGCAAGATGAGCAGTTGGAGAGCATTCCGCTTTACAACGAGCAACTGCAGCTTGTCGTCTCGAGCAAGCATGAGCTTTCCGGGGCGGAGTCCGTCAAGCTTCGCGAACTTGCGGATATTCCGCTGGCCATGCTGCAAAAGAAGTTCCATGTCCGGCAAATGATCGACCGCTATTGCGCCGACATGGGGATCACGCTAAAGCCCGTCGTCGAGATGTCCACCCTGGATTCCCTGCTGCAAATGGCAAGAAACAGCATGGGCGGAGCGATCCTGCCGAGATCTTACCTGATGGGCATCAATGACGCTAACGTGCATGCCGTATCCATCGTCGATCCGGTACCGCAGCAGGAAGTCGGCATCGTATTCCGTAAAGACATGTACCAATGCACGACGACGGATACGTTTATCGGCCAGCTGATCAGGCACTTCTGAGTGCGCCTGCCGGCAGGAGATCTTTTGTATAAAGGAAACATTCCGTTGATAACGGTTCTCAATATGTTTACAATATAAGGATGTGCATAAGACAAGGAGGAGAAAGCGGGATGCTGCGGCGTTTTTTTTCGTATTACAAGCCTTATAGGAACTTATTTATTTTGGATTTTGCATGTGCCGTGATCGCGGGGCTGCTGGAGCTTGGCTTTCCGCTGGCTGTGAACCAGGTTGTCGACAAACTGCTGCCGGCCGGGAATTGGACCTGGATACTATGGGCGTGTGCGGGGCTGTTTGCCGTGTATGTTTTAAATTCAATATTGAACTTCATCGTTACATATTGGGGTCACAAGCTGGGGATCAATATCGAAACGGACATGCGCAAAAAAATGTTCGAGCATTTGCAGAAGCTGTCGTTCCGCTTCTATGACAACAATAAGACCGGGCAGCTGATGTCCCGGATCTCAAACGATTTGCTCGAAATCGGCGAGGTGGCGCATCATGGCCCCGAGGACTTGTTTATTGCCGTTATGACATTGATCGGCGCGCTTGTCCTGATGATGCTGATCAATGTGAAGCTGGCGCTGCTGACGTTCATTGTCGTGCCGCTGCTCCTCTGGCTGGCGATTTATTTCAACCGCAAAATGACGGTAACGTTTCGCCGCATGATGGGCGATTTGGCCGATTTTAACGCCAGAGTGGAGGACAATATCGGCGGTATCCGCGTGGTGCAGGCGTTTGCCAATGAGGATTACGAGAAAAAATTGTTTGCCGAAAATAACGGCCGTTTCCGCTTGACGAAGCTGCTGGCTTACAAAATTATGGCATGGAATGTATCGATCAGCTACATTCTGATGCGATTCGTGACGGTGTTCGTGCTCATTTGCGGCACCTGGTTCGTCATTCGCGGGGAAGTCAGCTATGGGCAATTTATCGCTTTTGTGCTGCTGACCAACGTATTCCTCGGTCCGATCCAGAAAATCAACAACGTTATTGAAAGTTATCCGAAAGGAATTGCCGGCTTTAAAAGGTACGTGGAAATCATCGACACGGAGCCGGATATTGCCGATATGCCCGGGGCGATCGAGGCGGCGCCATTCCGCGGTGAGATTCGCTTCGACCGGGTGTCGTTCGGGTACGAAGGCGATGCGGACGTACTGAAAGGCATCGACCTGTCCATTCGCGCCGGGGAGACGATCGCGTTCGTCGGGCCGTCCGGCGCCGGCAAAACGACGCTGTGCAGCTTGCTGCCGCGGTTTTACGATGTGACCGGCGGCAGTGTCACGATTGACGGTGTGGACATCCGTCACATCAAGCTTGCCTCGCTGCGCCGCCAAATCGGCATCGTGCAGCAGGACGTGTTCCTGTTCTCCGGATCGATCCGGGAGAACATCTCTTACGGTAAGCTCGGCGCGAGCGAAACCGAGATTTGGGAAGCCGCACGGCGGGCGCGGCTGGATGAATTTATCCGGTCCCAGCCGGAAGGCCTGGAGACCGTTATCGGCGAGCGCGGCGTCAAGCTGTCCGGAGGACAGAAGCAGCGGCTCGCCATCGCGCGGATGTTTCTCAAAAATCCGCCGATCCTGATCCTCGACGAAGCGACTTCGGCGCTCGACACGGAAACCGAAGCCGCCATCCAGGCTTCGCTGGCCGAGCTGTCGGCGGGCCGCACGACGCTCGTCATCGCGCACCGGCTGGCGACGATCAAGAACGCCGACCGCATTATCGTCGTCACGGAGCAGGGCATCGCCGAGCAAGGCGCGCACGACGAACTGCTCGCCGTCGGCGGCGTCTATAGCCGCCTGCACCAGGCGCAGTTCCGCGCTTGACGGTGACGTTACCCGCTCAGCGTTATATATCCATCAGCTGCCTCATATCCTTACATAAGATTCGTGAACGTAAGGGAGGTCAGTATTTTGGACCAGGCGGCACTTTTCGAACATCAGTTCTGGTTGCAAATCTTGGGAGACCACAGCCGATTCATATGGAACACGCTCTCTCCCAAGGAAGCCGGATATATTCAGGAGGCCGGGCAGTTCATCCGCTCTTTTGACCACTTGTTGGATTTTGCCCGATCGGCCTCAACCGATGAGGATCTCATAACTCTCAATCAGCACGCTCTTCCTCTAACCGATCAATTGCGGACATTCAAATTGGAATTGCTGAAAACAATGCTGACCGGAAAAATAACGAGTGGACTTACGCCAACATTCGTCAATCATATGGTTAATGAGCTGGAGGAGTATTTGCGCATATTAAACGAACTGGCCGCGGGTAGGCCGGTTCCTCAATACAGCGCGCTGCATCACGACTTGCTGTGGCTGTCCGACGCAGCCGGTCATGCAGCTATCATCACAAGCGATCTGGATATGGTCGAGAACCGATTGATGGAGAAGAGTCAGAGATTTGAATTTCATTTCCAGCAGTTTTATTTGAAAAGTATCGAAATGGCCGGCTATATGAGGGCCCAGGTGACGGATTTTCCGGCGTTGCGGAAGTTCCATACGGACATCAATATCGAGATGAAACTGTTTACGGCCTTTTTGCACGAGCTGGAAGAGCTGGGGTTGTCGGCCGAAGTGCTCGACCGGATTTCGCCGCTGATTCCGGATCATATGATGCGCGAGGAGTGCTATTACCTAATGAAGTTGGCGAGTCTGGGTGTGATTCCCATTTGGAATTGCGATCCCACCAAGCCGAGAATCGACGAGTAAGCATGTTCCGTGGAAGCGGCTCGTTTTTGGAAAAACCTGCGATTGCCAGGCTGCCCGGAAACCAACACGCCAGAGCCGGCACGTACTGCGCACAGCTCCTGGCGCGCGGCGTTGCGCATGCATGACGGCGGTCGGTCGGCCGCATGGCACAATCTGCCTGGCTCCGGTTGCGCTAAGAAAACCTGCAAAAATACAGTTTTTGCCCGATAGATACGCCGGCCACGACATATTCCTGCAATTGTGCAGGCTTTTTGCCGGGAACATGGGCTCAGATTCATTTTCGCCGAAAATTCCTGCACTTTTGCAGGTTTTTCGCCAAAATAAACGATTATTACAGAAAAAGCCTGCACTTTTGCAGGTTTTCGAACAAGTCGCGATACTCTATGAGGGCTAGGGGAACGAGTGTGGCTAATTTGGAGGACAGCCGCTTTTTCTGGGCGCGCGCCTCTCTCGGTGCAGTTCGTGGAACTGCACAACTGGGCAGAAATCAGCTTGCTAGGGAAAAAACCTGCGAAAGTGCAGGCTTTTTCCGCGAAAGTGGCTCGTTTTGGCGAAAAACCTGCGAAAGTGCAGGAATTTTCGACTAAATGAGCCTGAGCCCATGCGTTTGATAGAAAAACCTGCACATTTGCAGGAATATTTCGTTTGCAGCGTATCAGCGAGCAAAAACCTGCACTTTTGCAGGTTTTCTTCGCGCTACCGTGCCACTACTGGGTCGCAGCCGAGCTGCAGCCGGGCCGCAGCCGAGCCGTAGCCGTACCGCAGCCAAGCCGCAGCCAAGCCGCAGCCGAGCCGCAGCCGAGCTGCAGCCGAGCCGCAGCCGAGCTGCTGCCGAGCCGCAGCCGAGCCGCAGCCGAACCGCAGCCGAGCTGCTGCTGTGCCGCAGCCGAGCCGCAGCCGAGCCGCAGCCGAGCTGCTGCCGAGCCACAGCCAAGCCGCAGCCGAGCTGCTGCCGAGCCGCAGCCGAGCCGCAGCCGAGCTGCAGCCGGGCCGCAGCCGAGCCGTAGCCGTACCGCAGCCAAGCCGCAGCCGAGCTGCTGCCGAGCCGCAGTCGTGCTGCAGCCGTATCGCAGCCAAGCCGCAGCCGTACCGCAGCCGTGCTGCTGCCCTGCTGCTGCCGGGCAGATGCGCTGCTTCGCACCGCGCACAGCTCCCGGCGGGCGGTGTTGCGCTGCATGACGGCGGTCGGTCGACCACATGCCTGCTCTAGCGTGCGAGTTGCCCAACCTTCCGCCTAGCAGCACGATCATCCCCTTTTTTTCCGCGCTAGCTCTCTACCGGTAGCTAAAGTATAGAAACATGACGTAACGTCATGCTCAAGTCTATGCAGCTACCTTTGTTTCAAGAATTATATGGATTACTCCCCCATACATTAGGTTATAAACCTATTACCGGGAAGGGGTCCGCTATGTATATTCAACCATTCGGCAAGCCTGCCGCCGCTTGCTATTCCGATTGTCCGCCAGCCATCGAGGTTTCGGGCGAGGGGACGGTAACCGCAGCTCCCGACAGAGCCGTAGTCGTGCTGGGGGTCATAAACGAAGGGCCTGTCCTGCAAACCGTCCAGACGGAAAACGCGAAAGTCATGGCTGATGTGATCAACTCCTTGTTGGCTCTGGACATCCCGCGGGAACACATTCAGACGACCGACTTCCGGATCGAAGCCCAGTACGATTATCATGAGGGCAAACAAATTTTTCGCGGCTACAAAGTGACTCACCTTGTCAGTATTACGACAGGGAGAGTCGGTCAGACAGGAGTGATTGTCGACACGGCGGTTGCGCACGGAGCGAATACCGTTAACAGCATCCGGTTCACGGTCGCACACCCGGAGTATTATGCGAATCAAGCGTTGGCGCGCGCCGTCGAAAAAGCCCGCCAGAAGGCGCTCACCATCGCCAGCGCATTGGGCGTTGCCCTTGCGGCGGTTCCGAGCCAGGTTCAGGAGCTTCCCCGCTCGGCGGAGCCCGTTCCTTTTGCCAGCATGGCGTTTGAGGCGGGGGCGGCAACGCCCATCCAGCCGGGACAATTGACCGTAAGCGCTGCGGTCCGCGTTTGGTATTTATTTGGATAACGAAGGAGAGCGCTCATGGTTCCGGACCCGTTCATTCCGATCCAATCCTTGATGTGGCTGTTTTTGGCCGAATTAGCCCAATCGCTCCAAAAGCGCTGGTCGGGTTTTTAGGGGATTTTGCACATGTGAAATCCTCCCCATTTGCGGTGGCGGTTCTCACCCAGTTTATTGTTTTTGTACCGGTTACTTATATGGCCGTAATGCGGCAGAGCTACGTTTTGTTCGTGGGATTTAACGCCCTGCTGCTGATCCATGTGTTCACCCATCTTGGAGTCTGTGCGACGGAGTTACTTTTGTGCATATCGGGTAAATAATGACTGTATATTTTGCCGCTCACGCTGTATAATTACTATCATTTTGCATATATACCTTCTACGAGGTCATCGGACAGACTCCTGGGGCAATCGATACTGCTGAAATCGTACACGCCGGGAGTCGTTACCGGGATCATTGTTTTGCTGCCGTATACGGTTTATTTGTTTTACAGGCTAATTGCGGAGCAGGTGGTGACATGGGAAGAGGTTTTGTTGTACGCCCCGTCGGGACTTCTGCTCATCCCGCTGGTTTTGTTAGGGCATAAACTGGGCAAAATCTTGATCAAAAATTGAATCCCCGGGCCCGAAAAATAATTTTTAGATAAGACCGATTTCCTACCTATTCCGGCTGCGTTCTCCTGATATATAATGAATATCGTGCTTCGATGTTGTATCTACCGTACGGGAGGGCGAAATGAAAAGTTATATTAGAAAATTTGCAGTATCCGCGGTGCTTGCCGCCTGGGTTGCAGCCATTGCGGTTCCGGTCGGCGCCCAAGCGAGCGTAGATGCTGCCCCATACCCGGACGTGCCGGGGGGTCATTATGCAAGTAAAGAAATCGGCCAGCTGCAGCAAAAAGGAATCGTCGGCGCCAATGAAGACGGTGCCTTTCATCCGGATGACCCGGTCACGCGCGGGGATGCTGCCGTATGGCTCAGCAAGGCGTTGAAGCTGGACAAGCCGAAGGCGCTGAACGGGTTCGCGGATGTGCCGGACACGAGTCCGTACGCGCAAGCGGTGAATGCGCTGAAAGAGCGCGGCATCGTGCAGGGCAGCGACGGCATGTATTTGCCGGATTCGCTTTTGACACGCGAGCAGATGGCGAGCTTGCTGACGCGGGCTTTTCAGCTCAAGGATAACGGGGTCCAAGCCTGGCTGAAGGATGAAGCGGCGATCGGCAAAGCGCATCGCGACGACGTCATCAAGCTGAAGCAAAATTTTATAACCGAGCAAGTGGAGTTTATGCCGCAGGATCAGGTGACCCGTGCTCAACTCGTGTTGTTTCTGTACCGCACGATAACGCAAAAAGATGAGCTTGCGCAGGCCCCGGTTCCCCTGGACGATTTCCTGAAGCTGCCGGAGAAAGCCGGGTTCCGGGTATCGCCGGACGGCAAAATGCTGGCGTTCCTCCAGCCTTGGGAAAACCGCATGAACATCTACATTCAAAAGATCGGCGATTCGCAAAGCACGCGCATCACGAGCTCCAAGCAAGAGAACATCCGGAAAATCAACTGGATTACGAACAGCACGCTTGTATATTCGCTGGACAGCGACGGCACGGAGAACACGCACATTCGGGTCGTGCAGACAGACGGTTCCGGGGATAAGGACTTGACGCCTTACAAGAATGTCAAAGCGGACCTTCTCGATGTGCTGCCGGCAAAAAACGAGAGCGATTATGAGCTTCTGCTGACGATGAACAAGCGGGACCCCAAGCTTTTCGATGTGTACCGGGTGAATTTGAGCACCGGCGAAACGGAGATGCAAATGGAGAACCCGGGCAACATTGTTTATTGGCAGACGGACAATTGGGGCCGGCTCCGCGCGGCTTTGACCAGGGAGGGCAGCAAGACCGGCTTGCTGTACCGGGACGATGAAGACGGGAAGTTCGAGAAGCTCGCAGATTTCGATTCCAAAGATACGTTTCTTCCGGTGATGTTCACTTTTGACGACAAACAGTTCTACGTCGTTTCGGACGTAGGCCGGGACAAGCAGGCGCTGGTCAAATACGATCCGGCCTCCAAAAAGGAGACGGAAGTCGTGTACCAAAACGATGAAGTCGACCTGGACGACATCGTGGTGTCTTACAAGAAGAAATCCATCCTGGCAGTCATTTATGAGACGGATGAGAAGCATGTGCATTTTTTGGACAAAGATTTTGAGGAGCTGTATCACAAAATCGAAAGCAAGCTCGATGGCAAGCGCTTCGGGCTGATCGGGTCTCCGGACCGGGACGTGCTGCTGCTGTACACGGAAAGCGATAAATCTTACGGCAGCTATTACTTCTATGACCGGAACGCGGATAAAGTGGAAAAAATCGCAGACATCCAGCCCAAGCTGGACGAAAGCAAAATGTCGGACATGCAGCCGATCTCTTACCGCAGCCGGGACGGCCTGACGATTCACGGATACTTGACGCTCCCTAAGGGCGCGGCTCCGCGCAAGCTGCCTGTCGTCGTTATGCCGCATGGAGGGCCATGGGCGCGCGACTCGTGGGGCTACAATATGGAGGTGCAGCTGCTGGCCAGCCAAGGCTATGCCGTGCTGCAGATGAATTTCCGCGGCTCCACCGGCTATGGCAAGGCGTTCCTGCATGCCGGGGACAAGCAGTGGGGCAAAGCGATGCAGAACGACATTACGGACGGCGTGAACTGGCTGATTCAAAAAGGGACCGCCGACCCTGAGCGCATCGCGATTTACGGCGCGTCTTACGGCGGCTATGCGACTTTGGCGGGCATGACATTCACCCCGGATCTATATGCCGCAGGGGTTGACTATGTCGGACCGTCGAATCTGTTCAGCTTCCTGAACACGCTGCCGGCGTACTGGGAATTGGACCGCACGCGTTTCTACGAACAGGTTGGCGATCCGGTCAAGGATAAAAAGCTGCTAGAAGAAGCATCCCCTTTGCAGCACGCCGGTCAGATCAAATCCCCGCTCATGATCGCTCAAGGCGCGAATGACCCGCGGGTGAACAAGGCGGAATCGGATCAAATGGTGGCGGCGCTGCGCAAGCTGAACGTAGACGTCCCATACATGCTCAAGAAGAACGAGGGCCACGGATTTCATAAGCTGGAGAACGAACGCGACTTTTACCAGGCACTTATTCATTTTCTTAATAAAAATGTGAAAAACAAGAAAAAAGCATCATAAACATGAACAAGCAGCTTCAGGGGCGTAACGGCTCTTGGAGCTTTTTGCTGTCCTTCGCTGTAGATTCAATTGCCTGCTTATCCTTCTCAAATCCCATTCTCTCATGCATGTTTTTATACTGCTTTCATTTGCGGCATCAATTCCGGCAATAAGTGTTGCATATTCTCTTTCGCTAGCAATTTTGATTAACTCTTTCGTTATTTTTGTTCCTATCCCTTCATTTCTATGATCCTTATGAACATATACGGAATGTTCGATCGTATATTTATATGCCGGCCATGCTCTAAAGGGGCCAAATGTAGCAAATGCAACGACCTTGTCATTTTTTTCTTCCTTCACAATAAATTTGTTGTTCTAACCGAATCTTAGCACCCTCCGTACAGAACGTAAAATTGCCCTTTTTCATTGCTGGCTATAGAATAAAGTTATGGCAGACATTCGGCATAATCGGTCAAAGAAAGGTGCGGCACATGACGCTTCAACAATTTCGCTATTTAGTGGAGATAGCCAAGCATAATTCAATCAGTAAAGCCGCCTCGGCGCTTTATGGGGTAGTACCAGCGAAACTGACACCACCCGCAAAGTAAATGGATATTCATGGGATATAAAATACGAACCGCTCGCTAAAAATAAAAACGGCATCTCTGCCGTTTGTGTTAGGTGTTGGTGGAGAATAGGGGGATCGAACCCCTGACCTCATCGCTGCCAGCGATGCGCTCTCCCGCGGTAGTTAGTTTAGCTGCCCCGAAAACCCGGCAAGCAAAATGGTATTTAAAAAACAAGGCTATCCTGCAGCAGCTTTCTCTACTGTTGCGGATAGCCCTTTTCCCTTTTACTCTAGTTGTAGGCCGTATAACGGACTTATATCAATTCTGATTTTTGAAGCAGTCTTTGTACAATTGCTGCTACTTCAGCTCTCGTAATAAGCGCTTTTGGATCCAATTCAGCGCCGTTTCTTCCCGATACGATCCCCGCTTGAACGCTGTCTGCAATGCTGCTTAGCGCCCAAGCGGATGCATCCAACGCATCTGTGTACGGCTGTAATATTTCGCCTGCCGGTTGGTTAGAAATTTTCGCTTTCAACCCGGTGATCGTCATCGCTTTGGCGATCATTACCATGGCTTGTTCTCTGGTAATGTTATCGTTCGGGCGGAACGTTCCGTCTTCAAACCCATCGATCAGATGGTATGCATATGCTGTATTAATCGCGCTGCTTTGCCAATCTGACGTCTTGACATCCGAGAACGGTGACGTTCCGTTTTCCAGCTTAAGTCCCAATCCACGGACGATAATCGCTGCAAGTTCAGCGCGAGTCATGTCTCGGTCAGGATTAAACATGCCGTTTCCAGTACCATCGACGACCATCCGCGATCCCATGTCGTTCACCGCGGCTTTCGCCCAATGATTGGTCATATCCATAAACTCAAGCGGATGCCAGACAACCGAGTACGTACTGTTGGTCAGGCTGTTGATTTTTGCGTAATACTTGCCATCGATTACAACCACCTTGGTCGGCACGTGGCGAACCGTTCCGTCAGGTTCAACAACAACTCCTGTTGTAATCTTGTTCGGATCAACACCATCCGGAATCGCAATGGTTCGTTCCACGTAGACGTTGAACTTCGATACGTGGACCGTTGCGCCTTCGTATGTGGCTTTAACCGTAAAATCGATTGACGGCGCGACCGGTGTGAATGTTCCTTTGGCTGCCGCGTTTTCCATAACTTTTATTGTATTCGCTGTCGGTGTCGCGATTTCGATCTGTACCTTGATGTCTTGCAGGACTGCAGATCTGCCGATTTGTTTGGCAACGGCATCTATGTTGATCTGATGGGCTGGCAGCGTATACGTTGCCCGGTCGGTTTTGATCTCTAAGACCGCCTGCTTGTTCTCCATGTTTTTAATCATTTGACCGTTCAATTCACCGACGACTACATCTGACTTCATATTGACCGGAATCGCCACGACCGAATGTTGTCCTTCCAGCGCGAGCTTGTCATTCAGCTTTTTTTCATCAACCGTAATGGTTATTACGGTTTTCTCGTTTTGTTTGGTTATCGTTGCTGTTGCCGCATTCTCCGCTTTACCGTTGACGAGCACATCCACTCCGGTATTTCCAGTTTCCGCTCTAGCAGGAGCTGCAGGTTCGGTTGTCGTGTTGCCGCTGCCATTGCCGCTGCCATTGCCGCTGCCATTGTCGCTGCTTAATGGCGCTGCTGGGATAATGGCATTGGATGGGGCAGAAGAGACACTTCTTCCCACACCATTGACTGTCTTTACCGTAAAAGTATAGCTCGTTCCGTTGGTTAAGCCTGTTACGGTAATCGGACCTGCCGTTCCGGTTATGACCGTATTTCCCGGTGAAATCGTTACCTCATACCCCATAATTGGACTTCCGCCATCATCAGTTGGAGCCGTAAATGAAATGGTAGCTCGTCCGTTTCCAGCAACTGCCGTCACATTCGTTGGCGCTACCGGAACAGTTGCAGGAGTTGCGCTGACCTGGTTGGATTCCGCACTCAAACCTCCCAAGCTGCCTGCTTTCACTATAAAGTAGTAGGTAGTTCCGTTGGTCAAGCTTTGGACGTTATAGGTGGAAGAGCTCACTGTCGTAACTGAAGCGTTGCTAAATTGGCCCGAAGCTGTTGACATATACAGGTTGTAGTAGGTCGCTCCCGTTACCGTGCTCCAGTTTAGTGTAACCTGACGATCTCCTCCGTCAGCCACAAGGTTCTGCGGATTCGCAGGAGCATTCTGCAAGTTTACCACCTGAGTCACGGTAAAGGTTGCAGCCGTCATGTGGTCCGCCGTTACTGTGACTGTTGCAGTGTAAGTGCCTGCTGGCAAGCCGTCCTTTACTTTCACCGTAAATGTCGTCGACGTGATTCCGCTGTCCAGTGTCGTCGCTTCCGGCTGCGTCACGACAAAATCATTTGCATGGGTGCCGCTCAAAGCTGCAGCGAGATTCGCCAAATTGCCGGTGCCGGTATTCGTTACACTGATCGTTTTCGTTTCTTGCGTACCCGAGGCGTAACCTTGAATAAGCGCCGACGCTGTTTGGTTGGCTATTGCGGCAATCGTATAAGTAGGTGCAACGTTCACCGTCACCTTGGCTGCGCTGCTCGTTGCCGTCGCCGTCTTCGTTCCGTTTACACTGTTGTTCGTGTTCGTCACCACAACGTAGTAGTACGTCGTTCCCGCCGTGGTTGTCGGTACGTTATATGTTGCGGTCGTGGCACCGCTGATCAGCGTTCCGCCGTTGTTGCTGTTGATCGCGTTGCTGTACCATTGGTAGCTCGCCGTTCCGCCGTCGCTCACCGTTGCCGTTACGCTCAAAGGCGCGCTGCCACCCACACTCACCATTCGGTCCGCTGGCTGTGTGCCGATGCTCGGCGTTGCCGCATCGGTCAGCGCATTCACCGTCAGGGTTGCCGCGTTGCTTGTCGTATTCCCCGCTGCATTGGTAACCACGACGGTATAACCGCCCGCATCACTCGATTGTGCGTTAGTGATGCTTAGGATCGCCGTCGTTGCTCCGCTGATGTTCCCGCCGTCTGTCAGTGCATTGCCGTCTTTCTTCCACTGGTAGCTAAGCGGCGTGTCGCCGCCGGCGGTTACATTGAACGTTGCAGTCTGTCCCGCTGTCACTGTCTTGTTGCCCGGCTGACTTGTAATCGACGGTGCCACGGGGGCCGGATTGACTGTCAGGGTTGCCGCGTTGCTTGTCGTATTCCCCGCTGCATTGGTAACCACGACGGTATAACTACCCGCATCACTCGATTGTGCGTTAGTGATGCTTAGGGTTGCCGCCGTTGCTCCGCTGATGTTCCCGCTGTCTGTCATCGCATTGCCGTCTTTCTTCCACAGGTAGCTAAGCGGCGTGTCGCCGCTGGCGGTTACACTGAACGTTGCAGTCTGCCCTGCTGTCACTGTCTTGTTGCCCGGCTGACTTGTGATCGACGGTGCCACGGGCGCCGGATTGACCGTCAGGGTTGCCGCGTTGCTTGTCGCATTCCCCGCTGCATTGGTAACCACGACGGTATAACTACCCGCATCACTCGATTGTGCGTTAGAGATGCTTAGGGTTGCCGCCGTTGCTCCGCTGATGTTCCCGCCGTCTGTCATCGCATTGCCGTCTTTCATCCACTGATAGCTAAGCGGCGTGTCGCCGCCGGCGGTTACATTGAACGTTGCAGTTTGTCCCGCTGTCACTGTCTTATTACCCGGCTGACTTGTGATCGACGGTGCCACGGGCGCCGGATTGACTGTCTGTGTAATCGTAAATGTCACGTTCGTCATGTTGTCCGCCGATACCGTCACCGTTGCGGTGTACGTGCCTGCTGCCAGGCCATCCTTTGCTTTCAACGTAAACGTCGTCGACGTGGTGCCGCTGTTCAGTGTCGTCGCTCCCGGCTGCGTGATGACAAAATCAGACGCATTTGTTCCGCTTAACGCTGCGGCTACATTGGTCAAATCTCCGGTGCCGGTTTTCGTAATCGTGATCGTTTTCGTGTCCTGAGTGCCCGATCCGTAACCTGCCGTCAGTGCCGTTGCCGTTTGTTCCGCTATCGCTGCTATCGTGTACGTTTGTGCCGCATCGGTCGTGACGCTTATCGTGTTCGAGTTGCCTGCGTTCGCCCCGCCGGTAACTACTAACCGGAAATCATACGCGGTGGTCGCGCTCAATCCCGTTACCATAGCGGTCGTCGCATTGGTTGCAATCGCGCCGGTCGTAGCCGTTGTCCACGTATTCGTTCCCGTTGGGGACTGCTCGATGATGATCCCCGTCGCTCCGCTTGCTGCTGTCCAGTTGAACGTTGCCGTTGTGCTCGTCTTCGCTGTGCTTGCAAAGTCAGTAATCGGGGATGCAGGTATTTCCAGCTTCTGAATGCGATGGTTGAAAGTATCGGCCACATACACGTTCCCGCTGCTGTCTACCGCTACTCCATAAGGATTAGTAAACTCGCCCAAGCCGTTTCCTGCGCCGCCGCCGCTCTTTTTCCACTCGCTCCATGTATTCGTCGATATGGTCAGCTTCTGAATGCGATGGTTACCGTAATCGGCCACATACACGTTCCCGCTGCTGTCTACCGCCACTTCATAAGGACTACTAAACTCGCCCAAGCCGTTTCCTGCGCCGCCGCCGCTCTTTTTCCACTCGCCCCATGTATTCGTCGATATGGTCAGCTTCTGAATGCGATGGTTGCCAACATCACCCACATATACATTCCCGCTGCTGTCTACCGCCACTCCATTAGGAAAATTAAACTCGCCCAAGCCGTTTCCTGCGCCGCCGCCACTCTTTTTCCACTCGCTCCATGTATTCGTCGATATGGTCAGCTTCTGAATGCGATGGTTGTTGGAATCGGCCACGTACACATTCCCGCTGCTGTCTACCGCCACACCATATGGATTATAAAACTCGCCCAAGCCGTTTCCTGAGCCGCCGCCGACCTTTTTCCACTCGCTCCATGTATCCGTCGATATGGTCAGCTTCTGAATGCGCTGGTTGCCGGAATCGGCCACATACACGTTCCCGCTGCTGTCAACCGCCACTCCATAAGGATTAGTAAACTCGCCCAAGCCGGTTCCTGCACCGCCGCCGACCTTTTTCCACTCGCTCCATGTATTCGTCGATATGGTCAGCTTCTGAATGCGATGGTTGCTAACATCGGCCACGTACACATTTCCGCTGCTGTCTACCGCCACTCCTCTTGGAAAAGCAAACTCGCCCGGACTACTCCCGTTAACAGGCCCTATTACACCCCACTGAATCCATGTATTGTTGGCTGCGTTCAGCTTCTGAACGTTATGACTGTCATCGGCCACATATACATTCCCACTGCTGTCTACCGCCACTCCATTTGGACCAAAAAACTCGCCCAAGCCGTTTCCTGCGCCGCCGCCGCTCTTTTTCCACTCGCTCCATGTATTCGTCGATATGGTCAGCTTCTGAATGCGATAGTTGGAACTATCGGCCACATACACGTTCCCGCTGCTGTCTACCGCCACTCCTCTTGGACTAGTAAACTCGCCCAAACCGGTTCCCGCGCCGCCGCCGACCTTTTTCCACTCGCTCCATGTATTCGTGGATATGGTCAGCTTCTGAATGCGCTGGTTGAAAGTATCGCTCACATACACGTTCCCGCTGCTGTCAACCGCCACTCCATTAGGAGAATTAAACTCGCCCAAGCCGCTTCCTGGGGCTGCTCCGGCACCGCTCTTTTTCCACTGGCTCCATGTATTCGTGGATATGGTCAGCTTCTGAATGCGCTGGTTGCTACTATCGGCCACGTACACATTCCCGCTGCTGTCTACCGCTACTCCTCTTGGAAAGTAAAACTCGCCCAAACCAAGTCCATTTAAACCTCCACTCTTCCCCCACTGGCTCCATGTATTCGTCGATATGGTCAGCTTCTGAATGCGATGGTTACCAGTATCGGCCACGTACACATTCCCGTTAAGGTCAACCGTCACTCCAGTTGGACCATTAAACTCACCTAAGCCGCTTCCTGCGCCGCCGCCGACCTTTTTCCACTCACTCCATGTATTCGTCGATATGGTCAGCTTCTGAATGCGATGATTGGAAGTATCGGCCACATACACATTCCCGCTGCTGTCAACCGCCACTCCTTTTGGAGAGGTAAAGCCTCCCGGGTTTGAATTGCTGACCGGCCCAATCCGGCCAAATTGACTCCATGTCTCAGCTGCATATACCGGAATTGCTACAATACTTGTACAGGCAATAAACAGCGCCACGCCCAATATGTACAGCTTCCACAACCATTGTTTGGCTTTTTTTTGATGATTCACAGCTCACGTCTCCTCTTTCGACAAAAATCAGGTTTATTATACAAAAACACAATAAACAGAGAATAAACAGAAAGAGCCCTGGAATCCCGACCGATTCCGAAGGCTCTTCATTCAGCTTGTTTCTATTGCGTCAAACTCACGACAAAATCCCGGATTCGGGGATCGGGCTTCGTTCCTGGCTCTTGGGCTTGGTGAAACGAAACGATGTGTTTTTGCCGGAAGATCTTCTGGTATATATTGATTTGTTGAAAGCAGCTTTGGAAAAATCTGCGCCAAAGGACGTATAAAGCACAGAAGGCAGCCGATCTAAATTTGGTCGGCTGCCTTAATTTATTTAAATAGACACCCCTTGACAAACCGACCGACGGTCTGTATGATAACCATATAAACAAACCGACCGACGGTCTGGAAAAAATTATTCAAGAGGAGAAGTGGTGCAAATGACACAACAACAATGGGATTTGATCGGTTATGGCGTATGGGCGTTGATCATCTGGGTGACGCTCAAGCAATTCATCCAGTCCCGCAAAGAAATCAAAGGAAAGGGGCTGAAGCTGCTGCTCGGGGACTGGCTGATGTTCACGTCGCTTCCCTGGATTATCTACTGCGCAGGCACAAGAGCAACGATCGGGCAAATCGGCTGGGCCGTCGGCCTGGGTCTGGCGCTCGCGGTTCCGTATATGTTGACCTCGAAGTTCGAAGTCAAGGCGGACGGCAAAATCTTTTTTAAAACGAACATCCTGTTCTACATTTTCCTGTTCGGGTTTCCTTACGTCCGATACATGGTGCGCGATAACGTGTTCCATAATCATCCGATTTTGACCGCAGCACACCATCCGGACATCGAACTCATGCTGGCTTTGTACATCACCGTGCTGGTTGTCTACACGTTCGCTTGGCGCTTGTACATGTATGCGGCGTATCGCCGAACAGTGAAAAACAGCGCAATGCAGAGCACAGACGCAGAAGCCCGGGCGGCAGCCGTATAAATTTAAAAACAAAGGAGAATTCCCAAGTCGGGCTCATATAGGGCCGGCTGGCCAGAGTATCTGTGGATAACTCTATCTGGTGGGTAGAGGGATCGTGGACGGCTGTGGCCGTTTGGCTGCTTCGGGCCGAATGAAACGCGACCGCGCACAATAGGCGCTTGACCCGGTCATGCGTTAGTATACAATAGAAGAAGCGAATGCCGAGGGAGGTGTCCTGCTGATGACCGCAGATGCTGCGCAGCGAAGCGCAAGCTTTCAGCTTATTTTAGATACGACGGAACAGCTTATCCGGGAAAAAGGATGCCGGCAGACGACGCTCCAGGATATTATTGACCGAACCGGTTTATCCAAAGGGGCGATTTACCATTACGTTTCAGGGAAAGACGAACTGTTCGGTTTGATTTTGAAATCCAAAGTGGAATCGGTCAATGAACGTTTCAAACAAACGGTGGAAGGGACGGTCGGCAAAGATGCGGCCCCGCCGATACAAACGATTACCAAAGGCATGATTGCCAATAGCGATAGTCAGGATGTAACCAATAAAATTTTCACCTATTTGCTTAGCCAGAACGACAATCCGAAGATTGCGGCGGTCATGAGAGAGCTGTTCGACTTCTCCGCGGCGATGGCGCGCAATTGGATCGAGGTCGGGCAAAAAGCGGGCGCGATCCCGGAAGGAGTGGACGCGGCGCATGCGGCGGCGATGTTCATGGCTTTCGGCTACGGCCTGCGCGTGCAAAACGTCATCGCCAAGGATTCCGAGTATGCGCTGCGGGAGGAAGACGTGTTCCGGTTTATTTTCCGCTCGCTCCAGTAATACAGAAACTAAGCCGCCGTCTGGATGGTCTGCTATCGCAGGCATGCAAGACGCCGAATGGAGCGGCTGCGGACGAAGAACTGAGGGGTCTGTCCGATGAAGCGCGCAGAAGGTAAAAACACAAAAGTAACTCCGTCTGGCAGACTCCTAGGAAGGACTAAGGAAGCGTGGAATATGTGTATGTATTCGCCTGCCATGAAGATGAGCAGGCTTTGTGTGAATTGGAGCTGCGCACCCTGCTGGGTGCAGCGCCGGAACCCGGCGCGCGCTGGCTGCGAAGCGCGCGGCGGATCGAGCCGAGCCGCAGCCCGTTCCTGAAGCTGCGGCTCGACGTACAGTTGGCGGCCGGCAGCTTGCAGGAGCTGGCCGCGCTGGCGCAGACGTTGACCGTCACGGGGTCAACGTTCAAAGTTGTGTTCGCGGAGACGGACGCTGCGGTCAGCTATGACCGCCAGCGGGAGATCGAACGCGAACTGGGCCGGCATCTCCGCGGCAGGGCGGAGATGCGGCGGCCGGAGCAGCGCTTCGCCGTGACGGCGCTGCAGGGCCGGTGGCTGCTGGGCAGCTGCTCCTACGGCGAAGCCGTATGGCTGCGGCATCAGCAGAAGCCGCAGAACTACTCCACCGCCCTGAGCACCCGCGTCGCGCGGGCGGTGGTGAACATCGCCGTGCCCGAGATTGCGGGCACGCGGGCGCTTGACCCGTGCTGCGGCATCGGCACGGTCCTGATCGAGGCGATGTCGATGGGGATCGACATCGCCGGCTGCGACGCGAACCCGCTGGCCGTGCGCGGCGCGCGGGCGAACCTGGCCCACTTCGGCATGCCGAACGTGGTGAGCCTCGCCGACATGCGGACATTGACGGGCCGCTACGATGCCCTCATCCTCGACATGCCGTACAACCTGTGCTCGAAGCTGCCGGAAGACGAGCAGCTTCAAATGCTCCAAAGCGCCCGCCGTCTTGCAGACAGGGCGGTCATCATCACGACCGAGCCCGTCGACGCGGCCGTGGAACAAGCGGGCTTCCGCATCGCGGACCGCTGCATCGTACGGAAGGGCCGGTTCAGCCGTCACGTTATAGTGGCCGAATCCTCTTCCTAGCAGTCCGGCAGGCGGAGTTACTTTTGTGCGTTCGTTGATACAGTTACGGGCTAGGGAAGTACCGGGGAGCGTAGTGGTTATTCCCCAGCCCTCGCTTCTCCAGTACGGTTTGCGTAGCTTAAGAGGGACTCGCCCCTCCAGTACAGGTTGCGTAGCTTAAGAGGGACTCGCCTCTCCAGTACAGGTTGCGTAGCTGAAGAAGGACTCGCCTCTCCTGCACAGGTTGTGGAGCTGAAGTGAAGGGGGACAAGACGGCCTGACAGGGAAAAAACCTGCGAAAGTGCAGTTTTTTTTCATGGAAATGGTTCGTTTTGGCGAAAAACCTGCAATTGTGCAGGAATTTTCGGTGAAATTGAGCCTGAGCCCATGTTCGCGGCGAAAAGCCTGCACAATTGCAGGAATTTCTCGTGGCAAGCGTATCAACCGAGCAAAAACTGTACATTTGCAGGTTTTTTCCGTATTTCCAGTAGATTTGCTGCTTTCCAGCGTGTGTGCGGGTTCATCGGACAGACCTCTAGCCGCCGGGGAGGGTTACCTGGGAGCTTGCCTTGGGTCTACTTAGGTGTTGCCCTAGGGTGCTACCCGGGGGTTGCCTTGTGCTTCCCTGAGGTGCTGCCTAGGAGCTACCATGGAGCCGCTTAGGTGCTGCCCTGAGGGCTACCAAGGAGTAGCCTTGGGTGCGTCTAGGTGTCCCTGGGTGTTGCCCCGGTGTGCTCTGCCCTGGGAGCCCCCTTGGGACCCGCCAGGCTGCCGTCTCCCCGCCTGTGCCGCGAGGGTCAATCCCTCGGCGGCCTGTTGTAGCCCTTCTCTCCGTAGGGCTGTAATTTTTCCAGCCATGGCTTTAGTATTTTTTTCAGCTCCCAGCGCATGTCTGTAATTTCGTCGGCTTCTTTTTGCTGCAGCACTTCGTAGGTGAATGCCGAGGCGCCTAATTCCTTCCAGTCCTTTTGCAGTTGTAAGTTGGCGAATCTCCCCATGTCCAGTTGGCTTTGGATCATGATCCATTTGTTTTTCAGATTGGGATAGCTGTCTATGAAAATTTTGCCGTTAGTGTTGTTCGTTATTTGGATTACACCCATGTAAGTCTTGATTTGTTTGTATTCCTCTTGCAGTTCCTTGCGTCTGCTCTTGTCCATATATGTTTCTCCTCTCACAAATACCGGGCGATAATGCGAACCAATTTAGCCGGGAACTCATGCAGATCGGTAATATCCAAAAACCGCTCATTCCCATAGATGTGCTGAATCACATCTTTGTCCTGGCCGATTGCGGCTGCCAGAAAGGCAATTCCTTTCCGTTCGTACGCGGCTATCGTTTGCTGCATGTCCCGGATCGCATAATTTCCGGTGTAATCTTCCATTGCTTTGGGCTGCCCGTCGCTGATGCTAATCAGCAGCTTGGTCTTTTGCGGCGCGGCCGCCAGCCGTTCGGCAATAATGCGCAGAGCCATTCCGTCGCGATTATTGCTTCTGGCGCGAATCCCCATGAGCCTGAATCGGTCGTTGGGGTCCGGTTTATCCATATCGGAATAGGCAAAGACCGACATTTGCTCCATTTTGGAGACATCCGCAGTATCGCCGTAAATCAATACGGGAATATGACAGTATTGACAAAATTCATATACCGCGATCACCGCGCGTTTGGCCGCTTCCAATCTCCCGAAAGCCGACATCGACGCCGATTCGTCGACCCTTAGACCGACCGCAAGGGAAGGGGATTCGGTTGGCGGACGTTTCTTGGCAAAATACCTGAAATCCCGGTAAGCGATGCTGTCCGCTTGAAATTTGCTGCCATAGTAATGATTTCTCGCGAACTCGGACGATACTTCATGTTCCAACAGCGGAAGCGTCTTTCTGGCGATTTCCCGCACGACAGGCATAAGCCCTTTGCTTAGACCGGCATATTCGTGCTGGTTTTCCAAAACGTAGTCCGGGCGGTGGACGATGAGCCTGACATGGCCGTGAATCGAACCGGACACAACTTCCCTCGCGTCCCGATTCAGTTTTTTGCGGAAATCGCGCTCTTTTTGTACCGCATCCTCTGACATGGCTTCAGGATTTGCCTGGTGATAAATGGGGGAGCCGTTCTTTCCCAAATCCGAACTTTCCGTATCGGAGGAATGCTCGGAACCGTCGGATGAACTTTCGTCGCTGTCAGCGGATTTTTTTAAGGCGATGCCGTCTTCTTCCAAATCGTTGCCGCGGTCAAAATCGGCGCTGTCTATATTTCCCCACGTCCTGATCTCTACTGCGTCAAAATGCCGTTTTTTTTTACTTCCATCCCGACTTCATCAAGGCTCGCCAACAAACCGCTGCTTGTAAGCGCATTTTCCAAAATTTCGATTTCCTCGGAATCGGTAGTTATCTTGTATATGACTTTATGATACAGGGATTCCCTGACAGGAGCGCCCTCGGCGACGGCATCCGCCCAGTAGAAGTAGGAGCGCATTCCGGCTACGCCTTTGATCGCATGGGCCCGGGCCGTTTTGTCCAAAACAATCATGATATCCGCCAGAACGCCCAGCACCTTGTCGGCCGTATAGCCGGTTTTGGCGATGGCGCGTTCTATCATGACTTCTTTCGTCGGCAAGTCCATCTTCTCGGTATGCTGAACTCTGTCGCGCAGCGCTTCGTTGAGCGGTCTGGATCCGGCATAACTGCGGTTTGTTGTGATGACCGCGATGAAGTCCGGATGTCTGCGCACGATTTCCGTAGGCAGATTGATGCTGCCATCCGGCTCCAAGGCGGAATTTAACGCCATTAACACCGCGGCATCGCGAATAACGGTCGGTTCTTGTATTTCCAGGAGATAACCTTTCTGGTAGGCTCTGACGATCTCGGATGGGTAAAAACGATACTCAACCGCTTCGCCCCCGGTGTTTTCGGCGGCCAGCTTCATCAACCGCTTCATTTTTAAAGCGGCTTGTTCCCGGGTGACCCCCAGAATGTCCATCAAAATTTCAGCCGCGCTTTGAAAACCGTCGCTTTCGTACAATGCCTTCAAAACGGTTTGTTCCGCAGGCTCAAACTTCTCCAGCCGCTCGTGCGAAATCACTGGCAAAATAGCGCCAATCACGTCCGATTTATCCATATCGGCAAAACAGGTCACTTTCGTATAAGGCAGCCCGAAATTAGCCGACAACGCCTTGGCGAGCTGCGTTTTACCGGAGCCGGCGTCGCCCTCTAGCAAAATATTGGCGATTTTCATTTCGCCGCGATGCCAGTTGCGCTGTATTTCGTTGCAAATACGCCGTTCTTCTTCGCTGACTTTATGAGATGCCGGCTTTTTCCAGACAAGCCCTTTTTCCGCGTCCGTCAATTGTCTTGCAGGCGACAAATAACAGGGTTCATGGTCATTCATAACACTTCTCCTTTCCGTCATAATGCCGGGCCCCTCGCAGCTTCGCTTTTTTTCCGGGCAACAAGAGGGAGCAGCAGCATCGCACCGACAACAATCAAACCGCCGCTGATCACATATACCGTGAGCAGGGAGAACGCATCCTTCAGATAACCGGATAAAAACATGCCGATCACCATCATTCCCATAAAAACCGGAGTGATCGCTCCCGATACCCGGCCCATAAGAGCTCCTTCCGTATTCCGCACAAGCAGCGTCTGGATTCCGCCTTGAATGCAAGGGTAAAACAACCCGCTGATCACTAAAAGGACAATGGTCAGCCAAACCATCGTAGACGCGCCAATTCCGATCGTACAGACGGCGGTGACAAGCAAGCCTGTCATGAGCAGAAGCTGCGGCTTCACCTTTTTGGCAATCCCCATTATGGCGGCTCCGCCTAC
The DNA here is from genome assembly GCF_057749925.1 of Paenibacillus sp. sgz302191. Classification (NCBI taxonomy): domain Bacteria; kingdom Bacillati; phylum Bacillota; class Bacilli; order Caryophanales; family Paenibacillaceae; genus Paenibacillus; species Paenibacillus sp. sgz302191. The sequence continues at coordinate 281,064 of NZ_JBYLHY010000008.1, forward strand.
TAACATAGCTGCCCCATTAGTCATAACCGCCCACTGCAGAAATTGTTTGCTCTGCCCCAGCTTCTCTATGACAATGAAAATCTGGAGCGGCTGAGTAATTCCCGAGGCCAATCCGACAGCCGCGAAAGTCAAGCTGAGCGTTCTTAAGGATTGATTGGACCCGATATAACGCAACCCGGCCATCAATTCTTTCATGAAGCTGCCGGCACCGCCGGACTTCGGTTCCGCCTCGTCGTGGGGAAGCGTCGATAGTACAAGGGAGGACCCCAGGAACAAAACTGCCGTCAGGACGAGCGGAATTTTAATACCAAACTGTATGAAAATAAACGTACCGATGACCGGGCCCAAAACCATAAAGACAGCGACAAGAGTTTGGGACATCGCCATCACGCCTTGCAGTTGTTCCCCTGGCACATGCCGTTTGTACAGTTTCATGGCCGAAGGCTGAGAAAATTGAGACAGGCTGGCGGAAACAAACGATCCGACGAGCAGCGCGATCCATCCGCCGTTCATGACGGCAAGCAGCACAGCCACAACGGACAAGGCGGACAGCAGATCGCTCCAAACCATTGTCCGCTTCGGCCGCCATCGGTCGGCAAAGGTTCCGCCGATAAGGGCGAATAGAAAGATCGGCGCGAATTCCGCAACCGAAATTAGCGATACGTAAACCGGATTATTATTCGTTAAATCGGTAACATAAAGAAGGACGGCATAATTCCGAATCCAAACCCCCAGCTGCAGCAGCACCCGGGAGAGGATAATAGTTCGAACATAACGATTGGAAAACACGTTAATACCCCATATCTTTTAAAATTTTTGATAATGTGCGCAGACGTTCGCTGATCATCTCATCGTCGTCGCTCAGAGCTTGGCTGAACAGCTTAATATCTTCATTGATTCTCTCATTGTCCGTACATATCGCCACGGTCATGGCATCCCCCTGCAGGCCAACCCGGTCGATGACGGGCTCATTCGGATCATATAAATGTTCATATCTGTATGCTTCGCGAAAATGCTCCAAGGACCGGCAAATCAGAATGGACAAATCAAGAACGCGATGGAGAGGAAGCTCCTCCGATTGCCTTGACCATTTTTCCCCTGTGTATCTCCATACTTTGGCGGAAATATCGACCTTTCCTCTGTCATTCCATTGGGCCAATCCTAAAGAGAGGCCCTTTGCATCCGTGTTTTGGGCAAGTCGGCCGTCAACCCGCTCATAATTTTCCGACACGACAACAGGCTTATGTTTTAAAGTAGTTGGTATTTTCATTTTCTTTTCCTCTTTTCGTTTACTAAATTAGTAATTTACTAAATTACTAGCTCATTATATCTTTCATCTTTCCGGACGTCAATCCGATAATTGCCCTGGGCAGAGGGGGAATCCAAATTTTTACACAAAAAACAAATAAAAAACCGGCTAGCCTTTGACGTACAGGAAACCGGTTTTGTCGTATATGATGGTTTTGTTAAATGACCAGCGCTTTGATTCGCTGCTCCGCCGCGTGCGACGGCAGACTCGTCACAACCGGATAAGAAAGCTTCAGCCTGGGGCGCTGTACTTTGCGGGTTTGTATGCTAACGGGCTCCAGTCCGTTCATTAGTTCATCCATCCCTGCTTTTTTAACCAATTTATTCGGGGAATGGGCGAGTGGTTCGATCCTGATGCCGCCGGAAAAACAAAAGCCGCAGAGAACGCACCCGGCGCTTCTGCGGTTTCTGGCCCTGCTTTATTGTTCCGTGTCGGTAGTTTCTTCGGCGGAGGAAACGGCCCCGGTCGTCTCCTGCAGTTCGGAGGACAGCTGCTCTACCTGCTGTTTGGATTTGCTGTCATCCGCATTGGCCTCGGCGGCGTTTAATCCATGATTGACCACATCGTTGTTATTGGTTGTCATAGTGTATTCACCTCCTCGTTCAAGCACAATCCAAGTATCCCTCAAATGGGAAAAATTTATTCAGTAAACATGAATTTTCCATATTCCTGTTTAGGCAAACCATTTGCGCAGCTCATCGGGCACTTCGCGGCTCTTGCGAGTGGCGCTGCCCATCGTTACACTGGTGACGAGCGCATCGGCACAAGTTTGGCCTTGCCAGTTCACGATCGTCTGCTTCAGCACATAGCTGGTTCTATTGAATGATCCTGATTTTATCACTAGAATTACTCTGGGTATTGGCTAAAAATTTAGAAAATCTATCAAAGTTATCTGCGCTATTGTGCAAATAAATAATATCTTTTTCTTGCAATATTTCATTTGTTGAATTTGTACAGGATGTTATAATCCAGATTTGCGGGAGCAGTAGTAGTAAAAAATAAAAAAACTCATATGATTCTCACCTCGTATTTGTGAAATTTATTTCTCACGGTCAAAATGATAAGTGTATCTCACTTTACGATAAATTATATCAAAGGATCAAGGTTGATCTCGTAAATGGTACTTCCACTTGTTGCATAAAGCCTTCCAGTATAAGATGTAGCACTTTCAAATTGGACGCTTCCGCATATTTTAGCGGATGTTTATCTGCGGGAATGGATCGGCTGGGCGACCCGCTCAAAGCTTGCGCCCATGGTCTGTTTGGCCAAGACGATTAAACAGCATGAGGAGGGCATTTTACGGTGGTTCCACAGCCGGATGACGAACGGTTTGCTCGAAGGTATTAATGGACTCGTTCAAGCAGCCAAACGAAAAGCTCGCGGTTACAGAAACGTTCAAAATTTAATTGCCATGGTCTACATGACCGCTAACAAACTCCGGATTCCAGCGCTCTCAGCACGCAGGTCCTAAATCCGTCTTTAACCGTTTCCCTTTTATGTAAAATTCAATAGCCACTCGTCTTCCCCGAATATCAATTTCATAGTAAACAAGAAAATAAGCTTATTTTCTCGTTTCGCTTTGTCGAATGCTTCTTGGCTCCAAGGGTTGTGAGCATATTGCAGCAGGTAAGGCGATTTCTCGGCGATTAATCTATTGGGTGATCAATAAGTGTCACATAGGAAAAGCCGCCTACCTCATTCAAAGGTAAAGCGGCTTATATGGTAATATTTATGTTGACAAACTAATAATTGTAAATATTTCGTGAGGCTTTAGGATCAAAGAATCCTCCAGATTAACAGGTTCATGAATCTCCTCCAACACATTACTGCGATGCCAACCGTATTCACCATGTGCATACGAAACGTCCAACGCCTTTTCTTGATTCGACAAATTGTACCAGCGCAGGACAAGACCATTGCCCTGCTCATTTACCTTCAAAGCAGATAAAGCAACACCTTCTCCAGACCAGCGTACAAAGGCATATTCTGCTGGCAGCTTGCCGGCTTGCAAGGGAACCTGTCTGGTTGTCCACGGTATTTGCTCCTGATAAGCGAGTTGGAAGGATGTAAGCATCTCCTCTTGATCATGGAGAATAAGCGTGTAATCGAACTGATGCTCACCTAGACACTGAGCCTCGGGTGTTGGGAATACCCCCCAGTCCCCTAGTTCGCCTACGGCCCGCAGTAAAGTAACAGCAATGGTATTGCGCCCGTCTCTAACAATTTCATATTCATTCAAGCCTTGATTCGCAATTGTCAGGCCTCCTGACGAGTCGCTGATGTTTACGAAAGCTTGCTGATGCTGGCAATTACTCGGATTCGTCCACTCCCGTTCAGGAAGGTTGTCCCGCACAGCCACCTCGAACACAGAGTCCGCACGATGGATCGGTGTATCGATATCCGTCGGGAATAACACGCGAATCCTATGATCCTTAGCCTGATTGTTCAGCGTCGTACGGATTCTTAATGGAGCATCTCCTCGTTCAAGTGTTAAGCGGGTTGTCACTTTTAAGGTAACCAGTTCTGGGCCGCGTCCTGCCTTACGCTCCAAAAACGGCACAAATTCATTCATTTCTCTCTCCAGAGTCTCATCCGCACTCGCAGGAACGAGCCACTCATGCACCCATTCATACACGGTATGGAAATCGGTCTGTTCCTTTAATTCAATCTTGGCGGCAAGACCACGCGTACTAAGCCCGTGGTCACCCTCAGCCTGGCGGAATATATATTCATTACCGATATCGCCAACATTTTCATAGGCGCCTAAACCTCTATATAGCTTTCCACTGCGCTTGTCTTGAACATCATACGTGCCGTCTTCTTGGATTGATACGCGCAAGCGGTCATTTTCTAATATGCCATCCGTAATCGATTCGCTTGTGATTATAGAAATCGGCGCTTGTCCGCGAGCCCAGGCATACGTTTTGTAACCAAGTGCAGGTACAGACTCTGCATAAAACGTTAACCTGATCCTTCTAGTCATGTAAGCTTTTCGGAATGTGTCTTTAGGCAGCTCATAGTGGAAAACAACGCCTAAATCCTCAACCTTGGCAGAAACCGGTTGGCCCGCAGCATTGATAAGTTGGCAGCCATCGATTTCTACGGCATGGAGTTCCTTCACAAGCTGCGCCTGCTGACCATCATAATTCAGACGAAGTCTGGCAATCTCAACATCTATCGTTACAACGCCTGAACGATCCCACCCTGATGTATTGAAGAGGGTTAGAGGAATCGCCTGCGGATCATGCTTACTAAATGCTGTTGTGGTATCGATATGAGAAGCGATATAGTGCAAACTATCGTTCGCTATGTCCTCAGCTAACCGGTAGCTCTTGGCGAAACGAGTCATCATTTCCCGATGCACCTCATCCACACTGCATCCACAAATGCTGTCGTGGGGATGATTCTGCATCAATGTTTTCCATGTAAAGGTGAGCTGTTGCTGAGGATAAGGCTGACCGAGTACATGAGCGAACACAGCCAAAGGCTCCGCGACTTTCTCTAATATCGTCTGACAGCGTTGATTCTCCTGTTTGATATAGATACGAGCAGAAGCCGTATTCACCAGTGTAAACCATCCATCTGTTCGTTGGCTCCTTAACTCGCCGTGAATCGTAGATATTTGTTCTGGCAATTGCTCCTTCACACTACGAATATAGTCTGGGAAATTAGAATGAATGAATTCAACTTGAGGGTGAAGCCTTCTGGCGGTTTGGAGGGCTTTCGTAATGTCTGCTTGCACGGGCTGGTGATCGCACCCGTTCATCAATAATAACTGCCTCGTAGAAGCGAAGTTATTCGCTTCCTCTATTCGCTGCTGCCAATACGAGACAGCTGCTTGCTCATCTGTCGGGATTTCCATTCCATTGCAATACCAATTGGCAAACAAAATGCCCAATACCGTTGAACCATCCGGCCCTTGCCAATGCATTTCAGAGAACGCAGATTCATAGTGACCGAGAGCTTCATTATTGAAGCCCACCGGCTTGACACCTCTGCCGAATACAGCCGTATCGATGCCCGCCTGGCGCAAAATTTGCGGTGCTTGCCCCATATTGCCAAACGAATCCGGGAAATAGCCTACCTTACATACAGCACCGTATTTGGCTGCATCCTGATGTCCGATCAGCAGGTTGCGAATATTCGATTCACTGCTGGTCAGAAATTCATCCTGCAAAATATACCAAGGACCTACATGCAGCTTGCCTTCTTGAACAAGTCTGCTTACTTGCTCCCGACGATCGGGTCTTACTTCCAGATAATCGTCTAATACGATCGTCTGCCCATCGAGATGAAAACTGCGAAATTCCAGATCTTTTTCGAACAGATCTATCAATTCGTCCATCAATTGAATCAGCTTCATACGATGATTTTCAAAAGGCATATACCACTCTCGATCCCAATGAGAATGTGAAACGATATGCACCGTCTGTTTTGACATGTAAGCCACTCCTATCCTTGAAGCTATTTCTAAATCCTCAACCTTTACTTGCTCCGCCGAAGCTGAAGCCTTGCGACATGAATCGTTGACCCAAAATATAGAGCAGGATCGCAGGAATCGTATAGATCACAGAGAAAGCCGCCAGTTTCCCATATTGTACAATGCCGTTTTGTCCAAAATATTGATAGATTGTAACCGCCGCGGGCAGTTTCTCTGGACTTTGCAATAGAATGAACGGCACCAAAAAGTTACCCCAGCTTCCTGAAAAAGCAAAGATGCCAATCGTCAAAATACCTGGAAGCATCAGTGGCATAACGACCATTCTGAAGGAGGTCCAAATCGAAGCGCCGTCTACCCACGCTGCTTCTTCCAATTCGATTGGAACCGAGTCCATGAAATTTTTCATCATCCAAATCGAATAAGGCAATGCAGATGCCGTCAAGAACAGAATCGTGAAAAATAACGAATCCTGCAGTTGCAGATAAAGAAAGAATTGGTACACCGGAACCATTACTGCTGTAATCGGCAGACCTGTCGAGAATAAAATGACATACATGAACGGTCGCTTGTAACGCAACTGGTATCTGGACAACGGATAAGAAGCAAGTCCGGCCACAATGACAACCAGAAGTGCCTGCCCTACCGCCAGCAATAGACCATTCGCAAAGGAACGCTGATTACTTGAGCTTGCTGCCGTCATCACATAATTATTCATTGTAAGGTGATCGGGAAATTTCAATGATAATGTCGCATTGGCATCAAAAGAAGCGAGCACCAACCATAACAACGGAATGAAAAACAGCAACCCGATCAACGTAAGTATCACATAAGGCAACGTTCTTCTAACGAAAAAACGATTCATTTTATTGGGCTTCCTAGATTGAGAATTCATCCCTTAACCTCCTTGTTTGTAGGTTAAATCTTTACCTTAAGTGCGCGCATATAAACCAGACTTGCAATAATACCGATCAATAACAGCATGAGCGAAATTGCCGTCCCGTAACCTAACTGATAATTTACGAAGGCCTGATGATACATGTATACGGGAAGCGTTTCCGTTGCATTGCCTGGTCCTCCGCCTGTCAATGCATAGATCAATGTAAAGGAACCAAGCGTCTGCAAGGTAACCAGCACCATATTCGTGACCACAGAAGGCATAATCATGGGAATCGTAATGCGGAATAAACGCTGAAAAGCACTTGCACCGTCGATCATCGCTGATTCTTCAACTTCTTTGGGAACATCGCCAAGTGCAGCCTGGAAGACCATCATCGAGAAGGCTGTTCCATGCCAAATATTTGCGATAATGACAGACACCATTGGAAAAGTGAACAGCCATGCCACAGGTGACAGACCTAAACCCTCTAAAAACGTATTTACGGTCCCCGTATCATTCAGAAAAGCGAACCACACGAAAGCACATACAACTTCTGGAGCTACCCATCCTGCAATAACAATGGCTCCTATCGTGCTGCGAAAGCCGCGGCTGCGTCCATTCATTAAAATAGCGATCAAAAATCCCATGACCTGCTGACCGATTACTGCTGAAAATATAAGAAAAACGATCGTGTTCCACGCAGATGTGCGAAACCCTGGGTCATTGAACATATACGTAAAGTTTTTAAAGCCGACAAATTGAGCCTGCGCTGCGGCTGCACCTGTTAAGGACATATTTGTGAAAGCAAAATAAAACGTTAAAATGGTAGGGAGGAAAAAAAATACTAACAATAGCAACCAACTCGGCGATAAAAACATAATAGCCCGCAGTTGCTCATTGCCGCCAATTTTATTTCGCCTCTTCCCGGGGGCTTGCTGATCAAATACTGACATCCTGAGTCCTCCTGACTGATGAGTGAAGCCGGTTGGCAGCAAAATATTCCTGCAGCAACCGGCTCTCCTACTAGCTACTTGTTCGTTATTTTGTCAGCACCAACCGTTCTCTCTACATTCTTGGCGTACTCTTCCATCGCTGCTTCGGGGGTCAGCTTCTGTGCAGCAACCTTCTCCACGATTTCTTGAATTTGCGTCGATACACTTGGATATTCAGAGTTCGACGGACGAACGTGCGTATACGTAATAAAATCAGCTGCAACTCCATACAAAGTGCCTGGCTGTCCAGTATATTCCTTGTCAGCCGCTACATCTTTTCTAGGCGTTAATGCGCCGTCAAGAAGCGCGAATTCCTTATTATGCTTCTCACTCGTTGCCAACTTAACGAATTCAAATCCAAGCTCTTTTTCTTTCGATTTTGCGCCTACCGCTAGTGTCCATCCGCCAGACATGGATGTAAAACCAGGCTTTTGTCCATTCTGTGTTGGCATTTTCACATAATCATAAACATTCAACGCTTGCGGCCATGGTTTTCCTCCGCCTTCCATCCAGTTGCCCGTCAACCAGTTCCCGTTCAGAACAATCGCAACCTTCTGATTCGGCATCAAATCGGTTTCCAATACTTGCCCGGCTTGAGCAGTGAGAACTTGAGACAACTTAGGCCCTAATCCCTGCGAGTAAATATTGTTAATGAACTGGAAGGTGCTTAAAATCCCTGGACTCTTCACAACCCATTTATTATTTTCATACAAACTATCCTGAGTACCATATAATAGCATTTCAAAGGTTTGCATTGTCGTTGCTTCCTGTCCGGCTTTACCTGTGTTCATCCAGAATGGAATAATGTCAGGCAGCTTTTCTTTGATCGTCTTCGATGCTGTGAGAATGTCATCCCAGCTCTTCGGTTGCCATGGAACTTGAAGCCCCGCCTTCGCAAATAATTCCTTATTATAATAAAGTCCGCGTACATCCGTAGAAAAAGGAATTCCGTACACCTTGTTGTTAGCCGTTACAGCCGCTTTAATTCCTTCATTAAAGTTACTCCAGTCCGGCCATGAAGCCACGTTCAATTCCTGCAAATAACCCGCTGCGCTATCCGCATTAATCAAGAAGGAATCCTCAGCGAGTACTTCAGGAGCCGTCCGTTCGTCCATCAGCAGTAATGGCGCTTTAGTCGCATATTGAGAACCTTCAATGGGTTGAAGCTCAACCTTAACACCAGGATGCGTTTGTTCGAATTCTTGCTTCACAGAAGTCAGCCATTTACCCCATTTGTCTGTTTCATTCCATTTTCCGTAGGCCACTTTAATCGTCTTGTTTCCGTTACCGCTTTCATTACTTGCGCTAGGTTTGGATACGTTATTACCGCACGCCGTTACGATTAAGCTCAAGCTAACAACCATCAATGCTAACCCTTTATTTGTTCTTGACATATTGTTGATCTCCCCTTAGTTAAATTTGTTCATGACATACTTGCAATATTTCCCCCAAAACCTTGCTGTTTAGTATCCTCTTCGCCCTCAAGTTCACATTGGCAGATTGCAGATGAGGTGGAGCTACGTATCCGCAATCTGCAATCAATCCTCTCCAATAGAAAGACTATTTTATACTTGTTAGCGGACTGGAAGGAACCACGTAGCCACAATGCGATAAAATCAGTTCACTGAACAAAGCGTTAGCCCATGAAAACCACTCTCTGGTGTACTGTGTGCTGTCATCGGCATCAAAGCCTTCATGCAAGAAGTCAGTTCCAGCATCGGTTCGCTCTAACACATCTAGCAGACGCAAGACTTCTGCTTGATCTAATGATGTAAGCGCTTGCGCGGCCAGCGAAATATGCCAAATATAATTGCCTGGTGTATGTGGACTTCCAATTCCCTCTGCTTCCTTGCCACGATAAAAATAAGGATTGCTGTCGCTTAAAGCGAACTTACGAGTGTTTAAATAAATCGGATCATTCGGTGCGCAGTAACCCAGATAAGGAAGTGCCAACAAGCTCGGTACATTAGCATCATCCATCAGATGATAATGGCCCAGCCCATCCGTTTCATAAGCATAGATTGGACCAAATTCCGCATGTTCGATAACCGCATGATCGCGGATGCCTTGTTCGATCTCCGTTCGCAGCGTCTCCGCTTCCTGTGCCAACGACTCATTTTGCAGGACAACTCGCGACATTTCCGCCATATAGCCAAGTACCACAACAGCAAACATATTAGAAGGAATCAAGTACCCGTATGTGCAAGCGTCATCACTCGGGCGAAAGCCTGACCAAGTCATTCCCGTTCTCGCCGTCACACTTCCTTTCCCTTGACGAACAAGGGTATCAAGCGGCGGGCAATCCGTTCTCTCGAATCGGTAGGTTGACTCCGTTTCGTGCTGCTGTTCCGTCCGCCATACCTTCAAGATAGCCGCACAACCATCAGAGAAGGCCTGATCCAGATGAGCGGTCCTGCCTGTTGTTTTCCACAACAGATAGGCTAATTGGATTGGATAACAAAGCGAGTCAATTTCATATTTACGCTCCCACAGCGAACCATTCATTTGAGTAAGATCATTTTGATGGCCCTTGCCGTTATCGCACTCATTAAAAGCATTTGCATAAGGATCTAGCAATACAAATCGGAATTGTCGTTTAACTACACGTTCCACAAGCTCTGCCAGTTGTTCGTCTTGGTTCGCCAAAATCAGATAAGGCCGCACTTGAGCCGCTGAATCTCGAAGCCACATCGCTGGGATATCCCCTGTAATAATAAAGGTCGTATCGTCTGACAAGGGTTTTACTGTCGTTGTCAGTGTATTGGAGAAGCAGTTAGCAAACATACGCGCCAGCTTGGGACGATCTGAAAGCTTAGTTCCCACGTCTTGAATCAATTGGGTTATTGATTCAGGCAGCGTATCTGATATTGAATTCATAATCTAACACCCTTTCTTTTGTAAACGTTTGCAAGGAAGCTGTAAAATTATATTAAATCTAATAACATGCTATTGTCAATACATTATTTATATTAACATATCAATAAAACCATTTAACATATCATTTAAAATACACATAAAAAAACGCTTACCGCCGTTACAACAAGCGGTTCGCGTTATTATAGTTCCCCCTAATCTTCTTTTTCTAATCCATTTACTTATTAGCTCTTTCCAAAACCTGGCTAGTCGATATGCCTTGAATTAACTCTGCTTGTAAAGATATTTTACTCGGGACCGTTTCCCCTTGAATTAATTTCAATACGCTATCTACGGCTAATCTGCCCAGTTCGCGCTGATTTTGCCGCAAGTAGGTGAATGAGTACAGCGCAGAACTGCCCGGCGGGCTGTCGAAGCATATAATAGATACATCCCGCGGTATTTTTTTTCCTAATTTCTCTACGGCTTCTTTCGCAATCAGCGCCAACTCATACTCCAAAGCAAATAACGCTGTAATATGAGGATGCTTGCGCAAAAATTGCTGTACCATCTCTACATTTTGAGCGAGTAAATACTGGCTGGAATCATCGTTAACTGCCCACTCCATGTCCGTGAGCCAGAAAGAACGATCAAGGATTACCCCTCGCTCTGCATGGGCTTGCACAAATCCTTCAATCCGTTCCTCGATGGCCACATTATCCATGACTCTTGAAGCCAATATTCCGATATGTTTGTGACCTAAATCAAGCAAATGAGACGTTCCAACGTAGGCTGCTTCCACATTATTCGTACTGATTGCTGTTGTTGTGGTGCCCTTCAAGTAACGGTCCACAAGCACGTGCGGGAATTGCTTGATAACCAGCTTAAGAATTTCCGGACTGAAGTACTGGCCTCGCGTCGGGTAGATGATCAGGCCATCCACGCCAAATTCTTGCAGCATTTGAATGGCTTTCTCCTCAATCTCCGGTTGAGAGAAGGACAGTCGAAGCATCAGGTATACGCCGCGCTGCTGCGCCATTCTCTCCATTTCGGTTAACATTTCTTTCCCATAGCTATCGCTGAAATCTTCCATGACCAATCCAATCACTATCTGGTCTTTAAACCCATCCCGCTTAACGCTCGCTTCTTCTTCAGGAACCGGTTGCTTGTTTGAGTTAAGGTTCCGATTAATGACATATGATCCCCGTCCCGGCTGCCGCATAATTAACCCATCGTTAACTAACATATCAAGAGCCTTCTTCGAGGTAATTCGGCTAACCCCAAACTCCTCCAACAATTCCTTCTCCGAAGGTATTCGATCCCCTAGCTTGTATTCACCAGAATTAACTCTCTCGTATAACGTGGCATACATCTGTTCATATCGCGGTTTGAATGATTTTTTGTTAAACATACTGATTCACCTTCAATACATATTTGGCATTAATCATCGCAAAGTCTGTTCGCTTTATTTAGTATAGTATACTATGTTATATCAATTGTGAAGTTGTTTGACATTTACAAACAACCAACAATGCATTCCAGGACCTATGGCTTCTTAAAACACATCAGAAATTAAACAATATATAGACTTGAACTCAAAAAGAGTCGCTATGTCTGGTTAAAAAATGAAGATCATTTAACGCCTGAACAGAAGGAAAAGCTGGTGAAGCTAAAGGATATGAACCTCCTGACAGGAAGGGCATATCGAATCAGACTGGCATTGCAGGAACTATGGACTTACCCTGCCATATTAGCTGACCTGTATTTTGGCAGTTGGTACAGTTGGGTAGTTCGCTCCCAGATCGAACCCATGGCCCAGGTAGCGAAATCGCTAAAACGACACGAAGAAGGTATTTTGCGATGGTTTCAAACCAAGATGACCAATGGTCTGTTAGAAGGGCTCAATAGCCTCATTCAAGCCACAAAACGTAAAGCCAGAGGGTTTCTCGTACGGTTGAGAATTTCATCGCCACGGCCTATGTAACACTAAATAAAATCAAGATTGCAGTACAACCACATTAAAGTAAAAAGAATCGCTTCAGCGTGGAGCCACAACCCGCTCATCTCGCCGACTCGATTCCCTTGTCCGCTATGGTTTTGCTCTTGAGCAAACATTTGAAAACAGAATGATGTTATTGGTTCTTTTCAAACTCAAAAAACTTCCGCAGCTCATCAGGCACTTCGCGGCTTTTGCGAGTTGAACTATCCATTGTCACGCTTGTCACGAGTGCATCAGCGCGTACTTCGTCATGCTCATCCACGATCTCTTGCTTCAGCACGTAGCTGGAACGACCTACTTTTTCTGGCTGACAAGTGACGGTTAATGCCTCACCTTGTCGACACTCTCTTCTATAGTTCACATTAATGTTCACTGTAACCGTTTGAATACCCTTATTTCCGAAAACTTCGTAGGCTAGCCCGCACTGTTCATACCATTCCTCACGGCCCCATTCGAGATATTCCAGATATTTCGCGTTGTTTACGTGCCCATTGACATCAATTTCCGTTGAGCGGACTATGATCGGTAGTGATGATTTCATTAAGTTCGACCCCCTCGATTTACTAAAATAGCTACTTCAAACACGGCGAAATTCCCTTGGCTATACTGTTGGGTTGGTTGCCCGTTCACATCGATTTCGGTCGAGCGCACGATAATTTCCAGTTTCGTTTCCATGGGATCACTGCTCCTTCATCGGTTCGGTTGCTAGGCTTATTATATATGATTTTCAAAAGCGGACACAGTCGCGACACCTCTGTAGGGCTAGGGGAACCGGTGGGGGGACAGCCGCTTTTTCCGGGCGCGTGCTTCTCCCGGTGTAGGTCGTGGAAATGCACAATTGGGCAGGAAGCAGCTTGGTAAGGAGAAAACCTGCGAAAGTACAGGTTTTTTCTCTGAGATTAGCTCGTTTTGGCTAAAAACCTGCAAAAGTGCAGGAATTTCCGCTGAAAGTGAGTATGAGTCTATGTGTTCGCTGAAAAGCCTGCACAATTGCAGGAATTGTTCGTGGCCAGCGATCAAGGGATGCAAATTCATGTATTTTTGCAGGTTTTTTCGTGCTGTCGGGCAGATAAATAGCCTGAAATTTGCAGGTTTTCACGTTGTCTGGGAATGCTATAACAGGAAAAAGGAAATGAGTCTGGGCTCGGGCTCAGTTTAGACCAATCAGCGGAGGTGCCCAAAGAGCGGTGGATCCAAACTTTCGAATTGAACGGGATACGATGGGGGAAATCAAAGTGCCTGCGGACAAGCTGTGGGGGGCGCAAACCCAGCGGAGCTACGAAAATTTCAAAATCGGCACGGAGCGGATGCCGGTCAGGCTGATCCATGCTTTTGCCCTGTTGAAAAAGGCGGCTGCGCTTGTGAACCGCGACCTGGGAGGGCTGACGCAGGAGAAAGCGGACGCCATTTGCCGGGCGGCAGACGAGATTGCGCAGGGGCGCTGGGACGGCGAGTTCCCGCTTGTCGTCTGGCAGACGGGCAGCGGAACGCAGTCGAACATGAACGTCAACGAGGTGATCGCCCGTCGCGGGAACGAATGGCTGGAAGCGGCGGGAAGCAGCGAGCGCATCCATCCCAACGATGACGTCAACCGCTCGCAAAGCTCGAACGATACGTTCCCGACGGCGATGCATGTCGCCGGCGTGATCGCGGTCGAAGAGGAACTGCTGCCCGCGCTGGAGCTGCTGCATGCCACGCTTCGCAGCAAGATGGACGCGTACGGGGACGTCGTCAAAATCGGCCGCACCCACCTGCAGGACGCCACCCCGCTGACGCTGGGGCAGGAGATCAGCGGCTGGGCGGCGATGCTGGAGCAAGCCGCGCGGATGGTGCGCGGCAGCGTAGATACGATGCGCGAGCTGGCGATCGGCGGCACGGCCGTCGGCACCGGGCTGAATGCGCATCCCGAGTTCGGCGCCCGGGTCGCCGCGGCGCTGGAGCGATTGACCGGCACGCGCTTTGCGTCGGCCGCGAACAAGTTTCATGCGCTGACCAGCCATGATCAGATCGTTTTTGCTCACGGCGCGCTCAAGGCGCTTGCCGCGAATTTGATGAAGCTTGCCAATGACGTGCGTCTGCTGGCAAGCGGCCCCCGCTGCGGGATCGGCGAAATCGCGATCCCGGAGAACGAGCCGGGCAGCTCGATCATGCCCGGCAAGGTCAACCCGACCCAGAGCGAAGCGATGACGATGGTCGTCTGCCAGGTCATGGGCAATGACGCCGCCATCGGCTTCGCCGCAAGCCAGGGCAATTTCGAGCTGAACGTGTTCAAGCCCGTCATCATCTACAACTTCCTGCAGTCGGTCAGACTGCTGGCGGATGCGATGCGCTCGTTCAACGACCACTGCGCCGTAGGCATAGAGCCGAATCGCGAGGTCATTCGGCGCAATTTGGAGCAGTCGTTGATGCTCGTCACCGCGCTGAACCCGCACATCGGGTACGAAAAAGCGGCGAGCATCGCCAAGCAAGCCCATAAAGAGGGGCTGACGCTGAAGGAATCGGCGCTGCGGAGCGGGATTTTGACGGCCGAGCAGTTCGACAACTACGTCCGGCCGGAACTGATGGTGCACCCGACCGAGAGTTAGGGGCTGTTGGGTCGGCCGGGCGAGGTCGTGCAGCTCGGCGTCGCGCCGTGCGCCGGGGGCTGCTCGCGGTGTTGCCGACTGAGCGCATACCCTATGGCGTTGTCGTTCTCGACGCCATCGGACCGCGGACTGCGTCCCCCTGTTTGCTCTGTCACTTCGCATAAACATACTTTCTACATGAGTTCATCGGACAGACTCCTGGCCGAATGCCCTTGTGCTTTGCTGAAAATGCCTGCTCTCAAAGGCAAGACATTACCGGCATCTGCACAAGCGCTCGCGTCCGCGCCCCGGAAACCTAGCGAGAAGCAACCCTCGTACGTGTGGAAATGGCGCGTACACGCGCCCGTACCCCGGAAAACCTGCGAGAAATCAAATCTCGCACGTGTAGAAATGGCTCACCCGCGCCCGCGGCCCTGGAAAAGCTGTGAGAAGCGACCCTCGTACGTGTGGAAATGGCGCGTACACGCGCCCGTGCCCCGGAAAACCTGCGAGAAATCAAATCTCGCACGTGTAGAAATGGCTCACCCGCGCCCGCGGCCCTGGAAAAGCTGCGAGAAGCGACCCTCGCATGCTTGGAAATGGCACATCTGCTTGGCACTGCGCTCGTTCACGTGCAGAAAACCTGCAAAAGTGCAGTTTTTTTGCCCATTGATGCGCTGGAAGTGAAACATTCCTGCAAAAATACAGTTTTTTCAGCGCATGCCCGGGGCCGGACCCATTTTCACCGAAAATTCCTGCACAATCGCAGGCTTTTCTCCAAAACGAGCTACTTTCATGGAAAAAGCCTGCACTTTCGCAGGCTTTTGGGGGTGAGGGCCGCTAACCGCCTATCGAACGGGCTGTACCGCGTCTTGGCGGCAAACTGGAGCGACGGAGAAGCAGCTTGCACGCCGGAGGTAGCGCAATCTGCCGGGCAGCGTAGAGAAAGCCTGCAAAAATACAGTTTTTCAGCGCATGCCCCGGTCTCGGCCCCATTCTCGCCGAAAATTCCTGCACAATCGCAGGCTTTCTCCAAACCGAGCCGCTCTCACGGAAAAGCCTGTACTTTTGAGCACTTTTGCAGGTTTTCGTGGTTTTCCGATCCGATTCCGAGCTTCACACCGCACGCTGGGAGCTGCGCGCGGTTTTCATTCTGTGGGCGACGTCCACGACGTCAGGGGAGTTTTTGCAGGTTTTGCGTTGTTACCAGGCCTGTCAAGCCGCGTCACGAACGGCTGGGACGCCGTTCCCAGAAACATAAAAAGCGCCGATCCCGCGGGACCGGCGCTTTTCAATTACTTTTTGCCGCTCGTGTTCGTCAAAGCGGGGAGCAGCTTGGTATCTTTCACCATCGCCGAGTTGCAAATCGGGCAGACCGGATTTTCATCGAAAGAAAAGTTATCCCTCATCCAGCAGGAGCATTGCTCCGTACTGCATGTCCAGATGCTCGTTTCTTCTTCTTGGACGGGTTCCATCGTTTTCTTTGAAAAATACAAACTAACTCCTCCTTTTCAGCCGGGAGTCTGTCCGATGAATTCAGCAGAAGGTATACTTCACTCCGGCATGTGCAAAAGTGACTCCGTCGGACTGACTCCCAGCAAGCAGCTTGGATTGGTCATGGCCGTTCGCGGCCCTCCCCGGTGCAGTTTGTCCGGCTGGAACCGCTGTTCTCCAAAAAGGATATGTGCAGGACTACAGCCTTACGACATTCTCGGCTTGCGGTCCGCGGTTACCTTGAACGACATCGAATTGAACGCGCTCGCCTTCGTCCAGGCTTTTGTAGCCTTCGCCCGAGATCGCGCTGAAGTGAACGAATACGTCTTTGCCTCCTTCAACTTCGATGAACCCAAAACCTTTTTCCGCATTGAACCATTTAACTGTACCTGTTTCCATGTGTACAAAAACCTCCAACCCTAATTTGTGTGATGCATTCACACGTTACAAAAAGTAATTTCGAAAAACCTGATGAAGGTATCTCATTAGTAAGTGAAATGCACAGCTTTGTTAATATATCCATTTTCATGAGAGCTTATTCCTCTTTTTCCAAAAATTAATTCGCAGAGCCGGCGTGTCACAAAGAAAGGAGCAAATCCGTCTCATGTTTATCAAGCTTGAGGGGGAGAGGCATATGGAACAAAAAATCGTAATCATAGGCGGCGGGTACGCCGGAATTAATCTGGCGAACGCTTTGCTGAAGCAGTTCGAAGGACAGCGTGAGTACCGGGTCATTTTAATCGATAAAGAAAGCTATCATCTCAGAAAAGTGCTGCTGTTTCGCGGCGCGGTGGGTGAGGCCGATCTCAAGATTCCGCTTTCCCGCTTTTTTCATACTGCGGTGGAGATCGTGCAGGCGGAGCTTGTGTCGGTTGATCCGGGCGCGAATCGCCTCGCCTTGAAGTACCCGGACGGGCGGGAAGGTGCAATGGCGTACGACCGGTTGATCCTGTGTCTGGGCAGCACGGCTGTGCCGGTTCCTCCCGGTAAGGGCGGCATATCCTTGTCAGGCCTGGAAAGCGGCGCGCAGATTCGGGGCCGCATGGATCACAATGTGCAGCAGGCTCTTTTGCACGTAGACGACGAAGCGCCGAGACGAACGCTTCTGTCCGCCGCGGTTGTCGGCGCGGGCATTACCGGCATTGAGACGGCTGCCGAATTTGCGCACGCCCTGCGGCAGAAAGCGGCTAAGGCGGGACTGGACCCGGCGCTGGCGTCCGTCGTCCTGGTGAATTCACAGCCGCGATTGATGGAAGCCGCGCCTGCCAAAGTAGGCCGGAGAATCGAAAAAGAACTGAACGCACTGGGCGTTCGGGTTATGCATGGCACAAGGGCGGCTGTGTACCATGATCAGCAGCATCGTCTGACGCTGGACAACGGAGCCGCTGTACAAGCGGGACTATGCGTCTGGACGCTGGGCCTTCGGCCGAATCCGCTGATTGCCGGACTCGGACTGCCGACGGAAGCGAACGGGAAGATTAGCGTCGACGGCAGGTATCATGTGCGCGGCTGCCCCGACATGTATGCGATCGGAGATTGTGCGCACATCGTCGACTCGGTCACCGGCAAAGCCGACGGTATGACCTGCAAAGAGGCCATTCCTCAAGCGCAGCGCCTCGCCAAAATCATAAAAGCGGAATATTCGGGCAAGACCGGTCCCGAGCATGCATCCTTTATGAATTTATTTTGCATCGGGCTTGGTCCGGAAAAGGGCATCGTGTGGGCGCAAAAATGGGGGATCGATATGCTGCTTACCGGTAAGCTGGGTCTGAACGTCCGGAAGCTGACCTGGGATTCGGCAAGTCTCATGGGCGGCAAATCGCTTAAGCGGCAGCAAGCGGAAAGCTTGCGAAAATAGGTTTCCGCACGCAGAGGCAACCATTGACTGAACTTTGCTAATTGTCTTACAATTTAATTATCGTGCAAGCCGGAGAGCCGGCAGCGTTTTGAACCGGTTCTCCCGATAGCTTCCATAAACAGTTTCAAGCAAGGAGGTCGAGCGATAATGAAAGCATCGGACATCATGGTTGACCAAGTAGTGAAAGTTTTGGAAGCGGATACAATCAAATGTGTTTTGGAGAAGTTCGTCAGCCGTGGAATCGGCGGGATGCCTATCGTGAATCACTGCAATCAGATCAAAGGGTACATTAGCGATGGAGATATTATGCGCGCAGTCAGCTCGCACAGCAATGTCGTCGTCGTATCACCTTTTTTTACCTCCACCTGGATGGATACGCAGACGATGGAGGAGAAGTGCCGCGACATTGCCGATGCCAATGTGATGGATTACGCCAGAGCCAAGGTTATCACGGTCAATGTGGACACGCCGCTGAACGACGTTGCGACCCTGCTCGGCCGAAAGCATCTCCAAAAAGTCGTCGTAGAAAAAAACGGCGGCTATCTGGCCGGCATTATCAGCCGCGGGGATATGGTCCGCTTTTTCAGCCGGCAGTACTTATCCAGGCTGCCCGGCTAGCTGCGATAACAAAACATACCCGCACGAACGCTGCGAGGTTTGGACTCGGGCGGTTTCGCGCGGGTTTTTGCCTGTTCGGGGAGGGCGGCTCGGCATCCGCTTAAGCCAGCAGGGCAATCACGAGCAGTTCGTACAGCACCAGCGTCAGGATCGTGGAAGCAGCCGGATTGTAGAAGCCGCGATACATGCCATGATAGGGATGCTCATACATCGAAACCTGGAGATGCACATGTTGTTCATCCACATAGACCAGAATGCCTTCATACGTGAATCCGTCCAAGGTTTGAACATGAACCGTGCGCCCGATGTGGGGAATCAAGGTATCGCGGAGTCTGTCTCTGTTTTGCGGCGGCTCCTGCTCCTCCGAAAAATCAGCCTGATAAATAACCTGGGGTTCCATATACATGATGCGTTCTTGCCCCTTTCTGCACTCGTGTTATTCGCCTATTACGTTATTAGCCTATTCATGCGCTCCCGAAAGGTATAGGCTGCCGCCTATTCATATAAAAAAATGACCAAAGCGATCGCTCGCCTTGGCCATTATCCTGCTTCCTTGATCCTCTAATCCCGCTTAATGGTGATGAGACGGGTTTCAGGATCGTATTTGATGGTTGTGCCGAGCTTTTCGGCGATAAAACGGATAGGAACAAACGTTGTCCCGTTTCGCATAACCGGAGCGCTGTCCAGTTCCACGTTCGTTCCGCCCACTGTTGCGGACTTGCTGTCGACGGACATTACGATGCTTGTGCCGGTTACTCCGTCTTTAATCGTAACCTGCTTCCATTCGGCATTCCATTTGACGTCAGCCCCAAGCTGCTCGGAAAGGAATCTCACCGGAACCATGACGACTTCATCGTCGTTCATATACGGGCTGTAGGAGCCGTATGGATCCTCGTCCGCGGCTTCTTGGCTTTGGACAATGAAATGAAGCTCTTTTTTGGTAACTTGCAAATCTTCCTTCAGCAGCTTGTAAAACGAAGAACTCTTGTCAAAATTGTTCAAAATCGCATAGCCTCTGAACGTATCGGAATCCACATTCAACGCCCCGCCGGAAGTATCGATCGCATCCGCAGTCACGGACTGGTTCAAACTCCAGTTTTCGAAGGCGTAGGTCCATTTTATCCCGGTCACTGCGCCATCCTTATTGGGAGCCGGAATATTGAGCTCAGCCTGCACCTTGCGGATCTGCTTGTTCCGATCGACGTAATAATCGGCTTTGAACGTCAATTTATCGCTGAGGATCGCCGACACTTCCTCGTTGGCCGGTGAATCGGAAGCAGCAGTGTCTTTCATCGTTTTATCGAATTCGTCTACAGCTTTTTTCAAGTACTCATGAATCGTTGTATAAGCGAATTCGACCGCCAGGTTTTTATTGTTAAGATAGGCCATCATCAAATCCGACGTAGTCGATTGTTCCTCCAGATCGGGGTACTCTTCCTTCAATTGTTCCTGAGAAATTCTCATTTGCTCCTTCACAATCGGTACGACCGCATCGTACAGTTGGCCAAGCAGCTCTTTCAAGCCTTGCTCATCGGCGAGGACGTTCGTCAGGAACAGTTTCAAAAGACCGGCGAGCTCGCTGCCTTTTAACTCCACATGCACTTTTTGCATGTTTAGCGTTTCATTGTTCACTTGCTCCGTAGCGTCGGTTACGGAGATTGTATTCGGGTTCGGCGCATTGTTGAAGAAAAACTTATAAAGGGCCGGCCGCAGCTGCTCTGCGCTATTCGTCAGTTTTTGCCTGATTTCTTGAGATAACGGCGCCACCCTTCCGTCAGCCGCCAATGCCGCCTGGTCAAAGACGATAGGCTTCTTGGCGCCGTCAATATGTACGATCATCTTAGTACCGTCGATGACGAGCTGAAAAGGAATCGTCCCTTTGGCGTAATTCCATTCCCCATCGATCGATGCGTGCTGAGCGTCCTGCATTTTAGCGCTGTTGATCGTCAGCTTCGTATTTTTGAACGTTTGGATCAGCGCCTTTTCCTTGGGATCAATCTGATCGCTGCTGCCTGTAATCAGCTCCAGCGCAATCGATCCTTTGGATACCGAGGACTTAACGGTTCCGGTATTTTGCATAGCCTGCCCGAGATCAAGACCCTGCACGGCCTGACAGCCCGTCAAGGCGATCAACAGCACAACAAGCGCAGCGGAAATCCACCATTGCCAATGCTTTTTTTGCATATAAAATCTTCTCCTTTGATTTAATAGATATGAGGCAGAATGTCTGATAAATTATACGCGAAAAAACGCCGAAGGACTCGCCGAGTTAAGGAGATTTTATGAAATTGATTATTCAAAGTATTTATTGCAAATAATCGACAAAACATTCCAAAAAAAGAGGGAATATCTTAAACCTAGTCGTATATTATGTTGTAACTAGGTATACAGGCATATTTGTTTATAGTATAAAGGTAGGTATGAACAAATCTTTTTACCTATGATAGCATCAAACGAGTTTTGAGTGCCGCACATAAGCGAAGACCAATTGAAATTGAAAAAGGCAAACCTGATCGAAAGACAGGGACGCAAAGCCACGGGCCTAAACCGTTTCAGACCGAAACGGTACGGCAGCCGGGCCGCCTATTGCAATTGGTCTTTTTTGTGTAAATTGAAAGGGAAATGGAGGATACAAATATGAAATTTGGGTTTCAAGCTGTTGTCAGGGGGCTCTGTCTATGCCTGCTGCTGCAGTTGTTCATTCCTTTTGCAGAATCGTCGTATACATATGCCGATACGGGAGCGTGGAATGTAAAGGTTAATTTCCAGCCTGCAACTTCACCTGTACCTGAAGGATTTTTGCCAGACTCGGGAATGCCGTTCAGCACGCAAAATGGATTCAATTATGGGTGGAATAGTTCTCACACGGATTCTACGGTAAGCGGCAGTACTTATCAAACCACTCCGAATGATACCGCAATTCGCGTTCATAAAGGCGGAGTCTGGGAATTCGAAGTAAACAACGGTATCTATGAAGTTAAGGTAAGCGTCGGCGATTCCGTTTATTCAAGCAACAATACTGTAGTTGTTGAAGGAGTAAGCTTTTTTGATCGTATCCCTATTGAGGGAGGGCAGCATGTCATTGCAGCACAATCGGTTGAAGTTGCGGACGGCAGATTAACGGTCAGTTCCGGCGATGCGGAGGAAGCGGAGACGGCTTTACAGTTCATAGAGCTAACCAAAGTTGGCTCTCCCAACACTTTGCTCGCCCTCTCTGCTGCCAGCACGCCTGTTATAGGGCCGCCGCCCGAACCGAGAAAAGTGCATGGGGACAAAGTACTGCTTTCGGGCAAGATGAATAACGAGCATAATGCTCCATCTTATCTGCAAGTGGATGGTCTGCAGGAGGAAATAGGAAGGTATATGGATGTAGAAGTGCAGCGAGTGAACCAATTGCTGTCGGAATTTGAACAGAAAGCTGTTGCATGCGCGAATTGCGATCCGATTGCACTGCAGCGCGCAATCGACAATAGTACGCAGTCCCCGTCATTTATCAAGGTGGGGCATTTGAATCTGAATTCTTCGGTAGTTTTCGGAAGCCCCTCCAAACCGGCTGTAATCATTGCGGATGGAATCAATACAAATGCCAAATTAAGCATTGATGTATACGGCTTGTTGATTGTTAAGGGCAGCATGAATGCCAATTCGGAGCTAAACTTGCAAGTGCATTCGTCTTCGAATGGAACGGAGCCTGCCGATGGAAGCCTTTGGGTGAAGGGGAACTGGCATCTTAACAACAATTCCTCGATTAGCGTGGATGGTTTGTTATCTGCTGACAGCCTTACTTTTAACAGCGGACAGTTGAACGTCCGGGCAAAGCGCGTCTTGATCCAAGATCAATTGCATATCAACACGCAAGCGGATATGAACGTAGAGCAAGAGATGATGGTTGGCGGGATCGTTTCCAACAATAGTACTGCCAACATCAAAGTAAATAACAGTGACTTGTTCGTTCGCGACGATGTGCATGTGAACAATCAACTGCATATTCAAACAGGCGGTTTGTTTGCCATCGGCGGCAACATGACGGCCAATCAACGGCCGTTCATCGATACAGGGGTCGGAGGAAACGGATCGACAAGTTTGAAATACGCGTTGCATGGATTAAAGGCGGAGTATTTTAGTGAAGGGAATTTCAAGGGAAATACCGTAACCAGGGTGGATCCGGTTATTGATTTGCAAAACAGTCCTGAGTTTCCTGTTGCAGGCTTCAATGATCAGGACATCTCTGTCAGATGGTCTGGACAAATTGAGGCTCTGTTCAGCGAAATGTATCAGTTTGAATTGCAAACGAGCGGACCGATCAAGCTATGGGTAAATAATAATCTTTTAATAAATAAAGAAGATGCAAGTTTCCAAGGCACTGTAACAGGTTCTGTCTATTTGGCAGCGGGCCAGAGAGAGAATATCAAGGTGGAATATTTAAGTGCAAACCGCAATCCCCGGGCGGCATTGTACTGGTCAAGCAATTCCCAACAGAAAGAACGCGTTCCACAGAGTCAACTGTTTCCTTTTGGGATACCGGTTGTATCGCAAATACCAACAGAAACAAGTCATACATTAACCTGGAATCCAATCTTTAATGCCGATGGATATGAAGTGGAAGCGGATGGCGTTATATACCCGATTGGCCCCGCTTCGACATTTGTTCATGAAAACCTGGGTGTCGGCACTCTTCACACCTATAGAGTTAGAGCAACCAGCGGAGACATCACTGGGGAATGGTCTTCTTTAGCCTCCGTGTGGACGCTGCCGGCAATTCCCGAAAATTTGCGGCTAAATTCGACTAGCAATACGTTAAAAGTAGAATGGGATCCGGTTGCAGGGGCAACAGGATACGATATAGAATTCAGCGGAAATGTAGTCGACAATGGATCGGCAACTACTTATTTGGACAATGAATTGAATCCGAATACTCAGCGCAGCTACAGAGTCAGAGCGAAAAATTCCAGCGGCCCGGGGCAATGGAGCAGTGTAGTTGCGAAATCGACTTTACCCGGAATCCCGTCGGAAATTACGGCAACCGCAACCGATTCGAGTGTGCAAGTGACGTGGAATCGAATAGCAGGCGCCGAAAGCTACGATATTGAGGTGGATGGTGCGCTTGTTGTCGACACGAATCATGCTATCTCTTATTTACATGGAAATTTACGGCCATATACTACACATCGCTATCGGGTCCGGGCGAAAAATGCGGAAGGCGCCGGTCCATGGAGCTCTGAAATCGAGGCTACAACGCTTCCAAGAACCCCGGTACTTACTACAGATTTATCATCTGCTAACGCGATTCAAATTAGTTGGTCCAGTATTGATGAGGCAGGCGAATATGATTTGGAAGTGGATGGGGCCATTATTAAGGCCGGCACTACTCTTACATTTATCCATACTCCATTGGAACCCAATTCGGAACATACATACCGGATACGCTCGAAAAATGTGAAAGCTGCCGGGGTATGGAGTACGCCGGCAATTCGTAAAATGCCGCCGATGAAGCCGCAGAACGTCCGGTTCGCAGTCGCAAGCGACAAAATAGAAGTGACGTGGGATCCTGTCCTGGGGGCGACATCCTATGAATTGGAAGTGGACGGTAATATTGTCGATGTCGGACTCGTCACGTTATACACCCATGAAGGAGTGGCTTCGAATTCACAGCATACGTATCGGGTCAGGGCCAAAAATCAGGGAGGCGCAAGCGAATGGAGCGAGGCGGTCATGCAATCCGCACTTCTCGGGCAGCCGCAAAATTTTACCGCTCGCGCTACAACTTCATCCATAATTTTGGGATGGGATGCTGTTTCCGGGGCTGAAAGTTACCAAGTACTGGTCGATGGGGTTATTCGGGATAATGGCTCGGCACTAACCTTCACGCATGATGGGTTAACGCCATATTCGTGGCATGTATACAGAGTTCGCGCCATAGCCGGAGGCATTCCGGGCGTGTGGTCGGAGACTTTATCCAAAGCGACATTGCTTGGAGTTCCGGGCAACATTCGTTTAAGCTCTACCAGTTCCACTATTACCGTATCTTGGGATAGCGTTGAAGGAGCTGTGGGGTACGAGGTGGAAGCGGACGGCCAAATGTTGGATAACGGTATGTATACTACATTTGTCCACCGTAATCTGAGCCCAGATACGCTGCACACCTACAGAATCAGGAGCAAGAACGATGACGGTGTAAGTGAATGGAGCGAGCGGAGTCAATGGACAGAAGCCGTCATCCAGATCACCACTCCAAGCGTTCCTGCCAATTTCAAAGCAAAGGCAGCTGTGGATTCAGTTACTTTAACTTGGGATGCAGTTAGCGGAGCGAGGAGCTATTCGCTTGAAGTGGACGGCCGGGTCATTGATAACATTACGGAAACGAGTTATAAGCACACAGGGCTGGAGCCCAACACCATGCACCGCTACCGCATTCAAGCCGCGAACGGCAGCAAGCACAGTGAATGGTCGGAGAAACTCGAAGCCAAAACCATTTCCGAATTGATCGTTAATGTCGGAAAAGACAACATATTTAATCTGGTCGTTATTGCGCCAAAGAAAGACGGGGTTACAGCACGTAGAATCGTTGTTACGTATAGTCCGGACGATGTGGAGGTTCAGGATCTGAGCGCAATCACACCGGAGTTGGAATTGAAAGCCGGCCCGATAAGTGGCACGAACTTTACGGTCAGCAAGTTTGTACCCGGCGAAATCGTATTTAACGTTCAGAACGCCGATAAGACAACCATAAACAGCATCAAATTTATAGCGAAGACCAATGAGGATTCGAAGGTCACCTATATAGTGGAGTAATAAGGAGAGCACGTGCGAAATGCGAGGTTTGGGAGGAAATCAATGCGAACGATAAAACTGATATGTTCCATCGTGCTCTTGCTAAGCACGATTTTGGAAATCGGATCGCCGGCAGCTTATGCGGCGTCCACGACTTATTATTACTATGACAAGTACAACCTGGCTTGTACTTATGTAGAACCCCCGGCGATTAATACGGGTTATTATTCACCCTCCGGAACAGCCGGCTTTCAAACAGCGACGTTTGATACGTCTAAAAATACATGGATTTTAAGCAACTGGACCGGCTCTAATACCGGTCCGGGATACAATCTGTCCAATGGGATGCTGACCTATGTTTCGCGACATAGCAGCTATGTTATGGATAGCAGGCAAAATACGGGTACTTGTACAATGGGGAGCTTAAACCAAGCGAATATTGTAGCCTCTGATGTCAGATATCCAAACAATGGAGTAGGTGACGACGGATATTGGTATGTAAAAAAGAATATTGCGCCTGCACCTTCAACGGTATCAACCCTTTATTATTTTGACAAATACGAGGCAGTATACAGATACTCCGAACCTCCAGAGTTCAATACAGGTAATTATTCCTTCTATGGGACAGCCGGTTACCAAACAGCAACGTTTGACACAGTAAATAATACATGGATTCTAAGCAACTGGACAGGCTCTAATGACGGTCCAGGTTATACGCTGAGTAATGGAATACTTACTTATGTCGGTGTTGGTCGCTATAGTTCCTATATTAGAGACAGCAGGCAAAAAGAAGGGGCATACAAAGCTGGCGCCTTAAGTCAGAAAGATATTGTCGCTCCAGACGGCACATATCCGGATAACGGGAAAGCAGGCGACGGGTATTGGTATATAAAAAGAGAAGTATCGCCATCTATTTCCATCATTTCGCCAAATTTGAATCAAATATTCGGTCAAACCGATACGTATCTAGTTCCCAAAATATCAGTAACCGGTCGGAATGGCGATACGTTGATCAATACTTACTTTTTAGATGATGAAGCTTCTCCCCGTGACAGTAAAACAATTACAAATGCTGTAACATCTCAGGTTGTTGCCTTTGATGCACTTCAATTCAATGGACTGCCGGAAGGAAAACACACGCTTAAATTTGTGTTGTCCAATAACTTGAACGGGCCTGTCACGAGCACAGTTGATTTCATTCTGGACAAATCACCGCCAATCATAGACAACATTAGCGTGGCACCAACAGATACTGCAATTACAGTTGCAGGCGCGGCAACGGATACAGGATCAGGCTTGGCACCGGAACCTTACCGATACACAATCGGATCTATAGCGAGCGCCTGGACTGCCAATTCGTACACATTCGGCAATTTAACGCCTAATACTGCCTACAGCGTACAGATTGAAGCCAAAGATAAGCTGGAGCATATAGCGACAAAACAACAAACCGTCTATACGAAGGCGCAGACGCCCGTATTGGTTGCAAGTCAAATCGGCGAAAATCAGTTGGATATTTCGTTTCAGGACGCCAACCCTTCCCGTACGTATTACCAACTGTTTTCAGATGGCCAATATGTCAGCGAGACGGGTGGTTTGACGTCAAATCCATCATGGTTCACACAGACCGGCAAGAAGGTGACGGTAAAAGGGCTGACACCCAACAAGTCATACACCTTTCAGGCTAAAGCTCGCAATGATGCCGGTGAGGAAACAGCGTTCAGTTCGCCGGTGAGTGTCGGCACGCTGGCAATCCCGCCTGTAAATATAATGGCTGAAGCAACCCAGAGGTCGATTAAAGTAACTTGGCCTGCGACGGCGGGAGCGAGCTATGACATCGAAGCGGACGGCGTCGTTATGGACAACAAAACGTCCGCAACCTTTTTACATGGCGATCTTGCCCCTAATACGCAGCATAAGTATCGGGTTAGAGTGCGAAATGCCGGAGGGACAGGGAATTGGAGCGCCTTCATCAGCAAATTCACGCTGCCTGATCCGCCGGCGATTCCGATGAACATTCAGGCAACGCCGCTGCAAACGGAAATAGCCGTTTCGTGGGACGTCGTTGCCCGTGCGGAGAGCTACGATATTGAGGTAGACGGAACCGTAATCGGCAACGGAGGCAAGATGACCTTCGTACACAAGGGGCTGCAGCCGCTTACTGACCACACGTACCGGATCAGAGCCGCCAATAAAGGCGGCGTCAGCGAGTGGAGTCAGCCGGTGGTGAAGCAAACATTGCCGTATCCCCCTGCGTCGCCGGGACATGTTGTCTCCACTCCCTCCATTCATCAAGTGACGGTTAACTGGAGCAAATCGGATGGAGCGGATGCCTATGAAGTTGAGGCAGACGGACTGATCATCGATAACGGCAGCAGCACGGCCTATGTTCATCAGGGGCTGGACGCTTTGAGCGGGCACACGTACCGGGTCAGAGCGACCAATGCCGGCGGCAAGAGTGTGTGGAGCGACCCGATTAACGTAACGACACATCCCGAAAAGCCGGAAGTTCCCGCGAATATCATGACGACAGCGGAAGAGAAAGCGATCACCGTGACCTGGTACAAAGTTTCTCATGCGGCCGGGTATGAAGTAGAAATCGACGGGACATCCGTCACGAACGTCACCGACAACCAGTTTGTTCATAGCGCTCTGGCGCCTTCCAGCAAGCACACATACCGGGTCAGAGCCAACAATATTAGCGGCAGCAGCGAGTGGAGCAGTCCGGTCACTTTGTCTACATTCCCCGAAGGAAGCGACGGAAGTCTGTCCCTGACCAATGTTGTTGCGGTGGTGACGAACAAAGCGATCACATTATCCTGGGATACCGTAGCTCCCGAGGCCAGATACGATATCGAGGTGGACGGCGTGCTTGCCGACAATGGAAGCAATACGATCTACCATCATGGCGGTTTAAAAGCGAGCGAATTCCATACGTACAAGATTCGCTTGAAAAAGGACGATAGCCCGAACCCATGGGTGGCTATACTGTCCTTGTCGACATTGCCCGACCCTCCGGATGCTCCGGTCGGTGTTGAAGCTTTTGCGACAAATAACAGCATTGAGCTGCACTGGAAGAAGATAGCCGGGGCGACAGGCTACGATCTGGAGATCGACGGCCAGACCGTAGACGCAGGAGATAGTCCTACGTATACACATGATAAGCTGACATCGGGAACGGCGCATACGTACCGGTTAAGGGCGAAAAACCAAACAGGCGTAACGGCATGGAGCAACGCGATTGTGAAGAGCACAACGAGCCCAACGTACACAGTCAACGTAACGGAAGGGCAAAGCTTTGATTTGTCACTGCTTGCTTTCAACGTTCAGGATTTCAGCGAATTGACGTATGTGGTCACGTATGATCCGAATCAACTGGAAGTCGTCGATTTGTACAATTTCACACCGCAGCGGGATGTCATGCAGTCAGGCAGGATTCCGGGCTCCAATCTGACGGTTGCTTATACGCCTGGACAAATCACATTCAAGAGCAGTCAAAATGTGGTGCCTGGGACCTCGTGGTCCGGGGAAATCACGGCGATCGTCCTGAAGGCTAAAGTGAGCGGAGAAGCCAAAATCGACGTTGTTGCCAAATAATATGCAGATCATAGCGAGGGTGATGGCGTGAAACGCTTTTTCAACAAATATTATAAATGGATAGCCGGCATTATAGGCGTATCTTTAATTGCCCAGATGTTTATTGTGTTCGGGAACGATAAGGCGGTCAAGCCGACAAGCACGGAATCTATTGTGGAACGCAGCGATGACAGCAAAATCGCAGCGGATATTTCCAACATGACAGGTGTGAAAGTGGAAGAGATTTTAAAGCTTAAACAGGCCAATATGTCTTGGAATGAGGTCTTGGATAAATTAAAAAATGTTAGCATGAGCGGCGAGCAGGATGAAAAAAGCAAGAGAAACAGTCTTCTGGCAGAGGCAGGGATTGAAGAGATTATTCAAAAACTGCAGGATCAGGGATTTAAGCAAGAGGAGATTTTGACGGCAAAAATGCTCGCCGAGAGGCTGCAATTTCAACTGAAAGAGATTGCGGACGATGCCGGGTACAAGCCTCAAACTCCGCTCCCCGAGCTTGGTGCGGATAAGAAAAAGGACGAGAAGACGGAGGCGCTTCAAAAGATCGCCGAGCAGTTCGATATCAAAACGGCTATCTATTTTATGCTCGTGCTGCGGAAAGATTTCGGCAGTCCGGAGGAAGTGCTGGACGAGTATCTGCTCTCCTTGCAGCTCGGGCTGAATCTGGAAGATTACATCCGCGACAAAGAAAAATATTTGCAGGACAAAGATGAAAAGGGCATACAAATATCCCGTAATAACATCATCACCATGTCGGTGATTGAGCTTACGGTTCTGGAAAACATACAGAAAAACAATTCGGTCGCCAAAGACGAGCCGATAACGGCTGGGAAAGAGGGCTTGTCGGCAAAAGATTCCCAAGGAAAGTCTTTGCTGCCGGACGTCTCTCCTCCGCAGATTAAGAATCTCAAGCCGGGCAATCCGGCCGAAGATGTCATGAAAGAGATTCGCGCTTTGAATCCAAATTAGCCGCAAAGGGGTACATGAAATGAAGATGAAAACGATGTCGAAGGTCTTATTAATCGTACTGGCTTTAAGTGCGGTGCTCCAGACCGGGTATACGCTTCTGTCCATCGTGCAGGCGCAAACCGCTGCTTCTGCGGGTGATCCCGTTGTTAGTATAGACATTCCGCAGGACGTATTGGACAAGCTGAAATCATCCGATCCGAGCAGGTACGACACTAATCTGACGAATTATAGGAAACTCCTTGTTGCTCTGGATGTCCACGGCAAATTTAAGCGGGAAATCGAGCGGCTCATCCTGGAAGGGCACCGCTTGCCTGATCTTTTGATTGCCTATGAATTCCTCAATCAAAATTATGGCAAAATGCAAGATTTGGAGACTATAGTCAAGTCCCGGGAAGCGGGCAAGACCTGGGAGGCTGTATTCACCGGCTATAACAAGGGTCATGCGGCTTTCGTTCCCCGATCGTTCGATTCGGGTTATTTGGAAAGTTTGATGAAAACTCCGGGATTTGCTCCCGATGATATTATGATTGCCGACCGACTCGCTTTCGTTTCAGGGAAGCCGGTAAAAGACCTCATTGCAGGCAAGCTGGAATCGCAAAATAGCTGGAAGGAAATTGCGGCAGACCTGGACATCCTGCATAGCGCATCAGCTCTTCCCAGAGTGCAAATAACCGCCCAGCAGTTGAAGCAATATACGGTTCCGGGAACATTTGCGGAAGCAAAAGTGACTGCGGCGTTTGTGCTGGCGCAAAAGATCGGCAAGAGTCCTGAAACTGTAATTGGCAAGATGCAGGCAGGTATGACGGACGAAGCTATTATGGCGGAAAGCTATATCGAAACCTACGACAAATTCTGATAAGGCTGGCTGGAGGTGCTAGGTTGAAACGTTGGAGCAAGACTTTATTCTTATCTATCCTGTTTTTCATTGTTCCGGCTCAGTTGATTTACGCGGAGACACTGGAAGATCAAATCAATAACCTGGTCGGGCCCAAGCAGCAGTATAATACGATGCTTTCCCCGGTTTATTTGAAAAATAACGCCAGCGAGGAGCAAATCAGCCCGCAAAGCGGCGAGCTGACGCTGACTCAAACCGATTACGTATTGCCAGGTAGAAACGGCCTGGATCTGGAAATCAAACGCATTTACAAGAGCGGAATTTCCAATGTTCAGGAAATGAATGTGAAGTACGTGGACGGCGCCTGGGTGGATGTCGTTGAGTCCGGCGTTGCCACGTCTTCCTTTTATGAGGACCGGTACAATCTTGGCATCGGGATGAGATTCTCATTTCCGAACATGGAGGTTAAAACCAACTCGGACGGCACAGCGTACAACTATTTACATACGGAGAGCGGGGACGTTTACCGCTTAAAAGGAACTACAACGAATGGCGTTCTCACCTACTTGCCCGAAGGGCAAACCGTCAAAGACGTTGTCGTGAAAGAAACGGCCGAATTCAAGAACGGACAGGCCGACGGCACTTCCAAGTTTGTCATGACAGGGAAAGACGGGAAGAAGACTTATTTTGCCGAGGACGGAAGAATTTTGGGCATTGTCGACCGTTACGGGAACTCGATTGTTTTTGAGTACAGTACGCTTTCTTATACCATTGACGGCACAGCGATAACGAAGAAGCTGATGTCCAAGATAACGGATACAGTGGGCAGGGTAACGACCATTGAGTACAAAGAGGATCATGCATTCACCGTGGGTCCTATCGCGAATCCGACTTACAGTGCCGAAGAGAGCTATAAAACCTCGCAAAATCCGAATACGAGCGATTCGGGGGATTTGCAAGGGAAGTTTCAAGTCATTGTTCATTTGCCTGGTGAGAAAAATATCACCTACGATAAGTCCGCCGTCCTGGTCAACTCGACCAAACATGTTATCCGCACGCGGCTGCAGCGGGTCTTCGATGTGGACGGCCTTCCCAAGTATCATCTCTGGTACGAACAGCCCGATCTCGGCTTCACTTATATGAACGGGACCAAGTACGCCGTATACAACCGTTATGAAAATCTGGTTCAGGTTGATTACAGCAAGACGAATCATATGAAGCGGTATGTGTACAATTCATACACGAAGAGCTTGAACAGAGGCAGTATGCAGTATCGTAAAATTTTTGAAAAGCAGGAGCTGGTCAAAAAGAGCTACGACCCGTCCAAAACGAAATTCGAGGACCGCTTCATTGTCGATATCAAGGACAAGGCGGGCTATACGTACACTCATGAGCCGGACGGGTACGGAACGGACGGTTACAAGGAGTCCGACGATACTTATTTAAGGGATACCTATCGGTATGAAACAGAGATTGCAGATTTGATCGGGAATACGGTCAAATATACGTACGACGGCCTGCATCAGTTAATCGTCACGAACAAACAGGGAAAAGAGCACAAAGAGGTTATCCTAAGCGAACGGGACGAACTGAAGCTGGTGAAAAAGCAGGAAAGCCAGCTGTACCAAGTGGTGAACGGGCAAGCGACCGGCGAGCCTGTCAAAAAAATCGAGAATTACCGGTACGATGAATACGGAAATTTGACCAACTACACCGGCCCGGATGCGGAACGTGACGACAAAGGGTACCCCGTCAACACGGAGCGCACCGTCGTGTATGCTTATGCTTACGACAAGTTTCATGTGCTGGCCTCGAAGACATGGAAGAAAGACAAGGAAATGACCAGCCAAAATTTATACACGATCGACGATAAAGGAAATGTCACGAAAGAAAGCAAAATCGATACCGATAACAATGCCAACTGGATTGTGACCGATTATCAATATGATAACTACGGCAATATGACGAGGAAGGCGGTGCAATCGGGAGGGCAAACCTTCGTCACCCAGTATGAATACGGGGCGGATGCGAATGACGTTGACGTCAAGGGAGCTTATTTGACCAAGGAATACCAGCTGCTGGATGGGCAAGAAATCGCCAAGAAGTATGCCTATGATCTCAACACGGGCAAGCAAACGGCAGAGGTTGATCCTAAAGGCAATAAAACCGTCTATGAATACGATGCGTTAAGCAGAGTAGTGAAGAAGTTTCAACCTGATAACGGCATCAAGATTTATGGCTACGAAGAAAATCCATATGCGAACCTGAAAATCCGTTACACGGACCCGGAGCAGACGAACTTTTTATACGAATACGACATTATGGGTTCTCTGGTTCAGGCCAGTGTTTCGGATAACGGGAAATGGGTTGCCCTGCAGACGTTCGATTATGATGCCAAAGGTAATAAAAAGAAAGAAACCGATGCTAACGGGCACAGTATCCGTTATGAATATGACAGCCAATACAGGCTCGTTCAGAAGTCTTACTACGAAAACGATACCGTTAACAAAGGTTCGGTGGTAATCGGGTATCAGATCGGCTACAGCAAAGATACGCCGCTTCTCGTTACGATTAAGGACGAAGAAGGGTATGCGAAAAAATATTACTACGACATTGCGGACAGACTTGCCAAGACGGAAGTCACTCCGGATAATGTCCGCTGGTATGCAACAGCCTATTCCTATAATTATGCAGGCAATAAAATAGGCGAAACGGATGCCAGAAACAGCGCGACCCGCTACGAATTCGACAATTTCGGCAGATTAAAAGGGAAGCAGGACGCTTTGGGCGGCAGGACGGAATATGTCTATAACGCATTGAATCAGGTCGCGCTGCTCAAGGAACCCGGCGGCAAAATGACCGAATATGCATTCGATGCGCTGGGACGTATAATCACGAAGAAAGTATACAGCAAAGGCTCGTCGGACTATACCTATACCGCTTACGCGTATGATGCTGCGAATAACGTCACGAGTGTCAAGCAGGGCGGTATCGAGGCTGGTACGGATAACGTCTCGTCCGACAGCAGTTATTCCTATGATGCGCTGAATCAAATAACCGACGAGTACACCAAGATTGATGCTGTGCGAACAGGGCATACCAAATACGGTTATGACAAGAACGGCAACAAGACGAGCTCGATTCAATATGCCGATCAGGATGAGACGAAATACCGAATGTATTCCTATGTCTATGATTTTGCGGGGCGGGTGAAGGAGGACAAAGGAAGCTACAAGGAATCCGACCAGGAATACGGGGCTTATCAGAACCTGTATCAAAGGGATTACGCAGGCAACCTTCTGACGCAGCAAGCCTATAATGGCAGCGGTTATGATAAGACCGTCTATACGTACGATTACCGCAACCACATCAAAGAAAAGCTTGAACCATACGGCGGCAATCCTGAAGGCAAGCGGACGAGCTACCAGTACGACAAGGCGGGCAACGCCGTCTCCCAGACGTTGACGATTCAAGGAATCAACTCAACGGTAACTCTGGTTATCGACGGCTTGGGCAAGACAGTGAAGAAGATCGATCCGCTGGGCAATGCTTCAAGATTTGTGTATGATGCCGCAGGCAACAAGATCAAGGAAATCGATGCCAGATATATGGCGCTTTCCGAGGATCAGGCACCGGGAATCGAATACGAGTACGATGCGCTGAATAGGCCGGTGCGGGCATCCGTTTTTGACGGCAAAACAAGAGAAGTGATTGCTTATAAAGCATACGACGGGCGCGGCAATATCGTCAAAGAGTCGGATGGCGAAGGATATAACGCGGCGAATCCGGATAAATCGGCAGGCATTATCTACGAATACGATGCCAACGACAGAAGGGTTGCCATCGTTTCGGCAGAACTCGGCCGGCAGAATGAGAAGAACGGAACTCGCTATGTGTCCAAAAGCTTCAAGTATGACGGCTCGGGCCATGTGACTTCCGAAACCGACGCTCGAGGAAATACGACAAGTTATGCGTATTATTTGAACGGTTTGCCTAAAGAGAAAACATTTGCCGACGGCAACAAGGAAGCTTACGATTACGATTTAACCGGTAAGTCCATGCAGATCAAGACGGACAGCCAGGGGCGGATTACGAAAATATTCAATACCGTTTTTGATAAGCCTTACCGCGTCGAATATCCGGACGGAACAACGGAGCGATTCAAGTATTCCGCCAGAGGCGAGCTGTCCGAGCGGTACGATCAGGCGGGGAATGCTCAGTTGTTGAGCTATGATGCTTCCGGCAATCCGATTGAAAAGAAAGAGTTCATCAAGCAGGAAGGCGCCTCCGGCTCCTATAAGCTGACGGAGCTTCAATATGATGAGGCCAATCGTCTGATCGGCAGCGAGACATTCCTCTATCGGGACGGAACGAACGCGGGCAAAATATCGTCAGGCAATAAAGAGAGCCGCGCATACGACAAAGCGGGCAGGCTCACTAAAATTTCCGGACCCAACGGCAGGGAGACGACTTACGACTACGACCGGGCCGGGAACAGGACCTTGCAGCTGCAAAAAGCAGCGGACGGCGATGACAACGTCAGAAGGTATGCATACGACGTGAGGTCCCAATTGATCGGGGAGTCCTTGCTTGTAAAGACCTCCGACCTTAGTCTCGACTATTTGTCCGGCGCTAAATACGACAATGATTATACGGATCGGGTTCTTTCAACCACTGCCTACAGTTATTACAAAAACGGCAGTTTGAAGAGCCAGACGGACGCGCAAGGACGTTCTACGCAATTTGAGTACGATTTTGACAAAAGACCGGTGAAAAAGATCGACTCCTTGCAAGGAACGGCTCTGTATCGTTACGACGCGAACGGCAATCTGCTGGAAGAACAGAACGCGAAGGGCGTCTCCATCGTGTATGAGTACGACGCGCTGAACCGGGTGATCCGCAAAAAGACGCCGGCTGCGGACGGCTCCCTGGCGACAACGAGATACGTCTACGATGCTGTCGGCAACTTGATCAAGCAAGTGATGCCGAATCAATATGATCCGGCATACGATAACCCTGCTTCAGTCACAAGCTTGGCGGGCACGGCCTACGCATTCGATGCGATGAATCGCCGGACAGCTACCTTCTCGCCTGACGGCAGCGGCATCGAATATATCGATTACGATGCTCGCGGGCAAATCCGCAAAATCGCGGACGGATTGAGATATACAGGGGATATGCAGACGTCTGCGGGAACCGTTTTTGCTTACGACGGGCTGGGACGCGTGGTTCGCAAGACAGATGCTTTGCAAAATAGTACGGATTACGATTATGACGTGCTTGGCAACGTGATTCGAACTGTGGATGCGCTGGGCCGTGAGACCAGCTATGCCTACAACGCCGACAGCACGCTGCGCCAGGCAACATTTGCCGATGGGGGAACGATTGCTTACGCGTATGACGGACTGGGCCGCAAAATCGCCGAAACGAATCAATTAGGCAATACGGTCACATACACATACAATGCTTTTGGCAAAGAAAAGACGGTGAAAGACCCGTACGGCGATTACACGGAAAGCAAGTACGATCTGGTCGGCAACCTTGTCTCTTTCAAAGATAAGCGGGGCAGCGTGACGCTTCTCCGATACGACGCAGCGAACCGGCTGACTGTCAAAAGAACGCCGGTCGACCGGGACGGAAGCGGCAGCACCATTTATACCGTAGAGACGTATGCGTATGACGCCGTGGGAAATCTGCAGAAGAAAAACGTGACAGGCTCGAAGGATGCGGCGTTCCTGCGGGAAACGAACTACACGTACTACGATAACAATTTGCTCAAAACCGTTTCCGACAACAGCGGCGCTTATACGCAAAGCGATTATGACAAGAACGGCAATCTCGTCAAGACGCAGAAGCTGCGGGAAACGTCGGTTTACGATGTAGAGAAGTTTGAGTATGACAACTCGAACCGATTAGTGAAACGGATCAAGCTGGTGGATGAAGCTGACTTGGATGCGGCAAGCTTGAGTGACGCCGCGGCGCTGCGGGATGCCGAATATGCGGGTAAAATCCGCATCATAACCGGTTACGAGTACGATGTTCTCGGCAACCGTACGAAGCAAATCGATCCGCAGGCGTACCGGTATGCGGGGGAAGAGCGGGAGCCGTACATCATCACCTACACATATGATGCGCTGAACCGCGTGGATAAAATGATCCGCAAGGTGAACGGAGCCGACGTTTACAAGCAATACACCTACGACAAAGTCGGCAATCGCGTGGCGGAGCGGAATGAGAGAGGGCTTATCACCCGTTACGTTTTTGACGCCTTGAACCGCGTCGAACAGGTTGCAGACCCTGAGCAGCATACGTTCACATACAAGTACGATTTGGCCGGCAACAAGCTTGCGGAGACGAATGCCCGGAACAACAGCATGACGCACGGATACGACAAGCTGAACCGTCTTGTTACGGTGACCGACCCTTACGGCATTGTCATTACCCGCAACATGTACGATGCCAACAACAATGTGATCAAAAAGATCGACGCGAAAGGGTATCTTTCGGGCAGCACAGATGAAGAGCGGTACGGCTGGCTGTACACGTATGATTTGGCCGGACGCCTCATCCGCACGGTGGACCCGGAGATCGCCGCGCAGAACAAGCCGGAGAAGTTCACCGCTCTGTACCAATACAATCCGGCGGGCGAGAAAGTCAAGGAGACGGACGCATTAGGCCATGCCAAATCGTACGATTACGATCCTGCCGGACGTCTCATCCGGGTCACCGACCCGTTAGACGTAAGCGTTGCATACAGCTACGACATGGCCGGCAACAAGCTGGACATGACGGACGGCAAAGGGAAAGTCACCCGCTACCGCTACGGGGCGTTCGGATTGCTGCGCTCGGTCACGAACGCATTGAGTCAGTCGATCGCGTATCGCTATGATCTGGCTCTGAACGCAGCGGAGATGACCGACCGCAACGGCAACCATACTCGTTATGTGTACGACAACAGGAACCTGCTGCTGGAAAGAACCGTCAAGGAAACAGGCGATTCGGTCGCCTATACGTACGACGAAGCGGGCAACCGGGCGTCGATGACCGACGAGAGCGGGGCCAGCAGCTATACGTACGACGGGAATAACCGTATCCTGCAGATTTCCAAAGGCGGGATTACGCAGATTGCCTACACCTATGACGCCGTGGGCAGCATCGAAACCGTCACGGACTCCAAAGGCTTCGTTACATCCTACACTTACGACAAGTCAAGCCGGATGGCGACCGTATCGTTCCAAGGCAAGACAACGGCCTACACCTACGACGAGAACGGCAACCGGACGTCGATTGCTTACGAGGGCGGAGTGAAGGAAGAGTATGCCTTCGACAAAAACAACCGGTTGATGAAGCTCGTGAACAAGAAACCGGACGGCAGCCTTATATCCGAGTACGCTTATGCATACGACGACGCAGGCCGACAAACGGCGAAAACCGACAGCTACGGCACAACGAATTACAGCTACGATGCGGCGGGAAGAATCGAAAAAGCCGAGGCGCCGGGCAAAACGACCGTCTACGCGTATGACCGAAGCGGCAACCGGCAATCCCAGAGCGAGACGTACACGTCCGAACAGCCAAGCGGCTACACGGACCCGGTGAGCGGCACGGAAGTGAAGTACCTGATCAAGAAAAGCGAGTACATGTACGACGGCGTCAACGAATTGCTGCAGCTCGTCGAGAAAATGAGCGACGAAGCCGGCAAAGCAGTGCTGGAGAAAACGACCAGCTACCTGTACGACAACAACGGCAACGAAATCCGGCAAAAAGTTAGCTACCTCCGTCCGCATAACCGGGACATGCGGCGAGTAACCGGCGGGAACCCGTATGGAGACGACATCGAGGGCGACATCAGCAGCCTGATCGAGAAAGTCAGCAATACGTATGACGGATTCAACCGCTTGAAGCAAGTGGAGAGAGTCAAGGCAGGCGAACGGGTCACGGTCGAGTACGTCTACGATGGCGACGACTTGCGGACTCGCAAGACGGTGCGAAGCTCGAAGGACGGCTACGCGGCGAAAGTGACGAACTACTTGTACGATCGCCAGTATGTTATTCTGGAGACAGATGGGGCTGGCACGGTGCAAGCCCGCTATGTGCGCGGCATCAACTACATCGCCCGCATCGACGCGGCGGACAAGCTCTCGTACTACCTGTTCAACGGTCATGGCGACGTGGTACAAACCGTATCTGAAAGCGGCGAAGTAGAGAATCAGTATGACTACGATATTTTCGGCAATGTGACGCTGTCGGTGGAAACGTATGCGAGTTCGATCCGCTATGCAGGGGAGTTTTATGATGCGGAAGTGGGGTTGTATTATCTTCGTGCGAGATATTATGATCCGTACATTGGGCGGTTTATCTCAGCAGATAGCTATTGGGGCGAGGACAACAACCCGTTAAGCTTGAATCTTTACACCTACGCAAATAACAATCCGCTTATGTATGTTGATCCAAGCGGGCATGATTCTGTGGCAATTCCTGTAGGAAATTCTGTAGGAAATTCCATAGCAGAATTTGTTAGAGGGGTTAAAGGGGTGTCAGAATCTGCGGCAGCTGGCTCTAGGTTCGGGCCAGCGGGAATGTTCGTAGTTATTATTGTTGGTGGATTGACTGCAAATCCAGGACATGCTGGAGGGGATTATTCTCCAGCAGAGTTACAGGAGATACAGGCAAAGGATGTACCAGCTGGACCACCTTACCAACCAATGATTGGACCAGCTTTACCACCGTCTGTAAGCACACCTACGGTAAGTACACCTGCGTCCCAAGAAACCGTTGCTGTCCCTACGGTAACTCAAAAACAGTCAAAGCCGATTGTGTCAACACCAGCAAGACCAATTAACAAGGATTTTTCATTAAATCAAGACGGCACTTATACAGTAAAGTGGGGGGATAACCTTTCTAAAATATCGAGTGCTACAGGTGTATCTGTAGCGACTATTGCAAGTTTGAATAATATTCAAAATATTAATAAAATCAGAGAAGGACAGACCTTAACTTTATCAACACCTGTAGTTGTGGATGCAGAGCCGCAAGTAGAAGTGTTTCCGACGATAGAACAGGAAAAGCCAACAGTTGGCACATTGCCAATTATTGAGCAAAAACCGATTATTGGTAAATTACCAGTAATAGAGGAAAAGCCAACGGTAAGTGGATTCCCAATCATAGGGTCAGGGATCAATATAGGGACATTCCCGATTATCCGAGACCTTTTAACAATTATGCTTGCTAAACCATACTCTAAATATAGACCC
Organism: Paenibacillus sp. sgz302191; assembly: GCF_057749925.1. NCBI lineage: Bacteria > Bacillati > Bacillota > Bacilli > Caryophanales > Paenibacillaceae > Paenibacillus > Paenibacillus sp. sgz302191. The sequence goes on from NZ_JBYLHY010000008.1 coordinate 321,492, forward strand.
AAATATGGTAAAGATCAGGTTGAACAAGTATGGGAAAAAGCTAAAGATGTAGATGGTAGAGTTTTTGATCCTAATACAGGGGAAGAATTATTTTGGGATAAGAGCAAATCCAGAGTAGGAATATGGGACATGGGGCACATTCCTGAGGCGAAATATAGTGAGCTTCATCGAAAATATATGGAGGATATAATTACTCTCGGTGAATTTTTGAAAGAATATCGTGATCCGAATAACTATCATCCAGAATCCGTTTCCGCTAACAGAAGTCACAAGTATGAGTCTCTTAATAGTGCAGGTATTAATGACCCCTATGCAAAGAGCAATCGATCAGCGAATGATATTGGAGCTATTAATGCAGGGGATAAGGCGTACTCGCAAGCACTCAAAAATGGCGGTAGCGTGGATGATGCTAGGAGGGCAAGAGATAACGCAGTAAGAGCAAATACTGAAAGGCTTTCAAGTACTAGTTCGCCAAGTTCTTCCACATCATTGAATGATCCCTATGCAAAGAGCAATCGATCAGCGAATGATATTGGGGCTATAAACGCGGGGGATAAGGCGTACTCACAAGCCCTCCAAAATGGCGGCAACGTAGATGATGCTAGACGGGCAAGAGATAACGCAGTAGCGAGTTATCTCCACTAACAGAGGCATCCCGATTGTTTAACGGCCATCAAAAGTTAATCGATCAAATTGCCCCTTATGCGATTTAATCTCAGGCAGAGGCGGGAGTTCCCGTCTCTGTCACCATAGCTCAGTTCACCCAGGAAAGCGGCTGGATACTATCGAACCTAGCCGGATGATGACGATGATTATTGTCTTTTTGATGGAGTTGCTTATTCTGACGCTCCGAAGTATGTGCACAGTGGTGAACTTATCCTGATAAAGTAGTAATGGGCTTATCAATGTTGTAGTATTTAATAATGAGTAGGAGATTATTACTTTAGGAGTAGGTGTATACGATGGGAGTAACCGATAAAGCAGATATTTTCGCTATTGCCCAACATGGCGATTATGAAACTTTTCTGAAAAAATTTCATGGTGACAACTTAAATGCTAAGAGTGTTATTGGCTCAAGCTTGCTTCATCATGCGATTGCAGGTAGGAAGTTCGACATTGCCCTATTTTTAATACAAGAGAATATTGATGTAAATATGACGAATTCTGAAGGGCAAACTGCGTTGCATCTAATTTGTGTGAATCCTAATATTGAGGTTGCAAAAGAAATACTTAAGAAAGGCGGAGATATTAACATCCGCGATAAATACGGTAATAATGCAATGTGGACTGCTGTGTTTAACTGTAAAGGAAGGTACTATGATATGGTTGAATTATTTATCCAGTATGCTCCTGATACTTTAAATAAAAATAATGCAGGAAGGTCACCTTTAGATTTTGCAAATCAAGTTGGCAATGAAAAGCTAATAAATATTTTGACCCAAAAACCTTGATTGAGACTTGGATTACCTTTAAGTCGTTCCAAGGATAGAAAACCATACCAACCGCCTTGCGATACGCTTGGCGGGTTTCTTTTTGCTATTTCGCTCTGAAGGCAGCGCAAATCACCGCTTTTGGCGCTTCGCAGCCTGCAAGCGCCGCAACCCTTGAATGATCCAAGTCTATGCGGCGGACATTTTCGGCAACCCCACATTAACGATAGAGACTTACGCAAGCTCGATTCGCTATGCAGGTGAATTCTTCGATGCAGAAGTCGGTTTGAGACACCACCTTTTTAGTCATTATAGCAACCGTCAAAATATCATAGCCGAAGGTTATTGGTTCAAGAGGTCGCCTACATTCATAACAATGTTTCTTAGGCACTTCTGGATTCTCTTTGTAAATCATTGCAATTTGGATACGCTCGTTTATTGATAAATCGTGTTCCAAAGGCGGCAAATTAAGCGCCTCACTTTCCCGATAAAATCTCCGCTTGCTATACCACGAGACAGCAGTCTCGTAACAAAAATACCTAACCTGCCAAGAAAGAAAGCAGCGAGTAACGGGATGATTGCATTGACTTTTTGTCCCAACAATAATATATTATTGTTGGGACAAAAAGTGGGGTGAAGCGATGTCCTCCAAAAAGATGGGGCGTCCACCATCTGACAATCCCAAGAGCGAAACGATTAAGATACGTGTCGATCAGGAAATTATGAGCAAGCTCGATGCTTCCGCCGAGAAGCTGAATACGACACGTTCAGATATCGTCCGCAAAGGGATTGAGAAGGTGTATGACGAGCTCCAAAAATAAAGAAGGAAGCGGCGCGTCCGACGAAGAACAATGCCACTTCCTATCCCGCAACCACTTGAATAAGCAGACTGCATAAATATCCTACCATGTGCAGAAATCTCATTCAAGCGACGCGATTGACAATTATGGGAGGATGAACATGAAAACGATTCTGGAAGCCCTGTACCGTGGACAACTTCATCCCGATGAGGTGATTGTACCGTCTCATCCTGAATATCGTCCCCTAAGCCGACAAGTGGCTGCACAGACAAAGCAATGGCGAGAACGATTAGGTGAGGAAACGTTTCGTGAGTTGGAGGAGTATTTTGACCTGTGCGACAGCGTTGATAGTATGCATGTTGAAGCGGCTTTTCTGCATGGATTCAGGCTTGGAGCCAATTTAATGATTGAGGTCATGAGCCAACGTGAGGAGTTAATTCCCGGTGCAACTTCGGGTTTGTCATTATGATGATAATAGCGACACATTGACGGTTGTAAATGCGCATGGGACAACCTAGCGCTATAATTGCTTTGAAATTGAAAATGCGCTTGATATGCACACAGCAGCGCGTGTGAATAAGCACCTGTTTCCTGCGGAAACAAAGTGCTTATTCACAGCGTGGATGATGCTAGACGGGCAAGAGATAACGCAGTAGCGAGTTATCTTCACTAAAGTAGGCTAGCGACCTTCGCGAAAGTCAATCGAGCAAATGGCCCCTTATGCGATGCAATCATAGGCAGAGACGGGAATCCCCGCCTCTGTCACTATAGCCTAATTCATCCAGGAGACTGAAGAAATCCCAAAATTTAAGGGATAATGAGGAGGATGACCATGGAATTTGTAATAAATCCTTATATCGGAGCCGGAAGTATCTTGCTTGGAATGACTTCAGAGGAAGTCCAAGAAGTACTGAATTCTCATCCTGAAAAATTTCGTAAGTCTAACACTGCTGATTTTGAAACAGACGCTTACGAATGGTGCCATGTGTACTATAGAAAACCAGGGGTATGTAATGCTATTGAGTTTTTCTCTCCTGCTTCAGTAATTTTTAATGGGTATAGCCTTCTCGGTAAATCTTATGCGGAAGTCAGGGATATAATAACGCAATTTGATAATGCGCTAATATGTGATGTAGATGGTTTTACTTCCATAAAGTGTGGATTTGGAGTATATGCTCCAGTTGCTGAAAAGGAACCAATAGAGCCTGTAGAAGGGGTAATTGTTTTCGAGAAGGGTTATTATGATTCCATTCTGTAGAACACCCAGGCGGCTGGATAGAGAAGTTCAGTAAGCAGCGTCGTTTTGAAACGGAGTAAATTTCAAACAACAACTGGTATTTAATTCGAACAAGGTAAAGCTTATCTAGCTGAACCGAGCATCTACCCCAAGTGAGCTACAACTCTCTTGGGGGTTCTTTTTTATCCACCGCTGTACTGTGCTACCGACGTAAAGAGCTATTTTCAGCGCTTCGCAGCCTGCAAGCGCCGCAAAACCCGAATGATCCAAGCCTATGCCTACGGGGAACAGGACCTTGCAGCTGCAAAAAGTAACGGACGGCGATGACAACGTCAGAAGGTATGAATACGACGTGAGGTCTCAATTGATCGGGGAGTCCTTGCTTGTAAAGACCTCCGACCTTAGTCTCGACTACTTGTCCGGCGCTAAATACGACAATGATTATACGGATCGGGTTCTTTCTACCACTGCCTATAGTTATTACAAAAACGGCAGTTTGAAGAGCCAGACGGACGCGCAAGGGCGTTCTACGCAATTTGAGTACGATTTTGACAAAAGACCGGTGAAAAAGATCGACTCCTTGCAAGGAACGGCTCTGTATCGTTACGACGCGAACGGCAATCTGCTGGAAGAACAGAATGTGAAGGGCGTCTCCATCGTGTATGAGTACGACGCGCTGAACCGGGTGATCCGCAAAAAGACGCCGGCTGCGGACGGCTCCCTGGCGACAACGAGATACGTCTATGATGCTGTCGGCAACTTGATCAAGCAAGTGATGCCGAATCAATATGATCCGGCATACGATAACCCTGACTCAGTCACAAGCTTGGCGGGTACGGCCTATGCATTCGATGCGATGAATCGCCGGACAGCTACCTTCTCGCCTGACGGCAGCGGCATCGAATATATGGAGTACGACGCTCGCGGGCAAATCCGCAAAATCGCGGACGGATTGAGATATACAGGGGATATGCAGACGTCTGCGGGAACCGTTTTTGCCTACGACGGGCTGGGACGCGTGGTTCGCAAGACAGATGCTTTGCAAAATAGTACAGATTACGATTATGACGTGCTTGGCAACGTGATTCGAACCGTGGATGCGCTGGGCCGTGAGACCAGCTATGCCTACAACGCCGACAGCACGCTGCGCCAGGCAACATTTGCCGACGGGGGAACAATCGCCTACGCGTATGACGGGCTGGGCCGCAAAATCGCCGAAACGAATCAATTAGGCAATACGGTCACATACACATACAATGCTTTCGGCAAAGAAAAGACGGTGAAAGACCCGTACGGCGATTACACGGAAAGCAAGTACGATCTGGTCGGCAACCTTGTCTCTTTCAGAGATAAGCGAGGCAGCGTGACGCTTCTCCGATACGACGCAGCGAACAGGCTGACTGTCAAAAGAACGCCGACCGACCGGGACGGAAGCGGCAGCACCATGTATACCGTAGAGACGTATGCGTATGACGCCGTGGGGAATCTGTTGAAGAAAACCGTGACAGGTTCGAAGGATGCGGCGTTCCTGCGGGAAACGACCTATACGTACTACGATAACAATTTGCTCAAAACCGTTTCCGACAACAGCGGCGCTTATACGCAAAGCGATTATGACAAGAACGGCAATCTCGTCAAGACGCAGAAGCTGCGGGAAACATCGGTTTACGATGTGGAGAAGCTCGAGTATGACAGCTCGAATCGGTTAGTGAAGCGGATCAAGCTGGCGGATGAAGCGGATTTGGATGCGGCAAGCTTGAGTGACGCCGCGGCGCTGCGGGATGCCGAATATGCGGGCAAAATCCGCATCATAACCGGTTACGAGTACGATGTTCTCGGCAACCGTACGAAGCAAATCGATCCGCGGGCGTACCGGTATGCGGGGGGAGAGCAGGAGCCGTATATCATCGCCTACACATACGATGCGCTGAACCGCGTGGATAAAGTGATCCGCAAGGTGAACGGAGCCGACGTTTACAAGCAATACACCTACGACAAAGTCGGCAACCGCGTGGCGGAGCGGAATGAGAGAGGTTTTGTCACACGGTACGCTTTTGACGCCTTAAACCGCGTCGAACAGGTTACGGACCCTGAGCAGCATACGTTCACATACAAATACGATTTGGCCGGCAACAAGCTTGCGGAGACGAATGCCCGGAACAACAGCATGACGTACGGATATGACAAGCTGAACCGTCTTGTCATGGTGACCGACCCTTACGGCATTGTTATCTCCCGCAACATGTACGACGCCAACAACAATGTAATCAAAAAGATCGATGCGAAAGGGTATCTTTCGGGCAGCACAGATGAAGAGCGGTACGGCTGGCTGTACACGTATGATTTGGCCGGACACCTCATCCGCACGGTGGACCCGGAGATCGCCGCACAGAACAAGCCGGAGAGGTTCACCGCTCTGTACCAATACAATCCGGCGGGCGAGAAAGTCAAGGAGACGGACGCATTAGGCCATGCCAAATCGTA
>NZ_JBYLHY010000080.1:0-1559 GCF_057749925.1 Paenibacillus sp. sgz302191
GTCAGGCTGTTGAGAAAGTCTCATGAATTCACCAATTCACCGCGTTAATATGGTATAATATTCTTGTGAGTATTCCATGGAAAGCGCGGTGTGTCTATGCTTTACACGAACGAGCCTAATCCTCAACTCGATTTTGAATTGGTGTGTATTGAACATATGGTCGCACCCAATCACTTACTTCGCCATATCGAAAAGCATATCGATTTTAGCTTTATTCTTGAAAAGGTTCGCCCTTATTATAGTGAGTCGAATGGCCGTCCTTCTCTTGACCCTATTGTGTTTTTTAAGATGCTTCTCATCGGATATCTCTATAACATTCGTTCGGAAAGGGAGCTAGAGCGAGTGGTCAATGATACCCTTTCGTTCCGTTGGTTTCTTCGACTTGGGCTATCAGGCAAAGCGCCGGATCACTCCGTGTTTAGCTGGAATCGGAAGCATCGATTCAAGGATACGACCATTTTCCAAGATATCTTCGACCAGATCGTCCAGCAAGCCATCGACCATCATATGGTCGGAGGCCGCGTGCTCGTGACCGACTCCACACACATCAAAGCCAACGCCAACAATAGTAAATGTGAAAAACGGGAAGTCGAATGCACCCCTGAGGAATATATCCAAGAGCTCGAGCGGGCGGTGAACGAGGATCGGGAACAAGTCGGAAAAAAGCCTCCGCTTCCCAAAAAGGAGGTGGACAAAAAAACAATAAAAGTTAGTTTGACCGATCCGGAAAGCGGGTATTTGAAACGGGATGGAAAACCCGAAGGATTCCACTACCTCGATCATCGCACCGTCGATGTGAAATTAGGCATCATTACCGACTGTCATGTGACCGCTGGTAACGTCCATGATTCCGTCGTATACATAGATCGCTTGCAGCATCAAATCAACAAGTTTGGGTTTCATTCTACACTGGAAGCAGTTGCTGTTGACTCTGGATATATGACGCCTTATATTTGCCACAAAACTTCTCAGTTGAACATCATGGCCGTCATCCCGGAGCGAGGTTCCAGGGAGCATGGCGTTTTTCCAAAGGGACAATTTGTATTCCATGCCGAGAAAAACGTGTACATCTGCCCGAATCATCAGGAATTGACGTACCGAACCACGAATCGAGATGGCTACCGGGACTACAAGTCGGATCCGAAAGTATGCTCGGAATGTCCATTTCTGACATCGTGCACCACGAACAAATCGAATCAGCGAACCGTTCAGAGACATATATGGGAAGATAGTAAAGAACGGGTAAAGCTGAATCGACAAAGTGATAGCGGTAAGGTGCTTTACAACCTACGAAGCCAGACCATCGAGCGAAGTTTCGCGGACGCCAAAGTGCTCCACGGACTTCGCTATTGCCGATTTCGGGGGAGAGACAAGGTGCAGATGCAAGTGCTCCTAACCGCAACTGCACAGAACATGAAAAAGATAGCCCTCCACCTCTCCAAGAAAGCAGGATGAGGTACAGACCTCATTCAAACCCTCATTTCCCCCCCTGAAATACTTTTTTTCCAAATGATTCGTTATGCTTTCGTAAACAAACAGGGGTTTCTCAACAGCCTGAA
>NZ_JBYLHY010000082.1:0-1512 GCF_057749925.1 Paenibacillus sp. sgz302191
CACTAGCTTTGCAAAGAAGCTAACATCGACTGGATTAAAATGGTTAAGTTTCTTTTTGAGTTATTAGATACTTATTTTCCCATTTGCTACTTCCGGCAAATGGGCTAAAAAGTCGATGGCCTATTGATCGAGGGGGTTACCATTTTTAGGCAATATATCAATTATTGGTTGAATTCGTTAGTCAGCACCAACTTTTGCGCCACGTGCTTCTTTGGGGAGCTTCTTGAGCGTCCTCGTTTCGGCTTCTTCTGACGGCCTTTTGAAGGCTTCGTCGGTTTCCGGAACAAGGCGTCAAGCAGTTTCTCCCAACTCTTGGCCATGTACTGACGCATTAGCTTCAGCACTTTGCAGAGTCCTTGTTTCGTACCCGTTTGAAGCTTCACCAAGACACACAAGGCGTGGGCGATGAGTGCTATATAAATTTGGTTCCATACTGCAGAAGGCTTGTTGCTGTACAGTTTAGCGAGTCGCAAGTACTGCTTCATCCATTTGAAAAATAACTCGATGTCCCAGCGGGCGCGATAGATATCCGCGATCTCCTGTGCCGTTAGGTCCCAGCGGCTTGTGATCAGGCGGTACGTATGGCCTTTGTCGTCCTTGAACTCCACTAAACGCAGCCTCATGGTCTGATCAGGCTTGTTCGGAACAACCATGAGGACATCCGCATCCAGCCGCAAATGAGCTTCCTCTGCCGGGAGTGCACGTGTCTCCAAGATCTGAGTTTTACTGTTCTTCTGAACGCGAGCGACAAAGAAGATCCCTGCTTCGAGCCACTTCTTGTAGTGAGCGTAGTTGATGTATCCGCGATCCATCACGTACGTTGTTCCTTGCTCGGTAACCAGTTCGATCGCAACTTCTTTATCCGCCACGGCTCCCGTCGACAACACGACTTTACTGGGAATCGCCAGATGCGGCCATTGTGTGCTCAGGCTCAGGTGCAGCTTTACCTGATTCTTTTCTTGGTCGACGAACGCCCACTTGCCAAAATGACTCGAGAGTGTGATCGAAGAGGAATCGATGATGGATAGGGGGACTAATTCTTTTTGTAGCCCGCTGCTCTCACACAGATGCAGGGTATCGCGAATACGGCGAGTGATGTCTTCGAACAGGTATTGGAGCAACCAGGTTGGCAGTTCAGATAATCTGCGAGAAAGCTGGGAAGCGCTAAGCGACGTCAGTCCCGTGAGTGCCTGAAGTTCCGGGCTATCCCGAAGATTTTCGACAATGCAATCGGGGTCTTTTCGGTCGGACAACTGCGCTTCGACGAGTAAGCGGAATGAAGCAGTGAGATTACACTTCTGCTTGTGATAATCGAGAAAAACACAAACAAATTCGGGGATTTTCAACCATTCAAGACATTGACTGATGACGGTATTTGAGTTATCGTTACCCATGCTGGTCTCCTTTGTAAATGGAGTGGGTAACACGCCCTCTACATTCACAATAGGAGATTTTTTAATGATCCACCAGATAAAAGTATCAATAAAATACAATTTTAGGAACATTTTGAAA
>NZ_JBYLHY010000083.1:0-1453 GCF_057749925.1 Paenibacillus sp. sgz302191
GCTTCATCGCTATAGTTCATGGCTAATGTCTGTGTAATAGAAAAATAGTCAATACTGTCCAGTAAGACGATTAATAGGGCGGGATGACTAATGTGGACCTCAATGAGCAGCAGTGACAATATGATTTCGGAAATGTTCAAAGTAGCCTTACAACTGGAAGAGCCGTGGAAGCTAACGCATATAGAGTTTGACGATCAGGATCATGCCTGGCATTTGTTCATTGATTTTGAACGAGGAGCGATCTTTTCCTGTCCATTATGCGGGACAGCCTGCAAAGCTTATGACACGGAGAAAAAACACTGGCGGCACTTGGATTTCTGGGACTGGAAAACGTTCATGCATGCCAGAATGCCGCGAGTAAAATGCAACGTATGCAACAAAGTGACCCAAGTATCTGTGAAATGGTCCAGACCTCAATCCCACTTTACGCTGCTGTTCGAGGCTTGGGCAATGCGGTTAATGGCTGAAATGCCTGTTAACGCAGCGGCCCGTGAACTCCGTGAGCATGACACGCGGATGTGGCGTATTTTCCATCACTACGTGGATAAAGCTATGGACGAACTCGATCTCTCAGATGTCAAACGAATAGCCATCGATGAAACATCTTCAAGGCGCGGACATCGTTACATCACCCTGTTCGTAGATGTGGATCGTAAAACAGTCCTGTTTGCCACCGAAGGCAAAGGGATGGACACGCTCGAACGTTTCAAGGCACATCTTGCCTCAAAAGGCGCATCTGCGAAGCGGATTGAAGAGGTTTGCTGCGATATGTCGCCTGCTTTTATCAGCGGTGTTGAAGCGTACTTTCCTGACGCGGAGATCACGTTTGATAAATTCCATGTGATGAAGCTGGTCGGCGAAGCCGTAGATGAAGTGCGAATTCAAGAGCAAAAGCAAAAACCTGAACTGAAACGTACGAAATACATCTGGTTAAAGAACGAAAACAATCTCAAAGCCGAGCAAAAGGAAACCTTGCTGCGTTTGAAAGACAGCAACCTGCAGACAGGGCGAGCGTACCGTCTTAGACTGGCTCTACAGGATCTGTGGACGACCCCACATATATTAGCGGATGTTTATCTGCGGGAATGGATCGGCTGGGCGACCCGCTCAAAGCTTGCCCCCATGGTGCATTTAGCCAAAACAATCAAACAACATGAAGAGGGTATCTTACGTTGGTTCCACAGTCGAATGACGAACGGTTTGCTCGAGGGCATTAATGGCCTCATTCAAGCAGCCAAACGAAAAGCTCGTGGGTACAGAAACGTTCAGAATCTAATTGCCATGGTTTACATGACCGCTAACAAACTCCGGATTCCGGAGCTCTCAGCACGCAGGTCCTAAATCCGTCTCTAACCCTTTTCCCTTTTATACCATTTTTTAAGAAACTCGTAATTGCCGAGGTAACTATGATCCTATTTTATGTGGCATTACCCATCCAGTAGAGCGAAGAGCC
>NZ_JBYLHY010000084.1:0-1388 GCF_057749925.1 Paenibacillus sp. sgz302191
CCCGGGCCACTCTTCACGGACGGCTGCACCGAAGCGAAATTTGTCTGCACGTCGCCGCGCTTGACGCTCTGTACAACCTTCCTTTCGGGGAACTCAGTCGCGTATTTAGTGCGGTACTGGTCCTCTGAGATTTGAAGGATCACATTCTCAAGGGCTGCGGGAATCTCGGATATGTTGCAATACGTTAATACAGCCTGTATGACCGTTTCTAGCGTGAATGTGAGCCGTACATCCTTCGTTGGGTCATCAGGCGGAAAACCTAGAAGCCCTTTCAGCTTGGCAAGGTATTCATCAATGGTCATTCCCGCCGCCGCCCTGCGCCGCTGTAATCGCGGCCAAGATATCCGGTTTAAGCGTTGCGCCGTTAAGGTCGATATTATGGAGGCGTGCATATTCTTTCAGCTCATCAACCTTCATTTCATCGATCGGCTTTTCATTGTCCGGCTCGGGCTCCACTATTGTGAAGCCCTCCCGGATGAGTTTGTCCCGCTCATGTTCCGTCGCTACAATGCGGACAACATTTTCCCTCTGCAATTCAAACATGCGGCGCCTCCTTATGGTTTAATGTTGACGTAGATCGACGGCAACTGATTGTCAAGGACCCAAAGGTCATGATACTTGCGGTAATCAATCTTCCATGCATCTGCCCGCTGGTTCGTGTCCGGCTCGAAAATACGAATTTTGTCTGTTTTCGAAATCGCAATCGGTGCGCTGCGTGGCGTGATGATCCAGTTGATATCCTTCGCGCCCGTTGCCGGCGTAAACCCGCCTGCCTCTTGGCCTGCTGTCTTACCATCCCGGAACACATACGCAGTCTTCATGCGAGCAGACGGCACTTTGATGATTGGATTGTTGTCAATGCCCTTGATTTGGGTCTTGATCTCGCCTTGAGTGAAATCTACAACATTCAGTTGCTTCACCAAGTCGGGGGTAGTATCCAGGATGCCGGAAACCTGAGTACTCATGGAAATCACGAGCGGCACTTCCCCGAGCAAATCATAGATGTTGATGATATCCTGTTTCAATTTCTTGAGGATATCGGTCGCATCCGGCGTATACGTTCCAGAACGTCCCCCCGCTGCCGCGATAGCTGAAATTTTGCTATAACGGTAGGCGTCGATTTCCGGGATAACTTTTGTACGCTGGAACTCACCCATGATAGCCGAGGCAGTTGTAACAAAAGCCGTCTCGTCAACGTCCATACGGTCAATTTGGAAGGTACGGCCACGATCCTGTGTGAGTGTGCGTGTTTCGTAACCGAACGTTACAGCGCCGTCCACAAAACCTGTTGTACGGTCATAATTTCCCATTGCATCCATAGTCAGCTTTGGCACCTTGACCTCATTACCGCCGCTGTATTGAACAAGGCCAGCGTTTGGCTCCATCCA
>NZ_JBYLHY010000085.1:0-1310 GCF_057749925.1 Paenibacillus sp. sgz302191
TCTTGTTTAAGAAGGGTAGAGATGACCGAGCGAATGCGGGCAAACTGCCTAGCCCCTGCGGGCGTACGGAATGCACCGGAAATTTTGGTTTTCACCTTGACCATGCGAATATCCCGCTCGGCTTGGTTGTTGTCAAACGGCACGCGGGCATCTCGAAGAAAGGCAAGAACAGCGGATTTCTTTGTTTCGAATCGTTCCGCTAAATTTCCAGCCTTCCCTTTGGCTTGTCTGCCACGTGTGCCCTCTTTCCTGGCAACCAGGTCCTTGCTCCATTCTTCTCTGCCGCGAGCGAGAATGTCGTCATAATGCTGCTCAATTTCGGTGATGACGGGCTCCGTGAGGGGCGTGTCGGATTCACGGGCTGTACGCGTCATCTTCCAGCTTTCTTGCAGCAACGTCTTCATGTCTGTTGCCCACTGGTGCTTGTCGTTCTCTATGATTCCCTGACATTCGCGAAGAAGATGGGCGTTGCACAGGGCGTGAAGGAAGAAAACCAGCGCTTGATTGAAGTACGGTCCATAACAGTCATGGACAACCGTCCCCTTGTAGATGGGCAGGATGCCTCCCTCGGCCATTCCTTTGGTCCCCCGACTACTGTGAACGGTTAGCTGTGTGTACTCACCATTACTCGCGACATGCATCCAGACCCCGCTGCCGCCCACGCGAAAACCGGTCTCATCCGCGTGGATGACCGGGCTTTCGAGCAGGTGCTGGCGGATCTGCTCTTCCACAGGTGCCAAGGCGGTATACATCTGCTGCAGTTGCGATAGCAGCGTGGCTTCACTGGGGCCATGACCGGTTAAGTCTTCGAAGAGCTGGGCAATCCGTGCCAAGGGCAACAACTGGTAGACGCTTAGATAGCTGGTCCAGGCCGGCAGCGTTTCACCATACTGAACGGGAGCTTGGATACGTTCGGGAAAAACGGCGGTACTTGTGCTCATGCAAGACGGGCAGCATTTCGTTTCGGCCCGGTGTTCGGTGACAATCCACTTCACTGGAGGCAGGTCGAAGACTTGTCGCGCTTCAAACCCATGAGCCGGGACATCTGCCAAAGACGCCTGGCAGGAAGTGCACGTCAGATGCGGATAAACCCGAATCTCATCGGGTTGTGCCACGGGATGCAGTGTCTGCCCGCGATGGCCTTTAGGCGCTCCCTTTTTGCCACCGGATTGGCGGAGGTTGTTGACTTTCCGAAACCCGTCGCTGGAAGGCGGCTTGCTGCTGTTATTGCTATTTTGACCGAGCTGACGTTCGAGATCCTGAACACGATGTTCCAGTTCTTCAATACGCTTCGCTTGACGTTCAATGAT
>NZ_JBYLHY010000086.1:0-1301 GCF_057749925.1 Paenibacillus sp. sgz302191
CGGGTGGCCTTGCAGCTGATCGAGCAGTTCGAACCCATCCATAATTGGCATTCGGATATCTGTGATCATAATATCCGCAGGCTCATGGCGAAGCAGCTCCAGCGCCTCTTGTCCATTCTCGGCAAATCGGCAGTTAAACAGATTAGGAAACTGCCTCTCTATCATCGATTGCAAGCCCCTCCGGATGATCTTCTCGTCGTCGACGATCAGCAAGCTAATCATAGATGTCTAATTCCCCTCCCATGACCCGATACGGCAAAGTCATGATTATTCGTGTATAGCTCCCTTCCTTACTCTCGATCTGAATCCCATATTCCGTCCCATAGCTCATCACTAGGCGTTGGTCCACATTACGCAAACCGATTCCATTGCTGTCGTGGCTATTGTTGCGAACGAATAATTGCCGGGCCTCCTGGTAAGCGGACTCTTCCATTCGGAGCATCCGATTCAATAAGCCCAGCTTCTCTTCCGGTATGCCGCGGCCGTTGTCAGTGATCTCTATGACACAAGCTTGATCACGCCGGACGGCAGAGATCGTAACGGCCAGATTTCCGTTGCTGGAATGCATTTGGCTCATCCCGTGCTTGATTGCATTCTCGAGTGCGGGCTGCAGTGACATTTTGAGCGATTCCTGCTCGAGACATTCCGGTGCAATCGACAATCGGAGATCAAGTCTTCCATCATAACGGATGTTCATGACGGATACATAATGCTGGACCTGCTGAATCTCATCGCTGAGCATCACGTGATCCCGCTTCCATTCCATCGAATACCGCATCATACCGCCTAGCGAGGTCATTATGTCCGATATAAGGAACTGCCCTTCAATCTCCGCCAGCATCTTGACGTTCTCCAGCGTATTGTAGAGGAAGTGGGAATCGATCTGGTTCTTCAGCGCCCGAAGCTCGGCTTCTTTGCCTGCCGCCTGCCTAGCTGCCTGCTCTTGAATGAGCTCGTTAATCTTCAGAATGAGATTGCGGTAATGCAAGCCCAGCTCTCCTACCTCATCGGTACCGGTAATCGGCGGCAGCTCGACGTCAAAGTTACCGCTTCTTACCTGTTTCATCGATTCTCTTAACACCTTAAGCCTGCGCAAAATCATCGCCTGCATCGAGTAAGACAGCAGTACGAGAAATGCCGCTAGTAACGAAATGAGTACAATATAACGAACTCTCGAATGGTGAATGCCTTCCATCGTGTCCGCAAGACTAACCATATTGACCAGATGTACGTCGATCGATGGAATGTAGCTCTGAATCGCCAAGTAGGACTGCCCATTAACCTCGAACTGTACCGTCTCG
>NZ_JBYLHY010000087.1:0-1229 GCF_057749925.1 Paenibacillus sp. sgz302191
CTAGTACATCATCAGTCTTTAAATTGTGGATAAAGACGTTTTAATTTGATCCGGGCGTCAGAGGTAGTAAACTGCCAATCGACTCCCTTTTGACTCGAGTTGCGACCTTGCTCCCAGGCAGACAGCTCCTCGGATAATTCGTCGATAGAAGGAAACCGACGGCCTAAACACTGGCGGGTCATGACGCTGAGTTCTATCTCCGCAATGTTGAGCCAACTTCCATGCTTGGGGGTGTAGTGAATCTCCAGTCGTTTCGCCAAACGACGTGCTGTTTCCGGCTCAAACGCCTGATAGAGGGAAGCGATGGAATGCGTATTCAGGTTATCCATGACGAGCTTGACCTTCGGAGCATGGGGGTAGTGGACCTCCAGCAACTCTCGAACCTGCTCCGCCCAGTCGATTCGGGCTCGTTGCTTCCGTACCTCTACATGCCGCCAGCCCGCTAACGGCTCCGTAAAGATGAAAATGCTGCATGTCCCGTTTCGCTCGTATTCGCTGTCTTCCCTGAGTGGTTTGGCAGGTTTCATGGGAATCGGCTCCCGGACTTCATCGAGAAGTTGAAATGGTTTTTCGTCCATGCAAATGACGGGGCAATTGGCATCGTAGGGTTCATGATACACGTCCAGCACATCTTCCATCGCCGCTACGAACGCCGCGTTTTGCTCGGGCGGGATGCACCAACATTTCTTGAGGTGAGGCTTAAGTTCGCTTTTTTTAGAATACGATCTACCGTGTCGTAAGAGATGCTATCGATATACTGTAGTTCGACCGCTCGATCAGCAAGCAAACGCAGCGTCCAACGACTCCTTCCCGCAGGGGGTTCACTGCAACACAAGGCAATGATCTTCGCTTCCAATTCCCCGGTCACCTTCGGCGGATTGGGAGGAGTGGTCCGCTTCTTTCTTTCCAGGGAGGCTTGCAACCCTCGCTGCGCAAAGGCCTTACGAACCAGGTGGACGGTGTTGGTGTGAATGTGGAGCTGTTTGGCAATTTCGGTATCCGTAAGTTTGCCCTCCGGGCGATTTTCGTCCGCTCCGAGCAGGATTTGCGCACGTCTGATCGAACGGGCGGTTGCCTTTCCTTTGGAGCAGATGCCATGCAGCTTCTTTTGTTCATCAGGAGTTAATTGGACGGCATACTCTCGTTTTTTCATAGTCGATTCCTCTTTTTTCTTCGACTATATCATAATTTCCACATATTGACTATTTTAAATCTGATGCTGTACTAGT
>NZ_JBYLHY010000088.1:0-1176 GCF_057749925.1 Paenibacillus sp. sgz302191
AATTTCGCGAGATGTTCATGCCAGAAGAGGCGACAACGACAACGTATACGAAACAGTCCTTTTCCGAGGCCAGACAAAAGCTCTCCCCGGCCGCGTTCACCTTGCTAAATGACGAACTGGTTCAGGCGTTTTACGAAGACGGGGATTTCAAAACGTATCATGGATTTCGACTGCTTGCTATGGACGGCAGCGTGATGGAATTGCCAAATACATCTGAAACCAGAAACGTGTATGGATACACGACGACTTACAAAGTCGGGTTTCGTATAGCCAGGGCACTCTCTTCCCATCTGTACGATTTAGAGAACAAACTGGTTCTTAGTACCTGCCTAAGCCGTTATGACGATAATGAACGGGATCTGGCCAAACGGAACGTAGAACACCTGTTGAGTCTTGAAACCACGCCTGTTCGGAATCTGATCTTGTTTGATCGCGGCTACCCGTCAGCGGAGTTCATGCTGTATTTACAGGAAAAAGGCATCTTTTACTTGATGCGGGCTCAAGGGTCATTTTACAAAGAAATTGTAAACACGACACTGCCGGATGAAGTCGTGACGATCGAAATCACGAAAGCCAGAGCCAAAGAACTGAAGAAGCAAGGGAAAAGCATTCCACCGGGAACAATACTGAAAGTTCGGGTACTGAAAGTGGAACTATCTACCGGCGAAACGGAAATCCTGTTAACCAACGTTAGCGCTGACGAACTGAGTTACGCAGCGAGCAAGCCCTTGTATTTCAAAAGATGGGGGATTGAAACGCGTTTCGACGATTTGAAGCATAAGTTTGAGATTGAGAATTTTTCGGGACAAAAGCCTCCGATCATTGAACAGGATTTCTACGCAGCGGTGCTGCTGAGCAACATGGCTTCTATATTGGAACAAGAAGCCGAAACGCAGATGAAGGAAAGCAAGCGAACTGAGCATCTGAAATACACAGAGTACCGGATCAATAAAAATATTCTGGTCGGCAAATTGCGCAATCGGCTCATCGAAATGATGCTGGAAGAAGACGATACGAAAAGGGACGACCTGCACGCCCGATTTTTGGAGGAGCTTCAGCGCAACATCGTCCCCATAGTGAAGGATCGCTCTTTCAAACGGAACAAACAGACAAAAGCTAACAAATTCACGAAGACCAAGCGGCGGGGGCTATAACCGCTTAACCTGACAACATTGG
>NZ_JBYLHY010000089.1:0-1138 GCF_057749925.1 Paenibacillus sp. sgz302191
CATCGTAAGATTCCTTTTTCATGCTGACGAATGGTTTTCGCAGCCTTCACCATATCAGGGATTTGGCTGTGCGTCGCCCAGTAGTACCAACTGTCCAGGAACAGTTTTGCCTTCTCCGGTGTTTCCTGCTCCCACAGCTTCGAGAAGGTGAGCTTCAAGTGATACGCTTTTGCTGTTTTCAGGTCTTCATCCTTGAGGCTAATCAGTTTTTCCTTTTGCTTAGCGGTTAAGTTTTCTTCGTTCTTCAGCCAAGCGTATCGACTGTCCTTGAGTTCGGCTACCGTTCGTTGTTCTTTTCGTCTTGTCTCGTCTACAGCCGTATGGATCACTTTCATGACATGGAACTTATCGTAGGTTATTTCGACGTTCGGAAAAAAATTCCTCGCTCCGGCAATAAAGCTCGGTGACATATCCATACATAATTCTTCAATATCATCCGGGTGGCCGCATTTCTGTAGCAATTGGCCTTTAAAGTCAAACAATGTCCGTTGATCTTTCCCTTCCGCCACGTGAAGCACTTTACGGGTATCCAAGTCCATGACCAGAGAGACGTACTCGTGTCCTTTCGCCCGAGAGGTTTCGTCTATGGCAATACGCTTAACCTCTTCCCACGTTTGTTCCTTCCGCGCTTCATCCACGTAATGGTGCAAAATCGGCCATAAAGTGGTGTCATGCTCTCCGAGCAGTCTGGAAACTTCGTTCATTGGCATAGCTTTGGCGAGCAACACCATAAAGGCTTCAAAATACAACGAATAGCCGGAACGCTCGCGGGCCCACGAAAGTTCGGCTGTTTTAGGCGTATTGCATGAATCGCACTCTACACGCGGCGGCTTGCCGATCAGCACAGCGCGATATTGGAAGAAGTTCATGTGCCGCCATTCTCGTTCCTTACCGTGGTCATAAATCCGGCAATCTGGTTTACCACAAGTACCGCAAGTGTGCAAACTACCGTTCACGGTCCGTATGTAAATCCGCAGTTCTTTTTGATCCGGTTTGAAAGCGACATTGTATACTTCCCAACCTGTCCCTAAATTCAAAGCTCTATTAAAAATATCGTTTTCCGTCATCCCAGATATCTCCCTTCGGGGTTCTATTACAAGGATTGACGGCTTATTGTCATGCTAAACTGGGAAGAACC